>NZ_CP069128.1:2507002-2845504 GCF_029637485.1 Sphingomonas sp. LHG3406-1 | reverse complement strand
TGCGCGCATGGTGCTGGCCCCTCCACCACTCCGCTGCGCGGAGCGGTCCCCCTCCCCATTGCTGCGCAACGGGGAGGTTCCGGATCGGCACCGCCGCACCCTGGCGTCTGGAGCCAATGCCCGCAATGGGTCGAAAGCGGCCATTAGCCTCGTAGCGCGAAAACGGACGAGGAGCAGGCCCGCAGCCAGCCTTTGGCCGCATGGTGTCGGAAGGCGGGTTCAGCCCTTTACGCGCGCCAGCAGCCGCTCGACGGCGGCAATGCTTTCCGGTTCGTCGAAGCTGGGGGCGTGGCCAACGTCGGGAACGGTGACCAGTTCGGCGTCGGGCCCCAGTTCGCGGACCATGCGGTCGGCAGTGGCTTCGGTGAAGAGGTCGCTCAGGGCTCCGCGAAGGATGGCCACGGGCTTGCCTTTCAGATGCTCGAGCCAGGGCCAGAGGTCGGGCTGGGTCGAGTCATTGGCCTGCGCGAACGGCTCGGCGATGCGCATGTCGTAGTCGTAGACGACATGGGCGCCTTCCTCGCGGCAGCAGCGGCGGGCGAAGCGCTCCCATTCGGGCAGGTCCCAACCGGGATAGACGTCCCCTGCCCGCTCCTTCATCGTCGCCGCGGCTTCGGCGAAGCTTTCCCATGCGACCGGCTTGCCGACATAGGCGCGGATCCGGGCGATGCCTTCGGACGAGACTTCGGGCCCGATGTCGTTGAGGAGGGCGCCGGCGATACGCTCGTCCTCCATGGCCCCGATCAGCATGGTGACGAGGCCGCCAAGCGAGGTGCCGACGAAGACGGCATCGGCGATTCCGAGCTGGTCGAGCAGCTTGATCACGTCGCGGGCATAGGCGGCCGGCATGTAGCGGGCGGGTTCGGGATCGGACGCACTGAGGCCGCGGCCGCGGAAATCGAGGGCGATCACGCGCCAGTCGCCGGCGAAGCGGTCGGCCACCGGCTCGAAATCGCGGGCATTGCGGGTGAGGCCGGGCAGGCAGAGGATCGGCGGCTGGTCGGGATGCCCTCCCGCATAATCGCGATAGTGGAGCCTCAGACCGTCGGCGCTGTTGTAATATCGATCCTCGAACGCCGGCACCGGCTACTCCTCTTTTGTGGTTGGACCTCTATCTGGACAGAATGACGCTTCCGCAACCCTATCGGCCCGATCCGCGCATCCTGGAGCTTGGCGAGGCCTTCTACGACGCGGTGGAGGCGGCACGCTTTCCCGACTGCAAGCCGCGCTTCCTGAACGAGCGGGCGGCGGCGGAGGTGGGGCTGGCGGAGACCGACTGGGCGGCGCATTTCTGCCGGTTCGAGCCCCTGCCCGACAATCTGCCGCAGCCGCTGGCGCTGCGCTATCACGGGCACCAGTTCCGCAACTACAATCCGGATATCGGCGACGGGCGCGGCTTCCTGTTCGCGCAGCTGCGCGATGATGCGGGGCGGCTGATGGACCTCGGCACCAAGGGGAGCGGACGGACGCCCTACAGCCGCTTCGGCGACGGAAGGCTGACGCTGAAGGGCGGGGTACGCGAGGTGCTGGCGACCGAGATGCTGGAAGCCTTGGGAGTGGCGACCAGCCGCACCTTCGCCCTGTTCGAGACGGGCGAGCAGCTGGAACGGAACGACGAGCCCTCCCCCACCCGCTCGGCGGTGCTGACCCGGCTGAGCCACAGCCATGTCCGCATCGGCACCTTCCAGCGGCTGGCCTATTTCGGCGAGACGGAGAATATCGGGAAGCTGGTCGCCTATGCCCACGAGCATCTGTTCGGGGAGCCGGCGGATTCGGGAGCGGTCCGGCTGCTGGAGATCGTGGCCGAGCGGACGGCACGGCTGGCAGCGGGCTACATGGCGGCGGGGTTCGTCCATGGCGTGCTCAACAGCGACAATATCAACGTCACCGGCGAGAGCTTCGATTATGGTCCGTGGCGCTTCACGCCGGAGTGGGACCCGGGCTTCACCGCCGCTTATTTCGACCACATGGGGCTTTATGCCTTCGGGCGGCAGCCGGAGGCGATCCAGTGGGATGTGGCGCAGCTGGGGGGCTGCCTCAGCCTGGTGGCGGACGACCACAAGGCGCTGGGCGATGCGCTGGGGAGCTTTGCCGGGGACTTTCACGAGGCGCTGTCGGCGGCGCTGGTGAAGCGGCTTGGGCTGAGGGCGGGCGAGGCGGAGGAGGACCGCGTTCTAGCGCGGGCAATCATCGCGGCGCTGGCGACCAGGCAGGTGGGGATCGACCGCTTCTTCTTCGACTGGCGCGGGGGCAAGCGGCCGGCCGGCGACGCTTATTCCGGCCCTGCCTTCGACGCGCTGGCCCACGCCATCGGGTCGCGGCGGGGCGGACGGGACCATGCCTATTGGTCGGACGAGGGCCCCTGCTCCATGCACATCGAGGAAGTGGAGGCGATCTGGGCGGCGATCGCCGAACGCGACGACTGGGGACCGTTCGAGGCCAAGGTCGCAGCCATCCGCCGCATGGGCGAGGCCACGGCCGAGGCTTGACGCGGCCATCTGCCCGCGTCTTCTAGCGAGGCCTTCAAGGAGCATCCATGCAGTTGCAGTCATTCGAGCCGGCCACCCAGGCCCTGTTGTGGTCGGGTGAGACCGGCGATGCGGCCTCAGAAGTGGCAGCGGCGCGCGCGGCACTGGCGGAATGGTCAGCGCAGGCGGTCACCTATCGCGCCGAGACCCTGCGCCGCTTTGCCAACATGGTGCGAGCGCGGGATGCGGAGTTCGCCGAACTGATCGCGCGCGAGACGGGCAAGCCCTTGTGGGAGGCGAAGACCGAGGTCGGCGCGGTGGTCGGCAAGGTCGAGATCTCGATCAACGCCTACATGGAGCGCACGCCGCAGCGCAAACAGGAAGCCGCCATGGGGGCGAAGGTCGCCGTCCGGCACAAGCCGCATGGCGTGCTGGCGGTGCTTGGGCCGTACAACTTCCCGGCGCACCTGCCGAACGGGCATATCGTGCCGGCGCTGCTGGCGGGGAACACGGTCGTGTTCAAGCCGTCGGAGAAGACCCCGGCGGTGGGCGCGATGCTGGTCGACCTCTATCGCGAGGCAGGCGTGCCGGAAGGCGCGGTGCGGCTTCTGGTCGGCGGTCCGGACGAGGGCCGCGCGCTGGCCGGCGAGGACGGGATCGACGGGCTGCTGTTCACCGGATCGGCGCGGGCGGGACAGGCCCTCCACCGCCAATTCGCGGACATGCCGCACAAGATCCTCGCCCTCGAGCTTGGCGGCAACAATCCTTTGGTCGTGTGGGACGCGGCCGACGTGACCGCGGCGGCGACCATCGCGGTGCAGTCGGCCTTCCTGTCGGCCGGCCAGCGCTGCACGGCGGCGCGGCGGCTGATCGTGCAGGACGGCAAGGCGGCCGATGCGCTGGTCAGGGAGATGCTCAGGCTGATGGACCGGCTCATCGTCGGCGAGCCGATGGACAGCCCGCAGCCCTTCATGGGGCCGGTCATCGACAATGCCGCGGCCGACCATCTGCAGGCGCAGTTCCTCGACCTGATGATGAAGGGCGGACGGGTGATCCGCCGGCTCGACCGGCCGCAGGAGGACCGGCCATTCCTCACCCCGTCGCTGATCGATGTGACCGACGTCGACAACAGCGCGGACGAGGAGATGTTCGGGCCGGTGTTGCAATTGATCAGGGTAGCCGACTTCGACGAGGCGCTTGCCCAGGCCAACGACACGCGCTTTGGGCTGGCGGCGAGCCTCGTCGGGGGCAGCCCGGAGCTCTACGACCGCTTCTGGAGCGAGGTGCGGGCAGGCGTCATCAACTGGAACAAGCCGACCAACGGCGCGCCGTCGAACGCCCCCTTCGGCGGCGTCGGCCTCAGCGGCAATCACCGGCCGAGCGCCTTCTATGCGGCAGACTATTGCGCCTATCCGGTGACCAGCAGCGAGGCCGAGATCGCGCGCGCCTCGATCAACGAGGGCCTGCGCGACCCCAACATGCTGGAAGACTAAGCGGCGAGCGCGGCCTGCCGGGCGCGCTCGACCGCGGGCTGATCTGCCGAGGGCAGCGGGCGGCCGCTGAGCGTCGCCAGCAGGGCGACATAGGCGTCGAGCGACTGGCGCAGATCATAGTCACGAGCGCGGGCGCGGAGCGCGGCGCTGTCGCGCGAGGCGGCCAGGCGGGCTGCGATGGCATCGGCGAGCGCGGCGGCGCCGGGCGCGGCGAGCGGGCCGAGGCGGCCGTCATCGAGCAGCTCGGCAGCACCGGTCGCGGTGCGGGTGGCGACGACCGGGCATCCGTTGGCCATGGCTTCGAGCATGGCGTTGCTCATGCCCTCGTAGCGCGAGCAGCAGACATAGGCGGCGGCGGCCTGGAAGAAGGGCTGCGGGTCGGCCTGAAAGCCTTCGAAGCGGACGTCGGCGGCGACGCCGAGTTTCTCGATGCGCGCTTCGAGGCGGTGCAGCCACGCACCGCGCTCCTCGCCAAGGATCATCAGCCGCAACGGCTGGCGGGCACGGAGGCGGGCAAAGGCGTCGATCAGCAGTTCGAAATTCTTGTACTTGTCGATGCGGCCGACGCCGAGGATCACCGGCGGCTGACCCGGTGCAAACCACGCATGGTCGAGCGGAGCCGCCTGACGTTCGGCGATGGCGGCGGAGTCGATGCCGTTGGGGATGGCAATGACCTTGTGGGCGGGAACACCGGTGTCGCGGCGAAGCTCGGCCGCGACTTCTTGGCTGACGGCGATCAACAGGTCGGCCTGACGCTGGCGGCGGATCGCCCGGCGCCGCTTCCACGCATAACGCGCCCAGCGATAGGGATTGAGGCTGTGCGGCCGCGGGAGGCCCGTGCTGATCCGCAGCAGGAGCCGGGTCGGGACATCGGCCAGCCGCATGGCCCAGGCGGCGAAACTGTGGAAGTGGTTGCCCGCCGAGAGCATCACGGCCGGCCGGCGCTCCTCCAGCAGGCGGGCGATAGCAGGAACGGTCGCGCGGCCGGCACGGCGGCGGTCGGCGCGGGTGTAGCTGGTGCCGAGCGGCGTACCGAAGGCGACCACCGGCACGCCCTCCGGGACGTCGGCCCGAAGAGCCCCCGTATCCTGCGCGACCCAGAGCTCCACGTTCAGGCCGGCAGCCGCGCCGGCACGCGCGATGCGCAGCGCATTGCGGACGACGCCAGTCGGGCCGAAGTCGAACATCAGCAGGGCCACGTCGAGCGGCCGGGGTGAAGCGGAGGCTGGCATGGTTGACGCCATATCGCCCGCATTTGTGGCGAAACTATTGCCCATCGATGAACGAAAGCATCAGGCGGGCCGGAGTTCCAGAAACTCCGGCCCGCCGCCCGTCCCCCCGGACCTCGTTTGCGACCCGATCGACCTCAGTCGAATTCGGGTGCGTAGCCTTCCTCGACCAGGTCGCTGAAGCGGGTAATGCGCGCGTCGAACTTCAGCTTCACCTTGCCGGTGGCGCCGTGGCGCTGCTTGGCGATGATCAGCTCGGCGATCCCGTAGATGCGGCTCATTTCCTCCTGCCAGGCGGCAAAGTCGGGATGGTCGTCGGCCGGCTGCTTCGCGGCGAGGTAATAGTCGCCGCGGAAGATGAACCAGACCATGTCGGCGTCCTGCTCGATCGAGCCGGATTCGCGAAGGTCGGAGAGCTGCGGACGCTTGTCCTCACGCTGTTCGACCGCACGGCTGAGCTGGGACAAAGCGACGACCGGTACGTGCAGCTCCTTGGCGAGCTGCTTGAGGCCGCGGCTGATCTCGGAGATTTCCTGCACTCGGTTGCCGTCGCCGCTCTTGGACGTGCCGGACAGGAGCTGGAGATAGTCGACGATGATCAGGCCGATGTTCTTCTGGCGCTTCAGCCGCCGGGCGCGGGTGCGCAGCGCGGCGATGGTCAGGCCCGGCGTATCGTCGATGTAGAGGGGAAGGCTGTTCAGCTCGCCCGCGATCCGCGCGAAGTCGCGGAATTCGTTGATGTTCATGTTCCCGGTGCGGATCTGCGTGCCCGGGATGTTGCTCTGTTCCGCGAGGATTCGCGTGGCGAGCTGGTCGGCCGACATTTCGAGGCTGAAGAAGGCGACAGCGGCGCCGGCCGAGCGCTCGGCGGGGATGCCGTCGGCAAGGTCCTGGAGCAGGCGACGGGCGGCGTTGAAGGCGATGTTGGTGGCGAGCGAGGTCTTGCCCATGCCCGGGCGCCCGGCGAGGATGATGAGGTCGGAGCGGTGCATGCCGCCCATTCGCGCATTCACCTCGGTGAAGCCGGTGGTGATGCCCGACAGCTTGCCGCCATTGTTGAGGGCGGCTTCGGCGATCAGCAGGGCTTCCTTGGAGGCGTCGGCGAAGGTCTTGACCTTGCCCTCGCCGCCACCGGCTTCGGCGACCTTGTAGAGCTCGGTCTCGGCCCGCTCGATCTGGTCGAGCGGACGGACGTCCTCGCTGGTGTCGAGCGCGCCCGTCACCATGTCACGGCCGACGGCGACCAGGCTGCGCAACAGGGCGAGGTCGTAGATCTGGCTGGCGAAGTCCTTTGCCGCGATCAGCGCCGCGCCCGACCCGGTAAGCTGGGCGAGATAGGTCGGACCGCCGACCTGCTTCATCGCCTCGTCGGCCTCGAACAGGGGGCGAAGGGTGACGGGGTTTGCAACCATGTTGCGGTCGGTCAGCCGGAGAACCGCTTCGTAGATCCGGCCGTGCAGCGGCTCGAAGAAATGGTCGGCGCGGAGCTTGAGCTGGACGTCCTCGACCAGCCGGTTGTCGAGCAGCAGGGCACCGAGCAGGGCGGCTTCCGCCTGAATGTTGTGCGGCAGCTGCTGGACGGACGCCTCGGGGGCGCCGGCACCGGGGTGAAGAAGAATTTCGGCCATGGGCGTGCTTCTACGCCTCTCGGGCGGAAGGAAAAGGGCGCCGGCGGACGTTAACGGTGGATGCCCTGTGGAAAAGTCGGCTTAGCGGTGGATTTCCGCGGGTCGGGATTCGACGAACCGCTCGGCGCAACGCTAGACCGCCACCATGAGCATATTATCCGACCGCTGGATCCGCGAACAGGCGCAAACCCAAGGCATGATCGAGCCGTTCGTGGAGGCGCAGCGCCGCGACGGCTGCATCAGCTACGGTCTGTCGAGCTATGGCTATGACGCGCGCGTCGCCGACGAGTTCAAGATCTTCACCAACGTCGATTCGGCAGTGGTCGACCCCAAGGACTTTGCGGCCAACAGCTTCGTCGACCGCAAGACCGACGTCTGCATCATCCCGCCCAACAGCTTTGCGCTGGCGCGGACGGTGGAATATTTCCGGGTACCGCGCGACGTGTTGGTGATCTGCCTCGGCAAGTCGACCTATGCGCGGTGCGGGATCATCGTGAACGTGACCCCGCTGGAGCCCGGCTGGGAGGGGCATGTGACGCTGGAGTTCAGTAACACGACCCCGCTGCCGGCAAAGATCTACGCCAATGAGGGGGCGTGCCAGTTCCTGTTCCTCAAGGGCAACGAGCCGTGCGAAGTCAGCTATGCCGACCGGGCGGGCAAGTATCAGGGGCAGAAGGGCGTGACTCTGCCGCGGTTGTGAGTTGGCTCAAGTGGTCGTCACCCCGGACCCGATCCGGGGTACCACTTCCTAGGCAACAAGAAGCCCGGGCCGGACCCGGGACGACCGCCGTTCAACCCTGCCTGTCGACCCAGGCGACGAAAGCGTCCGCGAAGCCGTCGATCAGCTTGGCGAGACCCTCGTCGCTGATCCGGCCATCGTCGCCGAATTTGTCGGCCGACAGGTTGCCGACATACATTTCGGGCTGGCCGAGGACGATCGCATCGAGGTGAACGAGGCTCTGGCGGAGGTGGTGGTTGCAGCCGAAGCCGCCGGTACCGCCGGTCGACTGGGTCACGACCGCCGCGGGCTTCTGCTGGAACACGCCCTGTCCATAGGGGCGCGAGCCGATGTCGATGGCGTTCTTGAGACCGCCCGGGACCGAGCGGTTCCATTCGGGGGTGACGAACAGCAGGCCGTCGCACTGCTTCACGGATTGGCGGAAGGCGGTCCACTCGGGGTGGTTCGAATCCTTTTCGAGATCCGGATTGTAGAAGGGCAGGCCATGGACCTGGATATCGTGAAAGGCGAGCCGGTCGCCGACCGCACGTTCGATGGCGCGGGCGAGCTTCCCGGTCAGACTGTCGGCGCGTGGGCTACCGCGGAGCACGGCGATTGTCTTGGGCATGGGGCTTCTTCCTAGCGCTTGCGGGATTGATGGCGGATGTTTGCCGGCCGACCGCGGCGGCCGCCAGCAGGCTTAAAGACGCGGTCACGCCGTTGTTCCCTGGGCCCACCCGCCGGACGCCCGTAGCTACCCTCGGGAAGCTCGAAGCGAAGTGCGCCGCTGACCGGATTGGCCTCTACCAGCCGCAGCTGAAGGCGCTGGCCGACGCGGTATGTCTCGCCGGTCTCGTCGCCGACCAGCTGGCGCGCCGCCTCGTCGTAGCGGTAATATTCGTTGCCGAGATCCCCGGCCGGGATCAGCCCGTCGCCGCCGAGGCCCTGAACGGTTGCGAAGATGCCGAACGGCTGGACTCCGGAGATGCGGCAATCGAGCAACTGGCCGACATGATCGGCGAGATAGGCGGCGACATAGCGGTCGATGGTGTCGCGCTCGGCCTCCATCGCACGGCGCTCGAGCATGGAGATGTGCTCGCCGATCTCCGTGAAGCGCGTGGCGTCCTCGGGTGGGAGGCCGCCCTCGCCGAGCCCATAGTGGCTGACCAGGGCGCGGTGGACGAGGAGGTCGGCGTAACGGCGGATGGGCGAGGTGAAGTGGGCGTAGGAGGGCAAGGCGAGGCCGAAATGGCCGAGCGGATCGGGTGCGTAGCGCGCCTGGGTCTGGGTACGAAGAATCTGTTCGGTGATCTCGGGCAAGGCGTCGCTGTCTCCGACCCGCTCGATGATCCGGTTGAAGGTCGATGGACGGATTACCTGGCCGAGCGCGAATTCCATGTCGAAGGTGGCGAGATAGTCCTTGAGCGCCACTAATTTCTCGCGGCCGGGCGTCTCGTGGACGCGGTACATGACCGGAGCCCTCTTCGCTTCAAGCGCCTTGGCGGCCGCGACGTTGGCGGCGATCATATAGTCTTCGACCAGCTTGTGCGCGTCGAGCCGCTCGCGCGGGGCGACCGACATGATTCGCCCCTTCTCGTCGAGGACGACCTGACGTTCGGGAAGGTCGAGCTCGAGCGGTTCGCGGCGCTTGCGAGCGGCGAACAAGGCGGACCAGCAGGACCACAGCGGACGAAGTGCACTGTCGAGGAGGTCGGGCTCGACCCCGCCCTGCCCGTCGATGGCGCGCTGCGCGTCCTCGTAGGCGATATTGGCGGCGACTCGGATGACGGCGCGAGTGAAGCGGAAGGACTTGAGCGTGCCGTCGGGGGCGACGTGGAGGTGGCAGGCGAGCGCGGCGCGATCCTGGCCTTCCTTGAGCGAGCAGATGTCCGAGGACAGTTCGTGCGGGAGCATCGGCACGACGCGGTCGGGGAAGTAGACGCTGTTGCCGCGGCGGCGGGCCTCCCGGTCGAGGGCGCTGCCGGGGCGGACGTAGAAGCTGACGTCGGCGATGGCGACGATCGCGTCCCAGCCGCCGTCCTCGCGGGGGGAAGCCCAGATGGCATCGTCATGGTCGCGCGCGTCGGCGGGGTCGATGGCGACGATGGGAAGGTGGCGGAGGTCCTCCCGATCCTGGCCCAGCGGCAAGGAGGAGACCTGGCGGGCTTCCTCGATCGTCTCGTCGGCGAACTCGTGCGGAAGGCCGTGCTTGTGGATGGCGATCAGGCTGAAGCTGCGCGGGGCGAAAGGGTCGCCGAGCACCGCGTCGACCTTGGCCGAAACGCGCGGCGGGCGGCCGGTCGGCTCGGCAAGGACGAGGTCGCCGGTCTCAGCGTCGCCGAGCTCGGAGATGGGCAGCTGACGGCGCTCGCGCTTGTCGACCGGCTTCAGCCATTTGCGGCCGTCCTCGTCCTCGTGGACGACGCCGAGGATGAGGTCGGCCGAGCGCTGCAGTTTCTTCATCAGGTGGGCGATCATGCCCGTTCCGCGCTCCTCGGTGCGGGCAAGGATGCGGTCGTTGAGGCCGAGGGCGGAACGTCGGCCCTTCTCGATGACCCGGAGCTTCGGCGGCGAACCCTCGCCCTGCCAATTGTCGGGAACGGCAATGGCGGCGTCCTCGACCGCGACGATGCGCAGCACGGTGACGCGCGGAATGCCGCCCGCCTTGTGGAAGGCGCGGCCGGGAGCACTGTCGATCAGGCCCTCGTCCGCCATGTCCTTCAGGAGCGCCTTCAGCATGATCTTGTCGTGGCCGTGGAGGCCAAAGGCTCGGGCGATCTCGCGCTTGCCGGCGGGCTGGCCCGACTGCTGGATGAAGTCGAGGATCTGCTTGGGGGTCGGCAGGCCCTTGGGCGCGGTCTTGCGGGGCATTCTTGTCCTTAGGTGGTGGTCTCGGCACGTGCCTCGAGGGCAGCGCGCCGGGCCAGATGATGTTCCCGCCAGACGATCACCAGGCCGGAGAGGATGATGACCGGGGCTCCGACCCAGACGGACGGCGAGGGAAGCTCGGCGAACAGGAGCGCGCCCAGCATGGTCGCCCAGAGGAGGCTCGCATAGTCCATCGGCATGACCAGTGCGACGGGGGCGAGGCGAAGGCTTGCGGTGAGGGTCAATTGGGCAAGGCCGCCCGCGAGCGCCATGCCGGCGAGAATGGCGAAGGTGGTGAAGTCATGCGCCTTGCCGAAGTGGAGCATGAGGAGGCCCAGGGGCACGAGGCTGCTGGCCGCGAACCAGAAGACGGTGGTGGAGGCGCGCTCGGTGGCCCCGAGGCGGCGGATGACGATGGTCACGGCGGCGGTCAGGCCCGCGGCGAGGAGGGCAAGGGCGGCGCCCGAAGCGGGCACCCCTCCCTCCCCCGGCTTCACGATCAGGAGCACGCCGGCGAAGCCCGCGATGACCGCCCCCCAGCGCCACGGGCCGGTCCGTTCGGACAGCAGGATCGCGGCGAGGATGGTGGCGAAGATGGGAACGGTGAAGCCGATCGCCGTCGCGTCGGCGAGCGGAAGCATGATCATGGCGAGGAAGTTCAACCCCATGGCGATGACGCCAAGCGCCATTCGGCCGACGTGGGCCCCTACCCGCTTCGTTCGGAGCGATTGCAGGCCGGGTCCGGCGAGGACGAGGCCAGTGGCGCACAGGACGGAGCCGATCTGGCGGTAGAACAGGCTTTCGACGAAATGCACGCCGCGCGTGGCGGCGAGCTTCACGCCGGCGAACATGATGGCGAGGAGGATGGCGGTGAGGAGGCGCAGCGCGATGCCCGCGAGCGGGCGCTGGCGGGCGGGCTGGTCGGTGTCGCGGGTCACCCGGTGGTCATTGCGGGTGCGAAGCGACGGCGCAATCCGTGAGAGTCGAAGAAGGCAGTTTGAGCGCGAAGGCGCGAAGGAGGAAGTGAAGACGCGAAGGTGATGCGAACCACTTCGCGCCTTTCGTTCTTCTTCGCGCCTTCGCGTTCAGACTTCCTTCTACTGCCCTGCGGGCGCCGGCGGCACGAACGGCTTGAACGCTCCGCCCGGGACGGCACTCGCAACCGGGCTCTCCCAGCCATCCTTGCTGACCGAGGAGACGCCGAACACCCAGTCGTCAACGCGAATGCCCTTCAACGTCGAGGACTTGCGGATCCCACCGGCAAGTCGGCCTGTCGTGCCGGGATTGAGCGGGCGGTTGGGATCGGCAGCGTTACTGGCCGGACGCTCAGTCGCCACGTTGACGTCAGCAAAGCGGCGGCTCTCCTGCGTCCACTGATTGGCGTCGGTCCGGCGCCAGCGAACGACGTAGGTTGCCGCGCCCTCGCGGGGCAGCCATTCGACCCTGGTGTCGGTCATCACCGCGCCCTCGACGGTCGGTTCGGGCGGCGGCGGTGCGCTGGCGAGCGACATCAGCGCCGCGACGTTGAGGCGCGTGACCCTGGCGAGATAGGGAAAGTCCATCTCGTCGATGGTGTCGCCATATTTCCTGCCATTCTCGGTCCGCAGGTCCTGGTGCTGGTGGTCGTAATCCTCGACCGCGACCGAGAAGCGGATGGCGGGAAAGCCGGCGTTGAGGAACTCGGTATGGTCCCCGCCCCGGCCCCAGCGATCGAGCCGCCAGACCTGGCGGACTTCGAGGCCGATGGCCGGCAGGCGCTCGGCGAGCCGGTCAAGGAAGCGCGAGAGATTGCGGCTTGGCGCGTCATTCTCGCCGCCGAGGCTGCGGAGCTGCTGCGCCATCGCCTCCCTGCCCTGCCAGCGCGGCCCTTCGGAGAAGACACGGACGGTCTTGCCGTCGCACACGCCGTCGGAGCCGCAGCTGTTCCCGATGATGTCGTTGTTCAAATTGGCGACGACGTTCCAGCCCTGCTTCTTCGCATAGTCGGCCATGACCCGGCCGCCGTAGAGCCCCTGCTCCTCGCCGGAGAGGGCGGCATAGACGATGGTGCCGGGGAACTTGCGCTTCGAGAGGACACGCGCGGCTTCGAGCACGGCGGAGGTGCCGGACGCATCGTCGTTGGCGCCGGGCGCATCCCTGGTGAAGTCCATGACGTCGGTCACGCGGCTGTCGATGTGGCCGGTGATGATGACGACGTCGTTCGGCCGCTCCGTCCCGCGCTGGATGGCGACGGCGTTGCAGATGCGGGTGGGCCCGGTGAGGCGGCGGCCTTCGAGCGTGTCGCAGACCTGAAGGGCCTCGAGCCCGGTCTTCTTCAGCTCCTCCTCGGCCCAGCGTACGGCCGCCCCGATACCGCGCTTCGGGTCGGTCTGGGAGGACAGGGTGTGACGGGTGCCGAAAGCGACGAGGCGCTGGACGTCGGCCTTCATCCGGGCCTGGCTGACCTGCCTGACGGCGGCCGTCATCTCCTGCTCGGGCGTGGCGGCGAAGGAGGGAATGGCGAGGGCGGAAAGGCCGAGGAACGCGAACTGACGCATGAGCTGGTCTCCTGATCGCGGGCATGACTGGCATCCGCCTCGCACCTTGGCTAGTGCCCGGGGCAAGAGGAGACAGGTTCATGCGTCAGATCGACCATTTCATCGGCGGCGGCAGCTTTGCCAGCGGCGAACGCCAGGGCGAGGTGTTCAACCCGAGTGCAGGCGAGGTGCAGGCGACCGTCCGGCTTGGCACCGCAAGCGACCTGCAGAAGGCGATCGACGCGGCGAATGCGGCGCTGCCCGGCTGGGCGGCGACCAACCCGCAGCGGCGGGCGCGGGTCATGTTCGCGTTCAAGGCCCTGGTTGAGAAGAACATGGACGAGCTCGCCGGCATCCTTGCATCGGAGCATGGCAAGGTCATCGCCGACGCCAAGGGCGACATCCAGCGCGGGCTCGAGGTGATCGAGTTCGCCTGCGGCATCCCGCACGCGCTGAAGGGCGAGTATACGCAGGGCGCCGGCCCTGGGATCGACGTCTATTCGATGCGCCAGCCGCTTGGCATCGGGGTCGGGATCACCCCGTTCAACTTTCCGGCGATGATCCCGATGTGGATGTTCGGAGTGGCCATCGCCTGCGGCAACGCCTTCATCCTCAAGCCCTCCGAGCGTGACCCGACCGTGCCGGTGCGCCTCGCGGAGCTGATGAAGGAAGCAGGCCTTCCCGACGGCATCCTCAACGTCGTCCATGGCGACAAGGAGATGGTCGACGCCATCCTCGACCATCCGGACGTCAAGGCGATCAGCTTCGTCGGCTCATCCGACATCGCACAGTATATCTACAGCCGCGGCACCGCGAACGGAAAGCGCGTGCAGGCGTTCGGCGGGGCCAAGAACCATGGCATCGTCATGCCCGATGCCGACCTCGACCAGGTCGTCTCGGACCTGACCGGCGCGGCCTTCGGTTCGGCCGGCGAGCGCTGCATGGCGCTGCCGGTGGTGGTGCCGGTCGGCGAGAAGACCGCCGACGCGCTGCGCGAGAAGCTGATCCCGGCGATCGAGGCGCTGCGCGTCGGCGTCTCGACCGATCCCGACGCCCATTATGGCCCGGTGGTCAACGAAGCGCACAAGAAGCGGGTCGAGGACTGGATCCAGACCTGCGCCGACGAGGGCGGCGAGCTGGTGGTCGACGGCCGCGGGTTCAGCCTCCAGGGATCCGAGAAGGGCTATTTCGTCGGTCCGACCCTGTTCGACCATGTGAAGCCGCACTTCCGCTCCTACCAGGAGGAGATCTTCGGGCCGGTCCTGCAGATCGTCCGCGCGGCCGACTTCAACGAGGCGGTGCGGCTCCCGAGCGAGCATCAGTACGGCAACGGCGTCGCCATCTTCACCCGCAATGGCCATGCGGCACGTGAGTTCGCGGCGCGGGTGAACGTCGGCATGGTCGGCATCAACGTGCCGATCCCGGTGCCGGTCGCCTATCACACCTTCGGCGGGTGGAAGCGGTCGGGCTTTGGCGACACCAACCAGCACGGCATGGAAGGCGTGAAGTTCTGGACCAAGGTCAAGACCGTCACCGCGCGCTGGCCCGACGGCGGCGTCGGCGACGGCGGCAATGCGTTCATCATCCCGACCATGGGGTGAGGCTGTTGCCCCGGTGCTTCAGTGCCGGGGCAAAGTCGTTGATCTGCTTGACCAACTCGCCTTTGCTCGGCTCTTGTTCGGGTCGAAACCGGCCGGGGGCGGCCGGGTAACGGGGAAAGCAAGACAGATGAGCAAGATCGAACGCCTGGGCCTGCTCGGGGCCGCGGTGAGCCTGCTGGCGGCCGCCACGCCGGCGATGGCGCAGCCCAAGGTCCAGAACGACGACACGCCCGAGGAGATCGCCAAGGACGCGGCGCGCGACCTCAAGGACAATCGCTTCTACAACAAGCCGGGTGCGACCCGGGCGCAATATGATGCGGACTGGCAGGAATGCCGGCTGATCGCCCGCGGCTCCAAGCTCGCGAACGGCAGCGCCACCTATTACAATCCGGCGCTCTACAATCCGTCCATCTCGCCGCTGGCGGCCGGGGTCGGCGGCGGCATCGGCGCGGCGATCGCGGCGGCCATCGCCGAAGGCCAGGCCCGGCGCGACAATCGCAAGCGCTGCCTGATGATCCGCGGCTGGCGGATGGTGAAGCTTCCGGCCGACAAGGCGGCGCAGGTCGCGGCCATGACCGACGAGGCCAAGCAGTCCTATTTCAATACCATCGTCGGCGCGCAGGACGTGCAGGGCGAGATCGAGAAGATCGACCGCTTCACCCCGCTCGAGGATCCCGCGCTCAAGGTCGCGCCGGGGCTGGCGAGCCCGGCCACCCTGTGGATCCACAAGGACCCGAAGAAGGCCGTCATGCCGGTCCTCGCACCGAACCAGGGCGCGATCGTGGTCGCCTACAACCGCAACCATCCGGCGGCGAAGGACCGCTTCGCCCGGATCGAGCTCTATCGCTACGATGCGGCCAAGAGCGACCTCCACTATCAGCCGCGCGACTGGAAGAAGAAGGGCGACCTTACGACCTATGTCGTGTCGATCCCGGCCGGCGACCGCCGCGCAGGCTATGAGCTGCGCATCATCCCGGTGACGGCGGGCGACTATGTGCTGGGCGGCGCCACGCTCGGCACCAACATGCCGCCGGCGAGCAGCAATTGCTTTGGCGCGCCAATGATAAGCGTGAAGGCGGGCGAATATGCCTATCTGGCGGATGCGACGCCGGTGATGGGCGCGACGCTTAGCGACGGGTCGCGCACGTCGACGATGGTCTACACCCGCAACCTCGCCCAGGCGCAGGCGGAGCTCGCGCGGCTTCGGCCGGAGCTGGCCGGCAAGCTGGTCGAGGCGCCGATCGTCAACCGGGCGACCTACAGCTGCGCGGCGGTGACGATGGACCGATTTGACTGGCCCGGAGCGGCGGAGATCGCCGCGGTGCCGGCCGCGACGGCCGAGGGCGGGCGCTAAGCGTGGGCACCACTTCCCGTCTCCTGTCGAGGTTGCTGCTGGCCCTGCTTGCGCTGGTGCTGGCAGCCGCCCCGGCGGAGGCGGCGAAGAGGATCGCGCTTACGTTCGACGACGTGCCGCGCGGGCGCGGCGCCTTCCTGACGCCGGACGAGCGGACCGAGCGGCTGATTGCGGGCCTGAAGAAGGGACGGGTCGGCCAAGCCGCCTTCTTCGTCAATCCGGGCAATCTTTCGACCCCGGACGGCGCTGGCGGCGAACGGCGGATCGCGGCCTATGTGCGGGCCGGCCATGTCATCGCCAACCACAGCTTCTCGCATCCCGCGCTGAGCGAGACGGGGGCGGCGGACTATGTCGCCGACATCGACCGGGCGGAGGCGTGGCTGGAGGGGCGTCCGGGGCGGCGTCCGTGGTTCCGCTTTCCCTTCCTCAACGAGGGCCGCGCCGACAAGGCGAAGCGGGATGCGGTGCGGGCGGCGCTCGACGCACGGGGCCTTCGCAACGGCTATGTGACGGCCGACGGGGCCGATTGGAACATGGAGGCGCTGACCATCGCCGCGGCCAAGGCCGGCAAGCGGATGGACATGGCGGCGCTCCGCAAGCTGTACGTCGAGACGATGGTCGGGGCGGCGGAGTATAATGACCGGCTCGCGCGCAAGGTGCTGGGCCGGGCGCCAGTGCAGGTGCTGCTGCTTCACGAGACCGATCTTGCGGCGCTCTACATCGCGGACCTCGCGGCGGGGCTGCGCAAGGCCGGTTGGACGATCGTCAGCGCCGACGAGGCCTATCGCGATCCCATCGGCACGCTGCGGCCCGATGTTCCAAGTGCGCAAGGAACGCTGACCGAGGCGCTGGCGTGGGAGAAGGGGCTGCCGGCGCCGCGCTGGTATGACCGGGCGGACCCCAAGGTGGCCGACCTCCTGTTCGCGCGCCGGGTGCTTCACGAGGAGCCGGCCGAATGAGCCGCATGCGCGCCTCGGGCAGTTCGCCCTACGAAGCGCTCTATGGCTTTTCCCGCGCGATCCGGGTCGGCAGGCGGATCATCGTCTCCGGTACCGCGCCGGTCGAAGAAGATGGTTCATCGACCCCGGGCGATGCGGCAGCCCAGGCGCGGCGCTGCTTCGCGATCATCCTTGAGGCCCTCGAGGAGCTGGGCGGGTCGGCGGCCGACGTGGTGCGGACCCGCATGTACATCGTCGATCCCGCCGATGCCGACGCCATTGGGGCGGTTCATGGCGAGATCTTCGCCGAGGCGAGGCCGGCCGCGACGATGGTCGTGGTGAAGTCGCTTCTTCGCGACGAATGGCGGGTCGAGTTGGAAGCCGAGGCGTTGGTCGGGGATGTTGCGTAACCTCTTCCCGCTGCTTGCCGCCCTTCCCCTCCTCGCCTGTACCCCGGCTTCCGACAAGGCGGAGACGGGTGAGGCCATCGCCGAAGGTGCCGGAGTCGGTGGCGGTCCGACCGGCCGGGTCGGCAATCCGGTAGCGCGGGGCGCCGAGAGGGGTCCGATCCCGGCCGACATCGACGAAGGCGTGGAGTCCGTACCTTCCAACACCGCCGCTCCGGCAAGGCTCAACGGCATTCCCGCGGAGATGCAGGGCCGCTGGGGTCTCGTCGCCGCCGACTGCAACGGCGGTGCCGCGGCCAAGGGTCTGCTGACCATCGAAGAGCGACGGCTGGTCTTCTACGAAAGCCGCGGCATGCTCGCCGACATTGCCGAGCGGCAGCCGGTCGACGGCTTCGTTGCAACCTATGCCTTCACAGGCGAGGGGCAGAATTGGGAGCGGACGATCACCTTCGAGCGCAGCGGCGACAAGTTGCGGCGAATGGAAGAAGGCAGCGAGGAAGGTCCGGTCGACCTCACCTACAGCCGCTGCCCGGCCTAAGGTCCAAGGTGCTGGAAAGTCCTGCCGCTAGGCGCTAGTCGCCCCCCATGTCCCAATTTGACCTGACCGACGACCAGCGCCAGATCCAGGATCTGGCGCGGCAGTTCACCGCCGCCGAGATCACCCCCAGTGCCGCCGAGTGGGACGAGAAGCATATCTTCCCGCGCGAGACCGTGAAAAAGGCTGCCGAGCTCGGCTTCGGCGCCATCTACGTGTCCGAGGAAAGCGGCGGGATCGGGCTCGGCCGCCTCGAGTCGGCGCTGATCTTCGAGGCGATGAGCTATGGCTGCCCCTCGACCAGCGCGTTCATCTCGATCCACAACATGGCCGCGTGGATGATCGACCGCTTCGGATCGGATGCGGTCAAGGCCAAGTATCTGCCGAGCATGATCCCGATGGAGCGCCTCGGCTCCTACTGCCTGACCGAGCCGTCGAGCGGGTCGGACGCGGCGGCGCTGAAGACCAGGGCGGTGCGCGACGGCGACCATTATGTGGTGTCGGGCTCCAAGGCCTTCATCTCGGGCGGCGGCGAAAACGAGATCTACGTCACCATGGTCCGCACCGGCGAGGAAGGGCCCAAGGGCATTTCGGCGCTGGTGATCGAGAAGGACATGCCCGGCGTCAGTTTCGGCGCGCAGGAGCGCAAGCTCGGCTGGCACTCGCAACCGACCGCGCAGGTCAATTTCGACGAGGTTCGTGTGCCGGTCGAGAACCGCGTCGGCGGCGAGGGCGAGGGCTTCCGCATCGCGATGATGGGATTGGACGGCGGGCGGCTCAATATCGGCGCCTGCTCCTTGGGCGGGGCGCAGCGCTGCCTCGACGAGGCGGTCACTTATACCAGGGAGCGCAAGCAGTTCGGCCAGCCAATCGCCGACTATCAGAACACCCAGTTCATGCTGGCCGACATGGCGACCGAGCTCGAGGCGGCACGCGCCCTCCTCTACCTCGCGGCGGCCAAGGTCACCGACAATGCGCCCGACAAGACCCGCTTCGCGGCCATGGCCAAGAGGCTTGCGACCGACACCGGCTCCGCCGTGGCCGATCGCGCGTTGCAGCTCCATGGCGGCTATGGCTATCTCATGGACTATCCGATCGAGCGCTTCTGGCGCGACCTTCGGGTCCATTCGATCCTCGAAGGGACCAACCAGATCATGCGCATGATCACCGCGCGCGAAATGCTGCGACAGTGACCGACGACGTCCTTCTCTTCACCGATGGTCCGCTCGGCCGGATCCGGCTGAACCGGCCAAGGGCCATTCATGCGCTGACCCGCGACATGTGCGCGGCGATGAGCGAGGCCCTGCTCGCCTGGGCGAAGGACCCGGCGGTCGAGGCGGTGCTGATCGACCATGCCGAAGGGCGCGGCTTCTGTGCCGGCGGCGACGTGGTGGCGCTGGCCCGGTCCGGTGCCGGCGACGGCAAGGAAGCCGCCGACTTCTTCTTCGAGGAATATCGGCTCAACCACCTGCTCTTCACCTACCCCAAGCCGACCATCGCGCTGATGGACGGCATCACCATGGGCGGCGGGGTCGGGATCGCCCTCCCCTGCCAGGTGCGGGTCGCGACCGAGGCGACGCGCCTTGCCATGCCAGAGACGGGCATCGGCCTGTTTCCGGACGTCGGCGGTGGGTGGTACCTTTCCCGCCTGCCCGGTCGCGTCGGCCAGTTCATGGCGCTGACCGGGGCGCGGCTCGACGGAGCGGAGTGCCGCTACCTCGGCCTTGCTACCCATTATGTACCGCAGGCGGCCCTGCCCGAGCTGGTCGAGCGGCTGAAGGCGGCACCGGCCCGCGCGGCCGGCGCGGCCGGCGCCTTCGCGGGCACAACTCCACCGGCGCGGATCGAGCAGAATCTCGGGTCCATCGCCAAGCTGTTCGCCGGCGATACGCTCGAGGAAGTGATCGACGCGCTGGAGGCCGACGGCGGCGAGTGGGCGACCACCGAACTCGGCACGCTTCGGACCAAAAGTCCGCTGTCGTGCAAGGTGTCGCTGCGGTTGCTGAAGGACGGCGCCGCGCGCGAAAGCTTCGCCGACGAGATGAGGGCCGAATATGCCCTCGCCTGCCGGGTGGTGCAGACGCACGACTTCGTGGAGGGCGTACGCGCCCTGCTGATCGACAAGGACAACAGCCCGGACTGGAAGCCGGCGGCACCCGAAGCGGTGCTGGACGACACCGTCGACCAGTTGTTCGTCGACCTTCCGCCCGAAGAGGCCTGGACGCCATTTCCGGAGACAGAATGACCGATACCGCCACCATCCTTGTCGAGCGGCACGATGCCGTGACGCTCGTCCGCCTGAACCGCCCGCAGGCGTTGAACGCGTTGAACAGCCAGGTGCTGGCCGAGCTGATCGAGGCGTTCGCCGCCTATGATGCCGACGACAGCCAGCGCTGCCTCGTGCTGACGGGCAGCGAGAAGGCATTCGCGGCGGGTGCCGACATCAAGGAGATGCAGTCGCAAGGCTTCGCGGACATGTATTCGTCCAACTTCTTCGCCGGTTGGGAGCGGGTGACGGAGACGCGCAAGCCGTGGATCGCGGCGGTCAGCGGCTTCGCGCTCGGTGGCGGCTGCGAGGTGGCGATGATGGCCGACTTCATCATCGCCGGCGACAATGCGAAGTTCGGCCAGCCGGAGATCAAGCTGGCGGTGACTCCCGGCATGGGCGGATCGCAGCGACTGGCCCATGCGGTCGGCAAGGCGAAGGCGATGGAGATGTGCCTGACCGGCCGCATGATGGGTGCGGAAGAAGCCGAAAAAGCCGGGCTCGTCGCCCGCGTCGTGCCCGCCGCCACTCTGGTCGATGAAGCGCTGAAGGTGGCAGCGGAGATCGCCGCCATGCCCCCGCTCGCGGCGATCGCGGCCAAGGAGATGGTCAACGCCGCTTTCGAGCTGCCGCTGGCGCAGGGCGTGCGCTTCGAACGGCGACTGTTCCATGGCCTGTTCGGGACCGAGGACCAGAAGGAAGGCATGGCGGCTTTTGTCGAAAAGAGACCTGGCAAGTGGACGGGCAAGTAGGAGCGTAGGCATGGCGAAGATCGCATTCATCGGGCTCGGCAACATGGGCGGCGGGATGGCTGCGAACCTGGCCAAGGCCGGGCATGAGGTGCGGGCATTCGACCTCAGCGAAGCGGCGCTCGCCAAGGCCGTGGAGCGCGGGTGCAGCGAGGCGGCCGACGCGGCGGCGGCGGTCGAGGGTGCCGAAGCGGTGGTGACGATGCTGCCCGCGGGCAAGCATGTGGCGGACGTCTATCGTTCGTCGGTGTTCGGCAAGGCGCCAACCAGCGCCATCCTGCTCGACTGCTCGACCATCGACGTAGCCACCGCGCGCACGGTCGAAGAAGAAGCCCGCGCCGCCGGCTACGAGATGGTCGATGCGCCGGTGTCCGGCGGGATCGCGGCGGCCGAGGGCGGAACGCTGACCTTCATGGTCGGTGGAACGGCAGAAGGCTTCGAGCGGGCGTGGCCGATCCTCGAGAAGATGGGCAAGGCTGTGATCCATGCCGGCGGCAGCGGGTCTGGTCAGGCGGCGAAGATCGTCAACAACATGCTGCTGGGCGTCACCATGGCGGGCACCTGCGAGGCGTTCGTGCTGGCGCAGAAGCTCGGGCTCGATCCGCAGGTCTTCTTCGACATTTCGAGCAGGGCGTCGGGCCAGAGCTGGTCGATGACCTCCTACTGCCCGGTGCCGGCTGTGGGTCCCGAGACCCCGGCCGACCGAGATTATGAGGGCGGCTTCGCGGCGCAGCTGATGCTGAAGGATCTCAAGCTCGCCATGGAAGCGGCGCAGGCGGCTGGCGCCTATACACCGATGGGCGGCGAAGCGGAGGAACTCTACCAGCGCTTCGTGGCCCGCGGCGGTGGCGGCAAGGACTTCTCGGCCATCATCAAGATGATCGACGACAGCTGGACGCCGCCGGAGACAAGCAACTAAGCTGGCGCAATCGCCTTCCGACGCGAACCCGAAAGGAGCCACTGCCCGATGCGCCTTCTCCTCCTCGCCGCCGCCGCCTTCTCGCTCGCCGGCTGCAATCCAGGCGGAGAGTATACCAGTCAGATCCTCAACGAAGCCAATGCGAGCGGTGCGGAGGCCAGTGCCACCGTCGAAAATGCGGTGCTGAATGCCGCGGACACGCCGCTCGAGAAGGAAGCCGCCCTCGCCAAGATGAAGGAGCGGCACGATGGCTATGAGGAGATCGGCAAGGCCATGCGCGCGGCCAAGCAGGCGATCGACAAGGGCGACCCGGCGGCGGTGAAGGCCCCGGCCGACCAGATCGCCACGCTCGCACCCCAGGCGATCGGCTGGTTCCCGGCCGGTACCGGTCCCGACGTGGGCAAGACCGGCGCAAGGGCCGAGATCTGGCAGCAGCGCGCCGAATTCGACCAGGGAATGACCAGGTTCAACGAGGCGGCGAGGGCGTTCCGGGCAGCCGCGATGACCGGTGACCTCGCGCAGATCAAGGAAGCACACGCCAATCTCGGCAAGACCTGCGGCAGCTGCCACGACCGCTTCCGCCAGAAGGATGACTGAGCCGGAGCAGCAGACGGAAACCAAGGTCGCGGAAGCGGCCTTGGCGGTCCCGGTGTGGGACCTGCCGGTGCGGATCGTCCACTGGAGCCTCGTCCTGCTGATCGCCTTTTCCTGGTGGTCGGCGGAAAATGAGGAGATCGAGTGGCACGTGAGGAGCGGGCTCATGGTGCTGTTCCTGCTGGTCTTCCGCATCCTGTGGGGCTTCTTCGGCAGTTCGACCGCGCGCTTCCGCTCATTCGTGACGGGACCGCGCAAGGTTCGGGACTATCTGCGCGACTCCGATAGCTGGCGCGGGATCGGCCACACGCCGCTGGGCGCGCTGAGTGTCGTCGCGCTGCTCGCCCTGCTAAGCCTGCAGGTGTCGCTCGGGCTGCCGCTAAGCGACGAATATGGGGTGGTGACCGGTCCGCTGAACCGGCTGGTGAGCTTCGATACGGCCGAATGGGCGCATGAGGTGCACGAACTGCTGTTCAATGGGCTGCTGGCGCTGATCGCGCTTCATGTCGCCGCGATCCTCTTCTATCGCTGGAAGGGCAAGCGCCTCGTGCGGGCAATGGTCACGGGACGGAGCAGCGAGAATGCGGCGGGCACGCCGGGCATGGTCGCGGCAGGGCCGGTGCGGCTGATCCTCTGCCTCGCCCTCGCGATGGGCGTGACCTGGTGGATTTCGAACGGAGTACCGGGACTGTGAGCAAGGGCAAAATCGATTACGTCGAACTTCCGAGCGCGAGCGCGCATGAGCTGACGCGGGCCTTTTACAGCAAGGCATTCGATTGGACCTTCGCCGATTATGGCCCGGACTATAGCGCCCATGAGGGCGATGCGGTCTCGGTCGGCTTGCAGGGCGATCGCGAGGAGGCGCTGTCGGCGCCACTCCCGGTCATCAGGGTCGACGACATCGAGGCCGCCTTCGATGCGGTGGTGAAGGCCGGCGGGCATATCGCCAAGCCGATCTTCGCCTTTCCGGGCGGACGCCGATTCCACTTCATCGATCCTGGCGGCAACGAGCTGGCGGTCTGGGTGACGGCCTAGGGCCTCGCCCAGGGCAGGCGCTTCAGCCGGTCCGCGACGCTGGCCACCCTGCCCTCTTCCGCATGGACGACCAGACCGCCGCTGGCGCGCAGACGGGGTGCGTCGAGGGTCAGCCAGCGCGCCCTGCAGCCGCGCGGCAGGCGGCGATCGGCGACGACGATGTCGGCAGCGGCGCAGGCGCGGGTGAGTTCGACCCAGTCGAGGCGCTGGGTCGAGCGAAGCGCAAGCAACGTGCGGCCCGACGTGCCGAGATCGGCGACGCAGGCGTCCGCGCTGCAGCGGGCGCGTGGGTAGGCGGCGAGCGGCGGCGGATCGCCGTCGAACCCGGCATTTTCCGCCATCATGTCGCGCACGAAGTCGCCGGCCCGGTCCCGCAGCAACCAGGGGGTGCCACGCTCGTCGATCACGGCGAGATGCTTGCCGTCGCCGGTGACCAGCAGGGTCGGGAGCGGCTCGGCGAGGGTGAGGAGGATGCCGGCAGCGATCGGCGCCAGCCCCCAGCGGCGCCAGGGCCGTATCCACAGGCAGAGCCACAGCCCGCCGGCGACGATCAGCGCGAAGGCGGCGCGCGGCATGGCGGGGAGGATGACCACCGCCCCGCTTGCGTTGGCGGTGGTGTGGGCGAGCCCGAGCAGGAGGCCGATGCTCCAGCCGGTCAGGCTCCACAAGGGGCCGCCAAGACCGACCGAATCGAGCAGCAGGGCGGCCGCCTCGAGGGGCATGATGACGAAGGTGGTGAGCGGAATGGCGACGAGATTTGCGGCCACCCCGTAGAGGCCGGAGCGATGGAAATGGTAGAGGGCGAAGGGCATGAGCGCGATTTCCACCGCGAGGCCGGTTGCGATCATGGCGCCGAAGACCCGGCCGCTGGCACGGACGCGGCCTTCCTCGCGTCGCTCGAACCAGCGCTTGAACGCCGGCCATTGATAGAGGGTGACGAGCGCCGTGACGGCGGCGAAGCTGAGCTGGAAGCTGGCCCCGGCGATGGCTTCGGGGCGAACGACCAGTACGGCGAGCGCACCCGTGGCGATCAGGCGGATGCTGAGTGCTTCGCGGCCGAGGAGGGTGCCGGCGAGGACCAGCAGCGCGGCGATGCAGCTTCGCACCGTGGGCACCTGTAGCCCGGTGAGGATCGTGTAAGCGACGCCGGCGAGGGCGCCGGCGGCAAAGCCGAGCGCGACCAGGTTCCAGCGCAGCGCCAGCGCCGGCACGAGGGCGAATAGGCGCAGGACAAGGAAGTAGAAGAAGCCGACCACCGCGGCGATATGAAGCCCGCTGACCGAGAGCAGGTGGGCCAGGCCGGATCGGCGCATGGCGTCGGCATCGGCCTCGCTGACCGAACCCTGGTCGCCCGTGACGAGGGCGGTGGCGATGCCCCCCTCACCGCCCGGCAGCCGTGCGCGGATGTGGCCGTCGAGGCGGCGGCGGAAGGCGTCGAGGCCGGTCTCGTGCGCCGGGCGAAGGATGGTGATCTGACCCAGCGCCTTGCCGGTGGCGCCGAGACCCATGAACCAGGCATCGCGGGAGAAATCGTGGGTGCCTGGCAAGGCCATGGGCATGGGCGGCGCGAGGCGGGCACGAAGGCGGACCTTGGCGCCGCCCCCTATCCGCGGCCCGAGCCGGTCGGCGTCGGCGAGCGGGATCGAGACCCGCACTCTGGGCGGGATCGCGGCGTCGGCGGGCGCGATCAGCAGTCGGAGGCTGTCGCGGGCGACAAGCCGCTCGGCCTTCAGCACTTCGCCCTCGAAGGCGACGATGCGCGGCGAGTCGAGTCTCGGTGCCGCGACCCGGTCGCTCCGCCACCAGATCAACGACAGACCGAGGGCAAGCGCGACCGCCGCGGTGGCAAGAGCCCGGCCGGTTCGGCCCCCAAGCACCAATCCCGCGACCAGCGCGCCGCCTGCGCCGAGCAGCAGGGCGAGCCATCGGGAAGGATCGGCGAGCACCAGCCAGAGGGCAATGCCGAGGCCGAAGGCGACGACCGACCAGGGCGCAAGCTGGGAACGTTCGGCCTCAAGGCGTTTTTCCGCACTTGCGAAGAACGCGCTGGCTTGCCAGTGCGTGAACGCCGGTGCGTCAGCCGGGGAAGCGGCGACCTGCATGCTGCCTCCCTTCGGGTGGCACGATCCGGCGGGAACAGTGAAAGAGGAAAGCGCGCTTGAGCGCAAGCAACATCGTCACCCGCTTCGCGCCCAGCCCGACCGGCTATCTCCATATCGGCGGCGCGCGCACGGCCCTGTTCAACTGGCTGTTCGCCCGTCACCACGGCGGCAAGTATCTGCTGCGCATCGAGGACACGGACCGGGCGCGCTCGACCCCCGAAGCGATCGAGGCGATTCTCGACGGCCTCGGCTGGCTCGACATCGCCGGCGACGGGGAGCCCCATTTCCAGACCCAGTATGAAGCGCGCCATGCCGAAGTCGCGCATCAGCTGATCGAGCGCGGCGCCGCCTATCGCTGCTACCTGACGCCCGAGGAGCTGGCTCGCCGCCGCGAGGAGGCGCAGGCGCAGAAGAAGCCCTTCCGGGTCACCAGCGAACGGCGCGAGTGCGCCGACGCGCCGGCGCCGGACGCGCCCTACGTGGTCCGCATCAAGGCGCCGCGCGAAGGCGAGACGGTGATCGAAGACATGGTCCAGGGCCGGGTGGTGGTCCGCAACGAGGAGCTGGACGACTTCGTCCTGCTCCGCTCCGACGGGACGCCCACCTACATGCTGGCGGTGGTGGTCGACGATCATGACATGGGCGTCACCCACGTCATCCGCGGCGACGACCATCTCAACAATGCCTTCCGCCAGCTGGCGATCATCAAGGCGATGGGCTGGCCAGAGCCGACCTATGGTCACATTCCACTGATCCACGGCTCGGACGGCGCGAAGCTGTCCAAGCGCCACGGGGCGCTCGGGGTTGACGCCTATCGCGACGAGATGGGGATCCTGCCGGAAGCCCTGTCCAACTATCTTCTCCGGCTCGGCTGGGGCCATGGCGACGACGAGATCATCAGCCGCGAACAGGCGGTCGAGTGGTTCGACATGGACCATGTCGGCAAGAGCCCAAGCCGCTTCGACCTGAAGAAGCTGGAGAACCTCAACGGCCATTACATCCGCCATGCCGAGGACAGCCGGCTGGCCGTGCTCGTGGCCGCTCGGCGCGGCGGGCTGGAGGCGGAGGAGCTGGCGCTGCTCGAGCAGGCGATGCCCGAGCTGAAGGCGCGGGCGAAGGACCTGAACGAGCTGAGCGCCAACGCCGACTTCCTGTTCGTGAAGCGGCCGCTGGCGCTGGACGAGAAGGCGGCGAGCCTGCTCGACGGCGACGCGCGCGCCCTCCTCGGACGCCTTCACGAGACCCTGGCCAGTGTCGCCGACTGGACCCACGATGGAACGGAAGGCGCGGTCAAGGCGCTTGCCGAAGCGGAAGGGTTGAAGCTCGGCAAGCTTGCCCAGCCGCTGCGCGCGGCGCTGACCGGCCGGGCGACCAGTCCCGGTATCTTTGACGTGCTGGTGCTGCTCGGGCAGGACGAAAGCCTTGCCCGGATCGCCGACCAGATGACCAACGCAACAACCGAAAACGGAGCTGCCTGAGATGTCGAATGCCAATCTGAAGCTGGGCGAGAAGAGTCTCGACCTGCCGGTGCTGAGCGGCAGCGTGGGGCCGGATGTCGTCGACATCCGCAAGCTTTACGGGCAGGCCGACGTCTTCACCTACGATCCGGGCTTCACCTCGACCGCCAGCTGCCGCAGCGCCATCACCTACATCGACGGCGAGGCCGGGATCCTGCTTCACCGCGGCTATCCGATCGACCAGCTGGCCGAGAAATCGACCTTCATGGAAGTCGCCTCGCTGCTGCTGCACGGCGAACTGCCGAGCAAGGACGAGCTCGACCGCTTCACCTACACCATCAGCCGCCACACCATGCTGCACGAGCAGCTGGCGATGTTCTTCCGCGGGTTCCGCCGCGACGCGCACCCGATGGCGATCATGTGCGGCGTGGTCGGCGCCCTGTCGTCCTTCTACCACGACAGCACCGACATCACCGACCCCAAGCAGCGCGAGATCGCCTCGCACCGCCTGATCGCCAAGATGCCGACCATCGCGGCGATGGCCTACAAGTACAGCATTGGCCAGCCGTTCCTGTATCCGGACAATTCGCTGTCCTACACTGGCAATTTCCTGCGCATGACCTTCGGCGTCCCGGCCGAGGAATATGTGGTCAATCCGATTGTCGAGAAGGCGATGGACCGGATCTTCATCCTCCACGCCGACCATGAGCAGAACGCCTCGACCTCGACCGTCCGCCTGGCGGGCTCGTCGGGCGCCAATCCCTTCGCCTGCATCGCGGCCGGCATCGCCTGCCTGTGGGGCCCGGCGCACGGCGGGGCCAACGAGGCCGCGCTCAACATGCTGCGCGAGATCGGCCGGGTCGAGAACATCCCCGCCTACATCGCCCGCGCCAAGGACAAGGACGATCCCTTCCGGCTGATGGGCTTCGGCCACCGCGTCTACAAGAACTTCGATCCCCGCGCGAAAGTGATGAAGGAGACCGCCGACGAGGTGCTGCGCGAGCTCAACATCTCCGATCCGGTCCTCGACGTCGCCAAGGAGCTGGAGCGGATCGCACTCAGCGACAGCTATTTCGTCGAGAAGAAGCTCTACCCGAACGTCGACTTCTATTCGGGCGTGATCCTCAACGCGATCGGCTTCCCGACCGAGATGTTCACCGCCCTGTTCGCCCTCGCCCGCACTGTCGGCTGGGTCGCGCAGTGGAACGAGATGATCGCCGATCCCGAGCAGAAGATCGGCCGTCCGCGCCAGCTCTACACCGGCGCGACGCAGCGGGACTACGTGCCCGTCCCGAACCGCTAGGAGGAGGGATCACGCGGAGGGCAGGGTCAGGCGAAAACTGGCCCCGGCGCCGCCGTCGAGCAGCGCCACCTCTCCGCCCATCTCCCGCGCGAGACGGCGCGAAATGGCGAGGCCGAGGCCCGATCCGCCCTCGGCCGAGGCGCCCTGCTCGAACTTCTCGAAGATGCGGACGCGGTCGCCGGGCGCCACTCCCGGGCCCTGGTCCGTCACCGTGACGCTGGCAGCCGTGCCGTTCCCGAGGTTGATGGCGACCGTGCCGCCCTCGGGCGAGAAGCGGACGGCATTGCCGATCAGGTTGACGAGGATCTGGGTGATGGCGCGGGGCTGGCCGCGGGCGGGCGCTCGGCCCTCGCCGCCAACGTCGAGCATGACTCCGCGTGCGGCGGCCTGCGCCTGCACGAGACCGGCCGCGTCGAGGACCAGTTCGGCTAGGTCGACCAGTTCGCCCATCGCTGGGCTGCCCGGCTCATCGCCGTCGGCGCCGAGATCGGTCAGAAGGTCGAGGAGGTGGCGGGCGGCGGCAGCGATGTCCGCGCCATAGCCCGCATAATCGGTCTTGAGCGGACCCTGGCTGCGCCCAGCAATCTCCTGCGCCTGACCGATGATCGAGGCGAGCGGCTCGCGCAGCAGATCGTCGAGCGGCGGCATGGGCACGAGGGCGGGCGTAGTGCCTGTCGACGAATCCCTCCGGACCCGGACGACGTAGCCGAGGAAGCGGCCGTCCTCGAGGCGCGGCTGCCCGTCGAGCAACACTGCCCCTTCGCCGGCGCGAAGCTCGGCTGGCTGGGCGGAGAAGTGAGTGCGTCCGGCGAGCGCCTCCAGAAGCGGGAGGTTGCCGGCGGCATCTTCGACCGGGCGGAAGGCGCGGGCGAGCGGCTGGCCGACGAGGTCGTCCGCCATTTTGCCAAGGCGACGGGCAAGGCCAGGGCTGAGGCTGACGATGCGAAGGGAGGAGTCGGTGACGACATCTTCCTCGGCTGCGCGCTCCTCTTCCTGCACGGGCGCACCCGCACCCGACCAGCGCGAGCGCACCGGCAGGCGGGCGGTCCAGCGTTCGACCGACAGGGCGACACCGTCCGCATCCGGCTCGGCGCGGACGACGAGGTCGAGATCCTCCTCCTCGCTTGCGGCGGTGACCGGGCGGGTGATGGCGACGCCAAGCCGGGCGGCGAGGCGGGCGAGTCCGGCGAGCTGCGGCACCGCGAGCTTGCTTCCGAGCCTTCCTCCGGCCTCCTGCTGGAGGGCAAGCAAGGGCGCGTCTGCGGCGACCAGACGGCCGTCGCGATCGACGCGCGCAGCGATCGGCGGCTGAGCGGGAAGGCTAGCCATGGCGCCGGAGCCTCCTCGCAGCGCGGCGATAGCCTGGCGGGAGCCGGTAATCACTGCGTGCGTCCTCGACCGCGGCGGCCGAAAGAGAGTCGAAAGTCTCGATCGCCAGCACCGGATCGCCGAGCCCGAGCGCCGGCCCCGAGGCGGCGAGCAGTGCACCTGCTTCGGGCCGGGTCACGTCGGCAAGTCGAAGCAGCAGCGCCACCCGCTCGCCGCCGCCCAGCAGTGCCGACCAAGCCTCCTCGGCGGGAATGCCGGCTTCGGTGGCGAGGATGGCGGCGAGCAGCGACGAATCCCCTTCGTCGGCAAGCGTGACGAGCAGGCCCGGCGAGCGGCGGCGGTCGGGTCCGAGGGCTTCGGCCAGAGCCGTTTCCAGTTCCTCCAGCCGGCGCTCCTCGCGCTGGCTCCGGACGAGATCGGCGGCGGCTCCTGCAAGGGCGGAATCGCTTTCCTTGCCGCTGCGCGTGCCGAGCGCGGCGGCGATGGCGAGAACAAGGCCGTGGGCGAGCGGCGCGGGCAGGTCGACGAGGTCGAGCGTAGTGCGGCCAAAGCGGTCGCGGCTGCGCCCTCGTGCCGTGACCAATGCCATGGCCGCCCCGGCGATGTCACCGTCGGGATCGGCGGTCCAGCGCTGGAGCAGGGTCCGGCCGCCGCGTCCGCCCTGCGCGAGGCGCTGGACGTCGGCCCGGCGCAGCAGGAGCCCGACCAGCGTCTCGTCCTGGATCAGGCCGGCACGGCCGAGATCGGCGATGAGTTCCGGTGCGTCGGCGGCGCAGCCCGCTGCCATCTCCGGTTCGAGACGGGCGCGAAGCTCGACTGCAATGCTTTCGACCAGGTGGTGGAGCATGGCGCTCATCAGCGCCCGTCCCTGCTCGGTCAGCCGCGCCTCGTCGGCAAGGAAGAAGTCCTGGACGACGGCCGCAAGCCGCCGTTCCCCGCCCGCTGGGTAAGCGGTCGAGGATCGTTCTTGGCGCTCCTCTTGGGGAGGCGCGGCGATGGGCCACTCGTCGGGCATCTGCCGACCCTGTTAGCAAATTACGCGTTAACGGCGCGTCAATCGCGGTCCGGGCCGTGCACAAGCGACTGGACGATGAAGAAGCTGGCGGTGGCGTAGAGGGCGAGGAAGACGATCAGCAGGCTCCACGCGCCAAACGCCGCGAACGGAATGGCGGCGAAGACGGCGCTGCGCGGGCTGAAGAGCCAGAGGTCGGGACCGAGTTCGCGCCCCCTGCGCTCGACGCGCTTGGCTTCGGCAAAGGCGACGGTGGCGCCGGCGGCGACGAGGGCACCCCAGCCGCCCCCGTGACGGGTCTCGAACCAGGCCAGGCCGGTGAGCGCCAGCGCATGAGCCGGGGCGAGCAAGCGGAGGGATAAAGCATGGCGCGAAAGCGGGCGGAGGCGGACCGTCGCAAGCCGCTCGGCGAGGCGGTCGAGCGGGCTCGCGGCGACCAGCAGGCCCATCGCCCAGGTCGCACTTCCACGGGTAAACAGAAGGGCCGCGGCAAGCACCATTACCAGCGCCGCCCAGGGCAGCCAGCCGGGCTTCACCGGGGCACCCATCAGCTGGCGGGTGAGGACATCCTCGAGCGGCGGCAGGATGAAGCGGCTCGGCCAATCGCGGCGGCGCTGGCGACTGCTGTCGAGCAGGTGTCGGTCGAAGGCGTCGGCGCTGACGTTGTTGCCAGCAAGGAAGGGCGACAGGCCTTCGGTGGCGGGAAGCAGCCGTGCGCCCGACTGGACGGCGCGGCGAAGCAAGGTCGACTGCAGGTCCCAGTCGCCGAGCATCCGCGCCGTGTCCTTCAGGAGGGCGCTGTCGACCACCGAGATTCCCGCCCAGCGATTCCGGTCGTCGATCCGCTCAAAGCCCTCGTGGCTCTCGTCGTCGGGGACGGTGAGGATGGTGCGGGCAGGCTCTTCGGCAAGGTCGGCGAGCAGGGCCGGTGCCGGCGCGACCCCATCGGCCAGCTGCAGAACCGCGAGATCAGGGTCGAAGCGGGCGGCGGCTTCCATCGCATCGCTGACCGGCACGACGCCGATGCCTTCGGTTCGAAGCCGCTCGAAGGCGGTCTGCAGCGCGGGCGGCACGCGTTCGACCAGCACGACGATCGGCGCGGCGCCGACGGCCGCGGCGCAGCGCGCCTGATATTCGATGAGCGTACGACCGGCGAGCGGCGCCAGCGCGTGGAGCCCGCCTTCGTCATCTTCGCCAATCGCTGCAATCAATGCGCCGAGCGCCATCCCCACCCTTCCCTGCCTCCCTGTTGCACGCTTCCTTGGACGTGCAAAGGTGGTAAACATGGCGGTCATGAGCTCGCCCCTGCCCCGTTCCGCCACCGGTACGCCGGTTGAACCGCTCGAACTGACGGAGGCTGCACCGGTCGACGCATATCAGGAAGCACCCGACAATTTCGCAGACTGGGTGCTGGAAGAAGCGCCGGTCGAGCAAGGCGCCGACGGCCGGCGGGTGCTCGGCTGGACGCTGGCGATCCTGGCGCTGGCCTGGATCGGTTTTGCCGGCTGGAGCGCCGGCCGCGCGATCGGCGAGGCGGTGAACGCGCCGCAGCTGGCGCAATGGCTGGCGACCGCCGCCGCACCCCTGATGCTGCTCGGCCTCACCTGGCTGATCTTCGGGCGGACCCGCCGCAAGGAAGCCGAGCGCTTCACCCGGTCGGTGCAGCTGATGCGCTCGGAAGCGCGCAGCCTGGAGCAGCTGCTCGGCGTCCTGCGCCAGCGGCTGGACGAGGAGCAGGCGGCCCTGTCCGGCCATGCCGAGCGGCTGATGCGGCTGGGCGATGAGGCGAGCCACCGGCTGGGCGGCGTGACCCGTGACCTGACGGCAGGCAGCGAGACGTTGAGCCGCCATGCCGCGGCGCTCGACCGGGCGGCCGAGAGCGCGCGGACGGACATCGGTGTGCTGCTCGAGGATCTTCCGCGTGCCGAGGCAAGCAGCAAGGCGATGGCCGAGGAACTGCGCGTCTCTGGCCGCGAGGCGAGTGCGCAGGCGGCGGCGCTCGAAGCCCAGCTTGCCGCGGTCAGCGGCCGGGCGCGCGAGGCCGAGGACAATGTAAGCGGCGCGGCGCAGCGGCTGGTCGCCCATCTTACCCAGATCGAGAGTGCGGGAGCGGCGGCGGCGGCCCGGGTCGGCGATGCCGGCGGCAGCGCCTCGGCCGAGGTGGACGCGCTCCTGGCCCGTACCGGCGACGCGCTGAACCAGGTCCGCAGCGGAATCGACGAGCAGGCGGCCGCAGTTCGCGCCCTCGTCGACCAGAGTGCAGCGGCGATCGGCCTTGCCGGCCAGGAAGCGGCGAGTCAGCTCGGCACGCGGCTGGGGTCCGCCTCTCAGCTTCTCGACGGCATGTCGGCGCGGGTTGCCGAGCAGGACCGGGCGGTGACGGCAATGATCGGTGGGCTGGAGCAGCAGCTGGCCGAGGTCGACCAGCGCTTCGTGGACCTTGCCGCGGAGGGAGACCTTCGCGCCCAGGCGGTGGCGACCGCGATCGACCGGGTGCGCCGCGAGCTGGACATGCTCGCCAGCCAGCAGGCGGCGAGCGGCGGGACTCTGGAGGACCTTGCCGGACGAACCGAGCAGCTCCGCCACTCGGTTGCGGCGCTCCATCAGGAATTCGGCGAACAGCTGACCGGCGCCCTCGGCTCGGCCGAAGGCGGCGCTGAGCGATTGCTGGCGGCGGTGCAGGCCGCCCGGCCTGAGGTCGAGCAGATGCGCGAAGCGGCTGCCGAGGCCGGCAGTCGGCTTGAGGCCGGAACGGCGGGCCTGTCCGGCCAGCAGGAGCGGCTTGATGCCCTGCTCTCCACCATCGACCAGGGCGTGGGCGGGGCCGAGCGGCGCCTCGGCGAGCTGGCGGCAGCGATCGCCTCGGCCGAGCAGGACGCTTCGCGGCTGCAGTCCGAAACCGGCCCGGCCTTGGTCCAGGCCATGGTCCAGATCCGCGAGGCGGCATCGCAGGCGGCGATGCGGGCGCGGGAGGCGCTGTCGGCGGTGGTGCCCGAAACGGCCGACCAGCTTTCCGCCGAGACGAGAAAGGCGCTCGGCCGCGCGGTCGAGGATAGCGTACGTACCCAGCTGATGGAGGTGGAACGGGTCGCGGCCGAAGCGCTCAAGGCCGCCCGCAGGGCATCCGAGGGCCTGTCGCAGCAGATGCTCAACATCGGCCGAACGGCGAGCGCGCTCGAGCAGCATATGGTCAAGGTAGCCGACGACGACCGCCTGGCCGAAAGCGAGAATTTCGCGCGGCGCTCGGCAGTGCTGATCGACTCGCTTCACTCGGCGGCGATCGACGTCGGCCGGATCCTGTCGGACGAAGTCGACGACCGCGCATGGGCGGCCTATCTCAAGGGTGACCGCGGCGTGTTCACCCGGCGGGCCGTGCGGCTGCTGTCGAGCGGCGAGATGCGCGCGATCGACCAGCAGATCGCCAGCGATCCCGAATTCGCCGCTGCGGTCACCCGCTACGTCCACGACTTCGAGGCGATGCTCCGCCGCTTGTCGGGCGAGCGCGAGGGCGGAATGATGGCCGTCACCCTGCTGTCGAGCGACATGGGCAAGCTCTACACGGCGCTGGCGCAGGTGGTGGAGCGCCGCCGCTAGACCAGCCCTTAGTGATAGAAGTCGAGGTCCTCGGCCGTCACCCAGCCCTGCGTCCAGTTGGCGTAGAACAGGGCGAACAGAACGGCCGAGATCAGTCCCGCGCGCAGCAGGTGGCGCTTCAGGTCGAACCGGTGGGGGGCGCTCTCGGCCTGTCCGACCATCTTCGGCGCCCCCACCTCCTCGTCCGTCCGCATGCCGAACGGCAGCATCAGGAAGGCGGTGAAGACGAAGATGAGGAAATAGACGGCGAGAGCGCTTCCGGGGTTCACAGGCGGGTCACCATGACTTCGACGTTGGGCTTCTTGCCCGTCCACAGCGTGGCACAGCGCCTCACCGCCAGCCGGACATTCTCCCGTAGCTTGTCCTCGTCCTTGATCGGCGTGACCGCCTTCGCCGCGGTCGCCTGCGCATCGCGAATGAAGTCGTCTCGGTCCTCCTCGACCGGCACACCGACCGCGCGGACGACCGGATCGGCGGCGAGATTGCCGTTGCTGCGGAGCACGATGCTGACCGCGATCACGCCCTGAAAGGCGATCCGGCGGCGCTCGTTCATGGTCGTGCCGTCGGCGGGCAGGATGACGTCTCCATCGAGCACCAGCCGCCCGACCCTTTCTTCGCCGACCTTCTTCGGATCGCCGGGCGCGAGGCGAATGAGGTCGCCATTCTTCTGCACGAGGGCGCCCGGAATGCCGCTGGACAGGCCGAGGCGGGCCTGTTCGAGCATGTGGCGGCGCTCGCCATGCACCGGGATCAGCAGCTTGGGCCGGATCCAATCATACATCTGGACCAGCTCGGGACGACCCGGGTGGCCCGAAACGTGCACATGGGCCTGCCGCTCGGTGACGGTGCGGACGCCAAGGTCGGCCAGCTGGTTCATCACCCGGCCTACGGCATTCTCGTTGCCGGGAATCTGGCGCGAGGAGAAGATGACGGTGTCATTTTCGGCAAGCTTCAGCTCATGCTGACCGGCGGCGATGCGGCCAAGTGCGGCGCGTGGCTCGCCCTGCCCGCCGGTGGCGACCACCAGCAATTCCTTGCGCGGCAGCCGCATGGCCTCGTAGTAGCGGACTGTCTCGGGGAAGTCGGTGAGGTAGCCGGTCGCCCTGGCGACCTTGAGGTAGCGCTCGATCGAGCGGCCGGCGACGGCGATCCGCCGCCCGCTTTCTTCGGCCACCCGGCCGATCGTGTGGAGCCGCGCGGCATTGGAGGCGAAGGTGGTGACGAGGACCCGGCCGGGTGCCTCGGTGACGGCGCCCAGCAGGCCGTCGAATACCTCGGCTTCGGAGCCCGACACCTTGTCGGTGAAGGCATTGGTCGAATCGCAGACCATCACGTCGACGCCGAGGTCGCCGATCGCCCGGAGCTTTTCCGGGCTGGTCGGATTGCCAAGCACCGGAGTCGGGTCGAGCTTCCAGTCGCCGGTGTGGAAGATGCGGCCGTGCGGCGTCTCGATCAGCAGGCCGTTCGATTCGGGAATCGAGTGGGCGAGCGGTACCGGGCGGACCCGGAAGGGCCCGAGCTCGAGCACGTCGTCGGGGTGGATGATCCTGAGCGGCACCTGGCCGGTCAGGCCCTCCTCCTCCAGCTTGTGGGCGATGAGCCCGGCGGTGAAGGGCGTCGCGTAGAGCGGCACGTGGAGATCGGCGGCGAGATAGGGGATCGCCCCGATATGATCCTCATGGCCATGGGTCAGGACCAGCCCGACCAGGTCCTTGCGCTTTTTCTCGATAAATTCGAGGTCGGGCAGGATGAGGTCGATGCCCGGATAATCCTGTTCGCCGAAGGTCATTCCGCAGTCGACCATCAGCCACTTGCCGTCGCAGCCGTAGAGATTGGCGTTCATGCCGATTTCGCCCGAGCCGCCGAGGGCCAGGAAGATCAGTTCTTTGCTTGAGGTCACGTAGTCGTCCTGAGCCAGCGCCCGTCATTTCGGGCGACGCGAAGCAATCCATTGCTCATGTCAGGAGCGGCGACTGGATTGCTTCGTCGCACCGCTCCTCGAATATCGTCAGCGCGCGGACCGGCTCCGCTGCCACAGGAGGGCCAACCCCTGAATGGTGAGATCGGGTTCGATGGCGTCGAACACGCGCGTATGCTGCTGGAAAAGGGTGGCGAGGCCGCCGGTCGCAATGGTGGTGATTGGACGACCGATCTCCGCCTTCACGCGGGCGAGCAGGCCTTCGATCATCGCCACATAGCCCCAGTAGATGCCCGACAGCATCTGGCTGTTGGTGGTGCGGCCGATGACGGTCGGATCGGCCGGCGCTTCGATCGCGACACGCGGCAGCTTGGCGGCGGCGGCGACCAGCGCGTCGAGGCTGAGGTTGATGCCCGGCGCGATGATCCCGCCCTTGTAGGCACCGTCATAGTCGACGACGTCGAAGGTGGTGGCGGTGCCGAAGTCGATGACGACGAGGTCGCCCTTGTGCCGCGCGTGAGCAGCGATCGCGTTGAGCGCCCGATCGGCACCGACATTCTGCGGCTCGTCGACATCAAGCCGGATGCCCCAGGCGGCACTCCCCTGCCCGGCGATCAACGCTTCCTGGTGGAAGTATTTGCTTGCGAGCACCTCGAGGTTGTGGAGGGCGCGCGGGACGACCGTGCCGATGATGACTCCGGTGACATCGCTCCGGCCATAGCCTTCGAGCGCAAGCAACTGGTGCAGCCAGACCGCATATTCGTCGGCCGTCCGGCGCGCGTCCGTCGCGATCCGCCAGCGCGCGGCAATGCTTCCGTCCTCCGCCACCAGCGCGAAGACGACGTTGGTATTGCCGGCATCAATGGCGAGCAGCATGGATCAGTCGTTCCCGAGCATCACGTCGGCGGCATGGATGCGCCGTTCCTCGCCGTGCGGCAAGGCGAGGCGAAGCGCGCCGTCTTCGGCGAGGCCGGCGAAGGTGCCTTCCAGCTTCTCGTCCGCCATGACATGGACGGAGAGCGGCGTGCCCACGGGGTGCGCGCTTTCGAGCCACAGGGCCGTGAGTGCCTGCCGATCGTCGCGCCAGCGGCCGAGCTCGCGGGCGAAGGCGGCGGCGAGGAGGGGCGCAAAGGACTTCGGGCTGACCAGTGCAACCGATGACAGGGCGGCGGTTTCGCGGCCTTCGATGGTGGGCGCCTGGGCAAGGTTGACGCCGAAACCGGCCACAACCCGATCCTCCTGCCGTTCGAGCAGAATGCCAGCCAGCTTTGCCCGGCCGAGCAGCAGGTCGTTGGGCCATTTGAGCATCAGACCGGTGGCGGGCGCGGCAGCCTCCACCGCGCGGATCAGGGCCAGGCCTGCGCACAGCGCGAGGGAGCCGGCCGGCGGGTCGGAAGGCTGGAGCCGGACGAGAGTCGAACCGTGGAAGTTTCCTGTCGGGCTTTCCCAACAGCGGTTCTGGCGGCCCCTTCCCTGATCCTGGCGTTCGGCGACCAGCCATTCGCCTTCCGGCAGCTCGCTCGCGGCGAGAAGGTCGCTGTTGGTCGAGCCGGTTCGCTCGACGAAGCGGATGCGGCTCAAGCCCGCTCCCTCGTGACCATCAGAAGACGCTCGCCGCGTTGGCCGCCGCTGCGGTCAGCGGGTTGATCAGGAAATAGCCAAGCGGGCTGATGACCAGCGCGCAGAGGAAGATCAGCGCGGTCTCGACCTTGCCCCGGGCAGCCGCGAAGGGCTCCGCCGGCGCGTCGAAGTACATGATCTTGATGACCTTGAGGTAGTAGTAAGCGCCGACCACGGTCAGTGCCGCGGCGGCAAGGGCAAGGAGCTGAAGGTCGGCGGCGACCGCGGCCTGGAACACCATCAGCTTGGGCCAGAAGCCGAACAATGGCGGGATGCCGGCAAGGCTGAACATGAACATCGCCAGCGCCAGCGCCAGCAAGGGCCGGGTCTGCGACAGGCCTGACAGGCTGGCGAGACTTTCAACCGGGCGGCCGTCGGCGTCGCGCATGCGCATGACGCAGAGGAAGGCGCCGAGCGTCATCACCACATAGACGGCGACATAGACCAGCACCGCCTGCGCGCCCGCCGCACCGCCGGCGGCGAGGCCGACGAGCGCGAAGCCGACATTGTTGATCGAGGAATAGGCGAGCAGCCGCTTGATGTTGTTCTGGCCGTAGGCGGCGACCGCGCCGAGGATGATCGAGGCCAAGGCCGCGAAGATGACGATCTGGCGCCACTGGTCGGTCACCGGGCCCATCGCTTCGAGGCAGACGCGGGTGGCGAGGAGGATGGCGGCAGCCTTCTGGCCGGCGGCGAAGAAGGCGGCGACCGGAGTCGGCGCGCCTTCGTAGACGTCCGGCGTCCACATGTGGAAGGGCACGGCCGAGATCTTGAAGGCGAGGCCGGCGAGGGTGAAGACCAGCCCGAACAGCAGGCCGAGATTGATTCCCCCCGAGCCGGCGAAGGCAGCCGCGATGCCGTCGAAATAGGTGGTGCCGGCAAATCCGTAGAGCAGGCTGATGCCGTAGAGCAGGATGCCGCTGGCAAGGCCGCCGAGCACGAAATATTTGAGGCCCGCCTCGGCCGATCGCTCGTCGTGGCGGCGGTAGGAAGCGAGGACGTAGGCCGACAGGCTCTGCAGCTCGAGGCCGACGTAGAGCATCATCAGGTCGGTCGCGGAGACCATCACCGATGCGCCGAGCGCCGACAGCAGGATCAGCACCGCATATTCGGCGCCATGCTCATGATTCCGGTCGAACCAGCCGTGCGCCATGATCACTGCGACCGCGGCGGCCAGGTAGATGATGACCTTGCCGAAGGCGGCGAAGCCGTCGGCCGCCCACATGCCCTCGAACACGCGGCCGGCTTCCTGCGGCGCACCAATGAGGGCGACCGTGGCGGCAAGGAGGAGGACCGTGGCTCCCCAGTGCGTGATGGCAGCAGGGCGGCGAACGAAGGCCGCGACCATCATCAGCGCAATCGCGCCGAGGCCGATGATGATTTCAGGAAGGATTGCGGCGGTGTTCATCAGTGCGCCTCCCCGGCGCCATGTTCGGAAGCCTCGGCAGCTTCGGCAGCGGCGGCCGGATTACCGGCGGTCGGACGGCTGTCACCGGCCGGGGTCGCCCGCTCGATGCGGGTCAGCAGCCGGCCGACGTCGTCGCGCATCGGCGCCATGAAGCTTTCGGGATAGACGCCCATCCAGAGGACGATGGCCGCAATCGGTGCAAGCAGCAGCCACTCGCGCCGGTCGAGGTCGGTCATCGCCGCAGCCTCCGCCGTGCGGGCGGTGCCGTAGGCGATGCGCCAGTAGAGCCACAGCATGTAGGCGGCGCCGAGGATAATGCCGGTGGTGGCGAAGATCGCGCCCCAGGTCGACACTTCGTACGTGCCCATCATCGCCAGGAACTCGCCGACGAAGCCGCTCGTGCCGGGCAGGCCGACCGAGGCCATGGTGAACAGCAGGAACAGGAGGGCATAGGCCGGCATGTTGTTGGCAAGGCCGCCATATTTGGCGATCTCGCGGGTGTGCATGCGGTCATAGATGACGCCGACGCACAGGAAGAGCGCGCCCGAGACGAGGCCGTGGCTGAGCATGACCATCAGCGCGCCTTCGATCCCCTGCCGGTTGAAGGCGAACAGGCCGAAGGTGACGAAGGCCATGTGGGCGACCGACGAATAAGCGATCAGCTTTTTCATGTCGGCCTGAACCAGCGCGACGAGGCTGGTGTAGACGATGGCGATGCTCGACAGGATGAAGACCAGCGGCACAAACTGGGCGCTCGCGTCCGGGAACATCGGCAGGCTGAAGCGGATGAAGCCGTAGCCGCCCATCTTCAGCAGCACGCCGGCCAGGATCACCGAGCCGGCGGTCGGCGCCTGGACGTGGGCATCGGGAAGCCAGGTGTGGACCGGCCACATCGGCATCTTCACCGCGAAGCTCGCGAAGAAGGCCAGCCACAGCCAGGTCTGAAGCCCCGGTGCAAAGTCGGTCGCCATCAGGGTCGGGATGTCGCCGGTGCCGGCCTGGCCGATCATCACCAGCATCGCGACCAGCATCAGCACCGAGCCGAGCAGGGTATAGAGGAAGAACTTGTAGGCGGCCTTGATCTTCTCCGCCCCGCCCCAGATGCCGATGATGAGATACATCGGGATCAGGCCGGCTTCGAAGAAGATGTAGAAGAGCAGAAGGTCCTGGGCCATGAAGACGCCGAGCATCAGCGCCTCCATGAGGAGGAAGGCAGCCATATATTCCGGCACACGGCGGCCGATGGCGCGCCAGCTCGCGCCGATGCAGATCGGCATCAGGAACACCGACAGCATGATCAGCATGAGGGCGATGCCGTCGATGCCGAGTGCCCAGTTGAGATAGGGCGTGCCGAGGCTCACCCGCTCCTGGAACTGCCATTGCGCGCCGCCGACATCATAGCCGGCCCACAGCAGGCAGCCGAGCACGAACAGCGCCAGCGTGGCGCCGAGCGCCAGCCAGCGGGCGCCGTTCGCACTCAGGAACAGGCAGCCGAGTGCCGCGAGCAGCGGCAGGGCGATCATCAGGGAGAGGATGGGAAAGTCCATATCAGCGGGTCATCACCCAGGTAGCCGCGCCGACCAGGCCGAGCAGCATGACGAGGGCATAGGAGTTGAGATAACCCGACTGCAGCCGGGCGGTCATGCGGTTGCCGATCCCCACCGCATAGGCGGCGCCATGCGGGCCGAAACGGTCGATGGTCTTCTCATCGCCACGCTTCCAGAACAGCCGGCCGAGCGCGAGGCTCGGGCGGATGAACAGGAAGGCGTAGAGCTCGTCGAAATACCACTTGTTCATGAAGAAGTTGTGGATCGGTCCCGTAGCAGCGATCCACTTGGCCGGCATGTCAGGACGGCGAATGTAGTTGTTCCAGGCAAGGCCGAGGCCGATCAGCATGACGACGGCCGGGGTCAGCTTCACCCACAAAGGCACCTCGTGGGCGGCATGGACGAGATGCTCGTCATGGACGAGGCTGCCAGCCCAGAAGGCCGCGCCCTCTTCGGTCCCGAAGAAGGGATAATAGAAAGCGAAGCCGGCGAACACCGCGCCGAGGCTGAGCACGGCCAGCGGTACCAGCATCGGCCAGGGGCTTTCGTGCGGGTGATAGCCGGCGGTGCCGGTGACCGGCGCGGCATGGGCCGAGTCGCTGCTGTCGCCATGCTCCTCGTCCGGGTGATCGTGATGATCGCCATGCACCGCATGCTGGATATGCTCGCTGGCCGCCCAGCGCGCCTGGCCGAAGAAGGTCAGGAAGATAAGCCGCCACGAATAGAAGCTGGTCAGGAGCGCGGTGAAGGCGCCGATCCAGAAGGCCATGGTGCCCGGGACGGTGCCGGCGGCATAGGCGCTCTCGAGGATGGCGTCCTTCGAATAGAAACCGGCGAAACCGAACACGCCGTAGATGCCGACGCCGGTGATCGCCAGCGTGCCGAGGATCATCGCCCAGAAGGTAAGCGGGATCTCTTTGCGGAGCGCGCCATAGTAACGCATATCCTGTTCATGGTGCATGGCATGGATGACCGAGCCTGCACCGAGGAACAGCAACGCCTTGAAGAAGGCGTGGGTGAAGAGGTGGAACATGGCCGCGCCATAGGCGCCGACGCCCGCCGCGAAGAACATGAAGCCCAATTGGCTGCAGGTCGAATAGGCGATCACCCGCTTGATGTCGTTCTGGACCAGGCCAACCGTCGCCGCGAACAGCGCCGTGGCGAGGCCGACATAGGTGACCACGGTCAGCGCCGTCTCGCTCGTCTCGAACATCGGCGACAGGCGGCAGACCATGAACACGCCGGCGGTGACCATGGTCGCGGCATGGATCAGCGCGCTGACCGGGGTCGGGCCTTCCATCGCGTCCGGAAGCCAGGTGTGCAGGCCAAGCTGCGCCGACTTGCCCATCGCGCCGACGAACAGCAGCAGGCAGAGCAGGGTCATGGTGTCGACCCGCATGCCGGCAAAGCCGATGGTCGAGCCCGCCATGCCGGGTGCCGCTTCGAGGATCGCCGGGATCGACACGGTGCCGAACACCAGGAAGGTGCCGAAGATGCCGAGCGAAAAGCCGAAGTCGCCGACGCGGTTGACGACGAACGCCTTGATTGCCGCCGCATTGGCCGACGGCTTGTGGTACCAGAAGCCGATCAGAAGGTAGGACGCGAGGCCCACCCCTTCCCAGCCGAAGAACATCTGGATCAGGCTGTCGGCCGTCACCAGCATCAGCATGGCGAAGGTGAACAGCGACAGATAGGCGAAGAAGCGGGGCTGGGAGGGATCCTCCTCCATATAGCCCCAGCTGTAGAGGTGGACGAGGCTGGAGACGGTGGTGATCACCACCAGCATGACCGCCGTCAGCGTATCGACGCGGAGACTCCAGTCCACCTGCAGGTCGCCAGAATTGATCCACTCGAGCACCGGCACGACGGTCGCGGTGTTCGCGCCCGACAGGAAGCCGAGGAAGATCGGCCAGCTAAGCGCGCAGCTGATGAACAGCGCGCCGGTGGTGATGACCTTGGCCGGCACCTTGCCGATCGCGCGTCCGCCCAGGCCGGCGACGATCGCGGCCAGCAAAGGCAGGAAGACGATGAGGATGATGGACTGCATCTTACCCGTGCATGCTGTCGGCGGCGTCGACCGCGATGGTCCCGCGGCGACGGAAGAAGATGACCAGGATCGCCAGCCCGATCGCAGCCTCGGCGGCGGCGACGGTCAGGACGAACATGGCGAAGATCTGCCCCTTCATGTCGCCGAGGAAGGCGCTGAAGGCGACGAGGTTGATGTTGACCGAGAGCAGCAGCAGCTCGATCGCCATCAGCATCAGGATGACGTTGCGGCGGTTGAGGAAGATGCCGAGCACGCCGATCACGAACAGGATCGCCGACACGGTGAGATAGTGCGTGAGGCCGATCACAGCTTCATCCCCTCGCCGACGGGCTGGTTGACGTTGCGCACCGCATCTTGCGGGCGGCGGCCGATCTGCTTGGAGGCATTCTGGCCGCGCGCGTCGCCGCGGCTGCGGTGAGTCAGCACGATCGCGCCGATCATCGCGACCAGCAGGATCAGGCCGGCAAGCTCGAACGGCAGCAGGTAGCGGCTGTAGAGCTCGACGCCGAGCGCCTCGATGTTGGGCACGGGGCTCGCGACCGGCTGGGCGGCGACCGCCGGGCCCGCCCTGTAGGCCGAAAAAGCGATGACGATCTCGGCCAGCAGCACGATGGCGATCAGCAGGCCGAACGGCAGGTTGCGGTTGAAGCCGGAGCGCAGCTGGCTGAAGTCGATGTCCAGCATCATGACCACGAACAGGAACAGCACCGCGACCGCGCCGACGTAGACGATCACCAGCAGCATGGCGATGAACTCGGCCCCGACCAGCAGCATCAGCCCGGCCGCATTGAAGAAGGCAAGGATCAGCCACAGCACCGAGTGGACGGGATTGCGCGCGAAGATCACCAGCACGGCGGACGTGATGGTGACGGCTGCGAACAGGTAGAAGGCGATGAGCGCGATCATGGGTTGGCCGGGCGCTTAACGGTAGGCCGCATCGGCGGCAAGGTTCGCCGCGATGGCCTGTTCCCAGCGGTCACCGTTGGCGAGCAGCTTGGCCTTGTCGTAGAGCAGCTCCTCACGCGTCTCGGTTGAAAATTCGAGGTTCGGCCCTTCGACGATGGCATCGACCGGGCAGGCCTCGGCGCACAGGCCGCAATAGATGCACTTGACCATGTCGATGTCGTAGCGGGTCGTCCGCCGCGACCCGTCCTCGCGCGGCTCGGCCTCGATGGTGATGGCGAGCGCCGGGCACACCGCCTCGCAGAGTTTGCAGGCAATGCAGCGCTCTTCGCCGTTGGGATAACGGCGCAGCGCATGCTCACCCCGGAAGCGCGGGCTCTGCGGGGTCTTCTCGTAGGGGTAGTTGATCGTCGCCTTGGGCTTGAAGAAATACTTCAGGGTCAGGGCATGGCCCTTCACCAGCTCCCACAGGGTGAACGACTTGATGAACTGGGCAATCATTGCTTCCGAATTCCTTTGGCGGCCGTCCAATCGGAATCGCAGTAACTGGTCGCGACAAGTCGCGAAGTGCGGACCGGATCTTGGCCGGAAACATAGGGTCCGACGTGGCGGAGAACGCCCATGCCTTTGGCCCCATCAGGGAGCAGGATGACGTCGAACTGATAGGATGCGTCGGCTGTCTCAGGGTCGGCGAACGAGATGAGATAACGGCGGTGGCCGGCATTGAACGTGACCAGCGAGGCGAAGTGCCGCCCTCTCACCCATTCGGGGCCATTGCCGGTCACATCAAGGCCGCGACGATCGCCGGTGTTCCACCCTGCCTCGAACGTCGGCACCGTGCCCACCAAGGTGGCGTAGCTGCCGGGCGCCAGGGTCATGGGGCAGCGGAAGGCGACCCCGTGGACGGCTGGGCGGTCGCTCGGCGCCTGGCGCGTAACCGTCGTGGGTTGCGCCAGCGCCAACAGGACGAGGCCCGCGATCATCCGCCATACCTCGTCAGCATCAGCCACAGGCTGATCGCGAAGACGAAGAACAGCGACAGCGGGAGGAAGATCTTCCAGCCCAGCCGCATCAGCTGATCGTAGCGGTACCTCGGCACGGTCGCGCGGACCCAGCCGAAGATGAAGAAGAACAATAGCATCTTGGCGAACAGCCAGATGATGCCGGGGATATCGAACCAGGGCAGAAGATCGATGTTCAGTGGCGGCAGGAACCCGCCCCAGAAGAGGATGGCGTTCAAGGCGCACATCAGGATGACGTTGCCATATTCGCCGAGCCAGAAGAGCGCGAAGCTCATGGAGCTATATTCGGTCTGGAAACCGGCGACGAGCTCGCTTTCCGCCTCGGTCAGGTCGAACGGCGTGCGGAAGGTCTCGGCCATGGACGAGATGAGGAACACCACCGCCATCGGGAACAGCAGCGGGTTGAAGCCGTAGCCATTGAGGATCCCGAACACATGGCCCTGCTGACCCAGGACGATCTGGGTCATGTTGAAGGTGCCGGCGTAGAGGACGACGCAGATCAGCACGAAGCCGATCGACACTTCATAGCTGACCATCTGCGCGGCCGCGCGCAGGGCCGAGAAGAAGGGATATTTGGAGTTGGACGCCCAGCCGGCGATGATGATGCCGTAGACGCCAAGGCTGCTCGCCGCGAGGATGTAGAGCAGGCCGACGTTGATGTCGGACAGCACCACGCCGACTTCGAACGGCACCACCGCCCAGACGATCAGCGCGACGGTGAAGCTGATGATCGGCGCCAGAAGGAACAGGCCCTTGTTGGCGCTGGTCGGGACGATCGTCTCCTTGAGGAAGACCTTGAGGCCGTCCGCGAAGCTCTGCAGCAGGCCGAACGGACCGACAACGTTGGGGCCGCGACGAAGCGCGATGGCGGCCCAGATCTTGCGCTCGGCATAGATGATCATCGCCACCGCCAGCATCAGCGGAAGCGCGATGAGCAGGATACCGGCGATGGTCGCGATGAACCACGACCATTCGTAGGTCAGGCCCCAGCCCTGGAAGGTAGCGGTCATTCGGCGGCCTCGGCGAAACTCTGTCCATGGATCAGCTCGGCGGAGCAGCGCTGCATGGTCGGGCTGGCGCGGCTGATCGGGTTGGTGAGATAGAAATCCTTGACCGGGAGCGTCACCGGCCCGCTCGCTTCCGCAGCAAGCTTCGGCGGCGACCATGGCATGGCGATCAGGCCGTCGGTGCCGAGCTGCGGCACTTCGGCGATCATCGCGGCGCGGAGCTGGTCGAAGCGGTCGAAGGGAAGCGGCTTGCCGACGAGGTCGCTGACGGCCCGCAGGATGGTCCAGTCCTCGCGTGCTTCGCCGGGCGAGAAGCTGGCCTTTTCGGCGCGCTGCACGCGGCCCTCCATGTTGACGAAGGTGCCGTGCTTCTCGCTGTAGGCGGCGGCCGGAAGGACGAGGTCGGCCTGACGCGCGCCCTTGTCGCCATGGTGGCCGATGTAAACCTTGAAGGCCCCTGCGAATCGCTCCGGCGCGACTTCGTCGGCACCGAGCAGCAGCACGAGCTCGGGCGCGGCGGCCTCGAGATCGGCGATCCCGCCCTTCTGCGCAAAGCCGAGCAGAAGGGACGCCATGCGGCTGGCGGCGGTGTGGATGACATTGAAGCCGTTCCAGCCGTCCTTGATCAGGCCGAGCGGTTCGACCAGCGCCAGCGCCGCGCCGAGCGCGCCCGCGCCGAGCGCGCCCGGGCCGACGATCACCGCCGGACGCTTCGCGGCGGCAAAGGCCTCGGTCACGGCCGCAGGCAGCTTGCCGAGCAGCGACAGATCATCGCCGATGTCGGTAACGGGGAAGGTGAGGTCGACCGCCGGTCCGATGCTGAACACCGGCGCGCCCTGGCGGCGGACCGCCTTGCGCAGCCGCGTATTCACCAACGGGGCTTCCCAGCGCGGGTTGGTGCCGATCAGCAGGATGGCGTCAGCGTCTTCGATGCCCGTGAGCGTCGAATTGAAGGCCACCGCCGAGAGACTGGTCACGTCATAGTCGAGCCCGGTCTGGCGCCCTTCGAGGAGGGTGGACCCCTGCCCCTCCAGCAGCTTCTTCACCGCGAACATGGTCTCCGCATCGACGAGGTCACCGGCGATCGCCGCGACCTTCGACCCGGCGCTGCGCAGCTCGGCCGCGAAGACGTCGAGCGCCTCCGCCCAGGTGGTGGCGCGAAGCTTGCCGTTCTCGCGCATCCACGGGCGGTCGAGGCGGTTGCGGACTAGCGCGTCGGCATGATGCCGCGTCTTGTCGCTGATCCACTCCTCGTTCACGTCCTCGTTGATGCGCGGCAGGATCCGCATCACCTGCGGCCCGCGCACGTCGAGGCGGATGTTGCTGCCGACCGCGTCCATCACGTCGATCGACGGAATCTTGCGCAGCTCCCACGGCCGATATTCAAAATTCTGCGGCGCCTGCAGCAGCGCACCCACCGGGCAGAGGTCGGCGAGGTTGCCGGAAAGCTCGCTGGTCAGCGCCCGCTCCAGATAGGCGGTGATCTGCGCATCCTCGCCGCGGTAGAGCATGCCGATCTCGGGCGTCCCCGCCACTTCCTCGGCGAAGCGCACGCAGCGGGTGCACTGGATGCATCGGGTCATGGCCGTCTTGATGATCGGCCCCATATATTTGTCGTCGACCGATCGCTTGTTTTCGTCGAAGCGGCTGGACGAGCGGCCATAGGACATGGCCTGGTCCTGCAGGTCGCATTCGCCACCCTGGTCGCAGATCGGGCAGTCGAGCGGGTGGTTGATGAGGAGGAACTCCATCACCCCTTCCCGTGCCTTCTTGACCATCGCCGTATCGGTGCGGATCACCTGATTGTCGGCCGCCGGAAGCGCGCAACTCGCCTGCGGCTTGGGCGGCCCCGGCGACACTTCGACCAGGCACATGCGGCAATTGCCGGCAATGCTCAGCCGCTCGTGGTAGCAGAAGCGCGGGATCTCCTTGCCGGCAAGCTCGCACGCCTGCAGCACGGTCGCCCCTGCGGGGACCTCGATTTCTTGTCCGTCGACGGTGACCTTGGGCATCAGTTTGTTCCTGCAGTCGGGCGAGCGCCCGTCGGGCCGGCGGCCAGGCGATAATAGGCCAGCGCCATGCCAGCGCGCAGGTGCGTTCGGTTAAAGGCAAGGGTCTGGCCCTGCTGAACGCAGCCGGCGATCCGTGGCGCGAGGGCCTTGAGCTTGGCCATCTCGTCATCGGAGTCGATCTTCGACTTGAGCACGGCGAGCGTGGAAACGGGATCGGCGCGGGATACGCACTCCCCGAGGGCGGCGTGCTGCGCCTCGGCTTGCGACACCTGCGCGTGTAGTTGAGCGGCGGCGGCATCCGTCGGCACGTCGGGGACAGGCTGGGTGATCGTCCACTCGAGTGGCGGAACCGAAGCAAAGGAGTCGCGCTTGAAGCGATCATTGTTTCGGACGATCAAGGCTTCCGCCAAAGCGGCGCGGGAGCGCCACGCACGCATCCGCATCTGGCCTCCCCGCAAGCCGAGGCACTTGCCATCGAACAGGCGTCGAAAGTCGCGTTCCGGAAGACGCTCACCGTCGTTCATGAGCACGAAGCGCGCGGCAAGGTCCGGCTCGAGCTTGGCGGAGCAGCGGGCATAGGCCTGGAGGACCTGCCGCGTGTCGGACGCAACCGCTTCACGCCACTCGTTCTTGCCAGACGGCGCGGTGGCGATGGCGACCAGGATGACCGGAAGGATCATTCTGCCGCCTCCACCACGGTCACACCCGCGCAGACCTCGATTTCCTGACCATCGACAATGACCTTAGGCATCAGTCGCCTCCTCCGCCGCCATCGCCGCCACCGCCATCACCGCCGTCACTGTCGCCGTCCGAACTCTTGTCCCTGGAGGAATAGCCACCTTCGTAACCGCCATCGCCATACTGTCGCGCGCCCTGCCGCTTCACGCGACGCAGCGCTGTCAGGGCGTAGAGGAACGCCACCGCCGACAGGATGAGAATGACGAAGAGGCTCAGGCTCACTCAGCCGCCTCCAGCATCGCGCCGCCGTTGCGCTCGGCGATGCGACGCTCCAGCTCGGGGCGGAAGTGCTTGATCAGGCCCTGGATCGGCCAGGCCGCCGCGTCGCCCAACGCGCAGATGGTGTGGCCTTCGACCTGCTTGGTGACGTCGTAGAGCTTGTCGATCAGCTCAGGGGATCCGTCGCCTTCGCGCAGCCGCTCCATGATCCGCCACATCCAGCCGGTGCCTTCGCGGCACGGGGTGCACTGGCCGCAGCTCTCATGCTTGTAGAAATAGCTGATGCGGCTGATCGCGCGGACGATGTCGGTCGACCTGTCCATGACGATGATCGCCGCCGTGCCGAGGCCGGACCCAAGCGCCTTCAGCCCGTCGAAGTCCATCGGTGCGTCCATGATCTCGGCCGCTGGCACCAAAGGCACCGAGGAGCCGCCGGGGATCACGGCGAGCAGATTGTCCCAGCCGCCGCGGATGCCGCCGCAATGGCGGTCGATCAGCTCGCGGAAGGAGATGCTCATGCTCTCCTCGACGACCGTCGGCTTCACCACATGGCCGGAGATCTGGAAGAGCTTGGTGCCCTCGTTCTTCTCGCGCCCGAAGCCGGCGAACCAGGCCGCGCCCCGGCGCAGGATGGTCGGGACGACCGCGATGGACTCGACATTGTTGACGGTCGTCGGGCAGCCATAGAGGCCGGCGCCCGCCGGGAACGGCGGCTTCAGGCGCGGACGGCCCTGCTTGCCTTCCAGGCTCTCCAGCATCGCGGTCTCTTCGCCGCAGATGTAGGCGCCTGCGCCGCGATGGCAGAAGATGTCGAAGTCGTAGCCCGACCCCGCCGCATTCTTGCCGACCAGGCCCGCGGCATAGGCCTCCGCGATCGCCTTCTCGAGCGCCTGCGCTTCGCGAATATATTCGCCGCGGATGTAGATGTAGCAGGCTCGCGCCCGCATCGCGAAGCTGGCGATCAGCGCGCCTTCGATCAGCTTGTGCGGATCATGGCGGATGATCTCGCGGTCCTTGCAGGACCCCGGCTCGGACTCGTCGGCGTTGATGACGAGGAAGTTCGGTTTACCCGGCTTCGGCTCCTTGGGCATGAAGCTCCACTTCATGCCGGTCGGGAATCCCGCGCCGCCCCGCCCGCGCAGGCCCGAAGCCTTGACCGCGTCGATGATCGCGTCGGGGCCGTCGGCCATCAGCGCCTTGGTATTGTCCCAGTCGCCCCGCGCCTGCGCCGCCTTCAGATCGGGCGACTGGAAGCCGTAGACGTTGGTGAAGATGCGGTCCTTGTCCGCGAGAGGCCCGGTATAGCCCATCAGTTGAACACCCCGGCAAGCGCGAGCGCGACCAGGACCACGATGCCGAGCACCACGAACTTGATCACGCCCTTGACGAATTTGAGGACGATGAGGCCGGCGACCACGCCGACGATGATGCCGAGGACGGTGCTATCCACTTAGGCGTCCTCTCCGGCCGGCGCATCGGCCCACATCGGACGATAGTCATAGTTGCGCTCGGTCATCTTCTTGAGGTTGGTCGGACCACCTTCCGCGCAGCTGGTCTGCCGCCCGATCTGCGAACCCGCCTTGACCGGCTTGCCGGACGCGAGCGCGTCGAGCACTGCCGTCATGCTGGCCTCGGTCAGATCCTCGAAATTGTCGTCGTTGATCTGGACCATCGGTGCGTTGGCGCAGGCGCCCAGGCACTCGACCTCGGTCAGGGTGAAGAGACCGTCGGCGGTCGTCTTTCCCTTCTTCATGCCCTTGGCATAGCAGGCCTTGAGCACGTCGTCGGAGCCGCGCAGCATGCACGGCGTCGTGCCGCACACCTGCACATGATACTTTCCGACGGGCACCAGGTTGAACATGGTGTAGAAGCTGGCGACCTCCATCGCCCGCACCGGCGGCAGCCCGCATTCGGCGGCGACAAACTCGATCACGGGAATCGGCAGCCAGCCCTGCGTTCCCGTCTCTGCACCGACCTGCCGCTGGGCGAGGTCGAGCAGCGGGATCACGGCCGACGCCTTGCGCCCTTCCGGATACTTCTGGAGCGCGCGCTGGGCCTCCGGCGCGTGCGCCTTATCCCAGGTGAACCCGCCCCAGCGCTCGCGCAGCTCGGGGACGTCGGGGGCGAAGTGACGCTCGGCCATTAGCGGTCACACTCCCCGAACACGATATCCATCGCACCCAGCACCGCCGTCGTATCCGCCAGCATGTGACCTTTCATCATGAAGTCCATCGCCTGCAAATGGCTGAAGGCGGTCGGGCGGATCTTGCAGCGGTAGGGCTTGTTGGTGCCGTCGCTGACCAGATAGACGCCGAACTCGCCCTTGGGGCTTTCCGTCGCGACATAGACTTCGCCGGCCGGCACGTGGAAGCCCTCGGTGTAGAGCTTGAAGTGGTGGATGAGCGCCTCCATCGAGGTCTTCATCTCGGCGCGCTTGGGCGGGAAGACCTTGCGGTCGTCGGTGCCGATTGGCCCCTGCGGCATCTCGTTCAGGCACTGCCGGACGATGCGCCAGCTCTGGCGGACCTCCTCCACGCGGCACATGAACCGGTCGTAGCAGTCGCCGCTGGTGCCGACGGGAACGTCGAACTCCATCCGGTCATAGACTTCGTAGGGCTGCGACTTGCGGATGTCCCAGGGGATGCCCGAGCCGCGGATCATCGGGCCCGAGAAGCCCCAGGCGATGGCATCTTCCTTGCTGACGATGCCGATATCGACGTTGCGCTGCTTGAAGATGCGGTTGTCGGCGACCAGGCTGATCGCGTCCTCGAACAGCTGGAGCCGGTTGTCGAGGAAGTCGCCGATGTCGTTCAGCACCTTGGGCGGAATGTCCTGGTGGACCCCGCCGACGCGGAAATAATTGGCGTGCATGCGCGCGCCCGACACGCTCTCGTAGATCTGCATCAGATCCTCGCGAAGCTCGAACATCCACAGGTTCGGAGTCATCGCGCCCACGTCCATGACGTGGGAGCCGAGGTTCAGCATGTGGTTCTTGATGCGGGTCAGCTCCGCCATCATCACCCGAATATACTGGGCGCGCAGCGGGACCTCGAGGCCCATCAATTTCTCGGCCGCGAGCACGAAGCTGTGCTCCATGCACATGGGCGAGCAGTAATCGAGGCGGTCGAAGTAAGGGATCGCCTGGGCGTAGGTCTTGTATTCGATCAGCTTCTCGGTGCCGCGGTGAAGCAGCCCGACGTGCGGATCGCAGCGCTCGACGATCTCGCCGTCCAGCTCCATGATCAGGCGCAGCACGCCGTGCGCGGCCGGATGCTGGGGCCCGAAGTTGATCGTGTAATTGTTGATCGCCTGGTCGCCCGGCTCAAGGTCGGGAATGACCCCGACCTCGACCCGGCGGGTCTGCTTCTGGACCTCGTTCGCGGTCAGCGAGCCGTTGACCGGCAGCGTGTCTTCCTGGATCGGCATTACTGCGCCTCCCCGCTGTCGCGGGTCACCTTGCTGCTGTCGGGCAGCGGTTCCTTGATGTCGGTGGTCCTGCCGCCGACGTCGGCCGACTTGGCCTCGTTGGACTTCCGCGCCTCGCCACTGGCTTCGGCGGCGCCGGACGTCTTCCGGTCCTCATTGTCGGTATTGTACGGCTTCTCGCCGCCGCGCTTGCCGGCACCAGCCGCAGGAACGACCTTCGGTGCTTCAGCGGTGGCCGGCGCCGGGGTCGGCGCGCCGGCTGCCTGCGGCTCGGCCTTCTCGTCACCCGGCAGCCGGTATTCCGGCCCGTTCCAGGGCGTCAGGAAGTCGAAGGCACGGAAGTCCTGGGCGAGGCTGACGGGCTCGTAGACCACGCGCTTCTCGGCTTCCGAATAGCGCATCTCGGTGAAGCCGGTCAGCGGGAAGTCCTTGCGCAGCGGATGCCCTTCGAACCCGTAATCGGTAAGAATCCGGCGGAGGTCCGGATTGCCGGCGAAGGTGACGCCGTAAAGGTCAAACACCTCGCGCTCGAGCCAGCCGGCGACCGGCCAGAGGGTCGTCACGGTCGGCACCGGCGTGACCTCGTCGGTCCGCACCTTGACCCGGATCCGGCGGTTCTGCGTCAGCGACAGCAGGTGGTAGTTGACCTCGAACCGCTCCGCATTATCCGGATAGTCGACCCCGGCTATCTCCATCAGCTGCTGATACTCGAGGCCTGGCGTGTCACGGAGCAGCCGGCAGGCCTCCGCAACACCTTCGCGCACGACGGTCAGCGTGACCTCGTCGGCGGCATGCTTGGTCTCGATGATGAGGTCGCCGAGCGCGGCAGTCGCCGCCTCGATCACGCCCTCGTCGGAAGCCGTCTTCGGCGCTGAGTGGCTCACCGCTCGATCGTCCCCTCGCGGCGGATCTTCCGCTGCAATTGCATGATGCCGTAGAGCAATGCCTCGGCGGTCGGGGGACAGCCGGGGACGTAGATGTCGACCGGCACGATGCGGTCGCAGCCACGCACCACCGAATAGCTGTAGTGATAATAGCCGCCGCCATTGGCGCAGCTACCCATCGAGATGACGTAGCGCGGCTCGGCCATCTGGTCGTAGACCCGGCGCAGCGCCGGCGCCATCTTGTTGCACAGCGTGCCGGCGACGATCATCACGTCCGACTGGCGCGGGCTAGCGCGCGGGGCGACGCCGAAGCGTTCGAGGTCGTAGCGCGGCATGTTGACGTGGATCATCTCCACCGCGCAGCAGGCGAGGCCGAAGGTCATCCACCACAGCGACCCGGTGCGGGCCCAGGTGAAAAGGTCCTCGGCGGAGGTGACGAGGAAGCCCTTGTCGTCGAGGTCCTTGCCCATTTCGGTCAGGCGCTGGTGCTCGGGGCTGCCCGGGACCAGTCCGTAGGCGCGGGCGAGCTCCTCCTCGGTCGGATAAGGGTTCGCCGCGGGGTCGAGCATCACTCCCATTCGAGCGCTCCCTTCTTCCAGGCATAGGCAAGGCCGAGCGCCAGTTCGGCGAGAAACACCATCATCGCGCCCCAGCCGAGCCAGCCCGTCTCGTCGAGCGTCACCGCCCACGGGAACAGGAAGGCCGCTTCGAGGTCGAACACGATGAACAGGATGGCGACGAGATAGAAGCGGACATCGAACTGGCTGCGCGAGTCCTCGAACGCCGGGAAGCCGCACTCATATTCGGTGAGCTTCTCGGCATAGGGCTGGTCGGCGCCGGTGAACTTGGACGCGATGATCGGCGCGATCACGAACACCAGGCTGAGCGCCAGGGCGACGCCCAGGAACAGCAGGATCGGCAGATATTGTGCGGCGACTGCGGCCACGTGAGACTCCGGTACTTTCAGCTTGGGCGCCCTCTAGAGCAGCGCTCTTTCCGACACAACATGTCAGGGCCCGGATTCAGTTCCCTTCGGACGCTCAGTGGGCGGCTCCCCGGAAGCGATCGGCAACGGGTCGGACGCCATGACGGAAGAGGAACGAGCAGACACGCTTGAACTGTAGGACTTCGTGCGGCATAACTAACCATGCTGGCACATTTTCCTTTAGCCGCGTATCCTTGGCGCCGCGGCCTGCTCACCGGAAAGTGGACGAACTGGACGCTATGCCTTTTTCCCCGCGGATCAGCCCCGCAGCGCGCCCCCGAGCAGCTTGTGGAGGCGGCTGTGGAGATCGCCGTTGGCGGCGAGATATTCGCGGCGCTCCATCATCCGGTCCTGGCCGCGGAAATCGCTGACGAAGCCGCCGGCTTCCTTGACCAGCAGCATGCCCGCCGCGCTGTCCCACGGATCAAGGTCGTCTTCCCAGAAACCGTCCATCCGGCCGGCGGCGACCCAGGCGAAGTCGAGGCTGGCAGCGCCGAAGCGGCGGATCCCGGCTACTTCGGGCGCAATGGCATTGTAGATCCGGGTCCAGCGTTCGGAATCCGACCGGCCAAGGTGCGGGATCCCGGTGCCGATCAGGCTTTCGTCGAGGTAGCGCCGTGCCGAGACGCGCAGGCGGCGGTCGTGGAGCCAGGCGCCCCGCCCCTTCTCGGCCCAGAAGGTCTCGTCGGTCAGCGGCTGGTAAACCAGCGCATGGGTGATGTCCGGCTGGCCGTTGGGCTTCTTCTCCTCGACCGCGATCGACATGGCGAAGTGCGGAATGGAGTGGAGGAAGTTGGTGGTCCCGTCGAGCGGATCGATGATGAAGCGCGGCTTGGCCGGATTGCCCTCGATCTCGCCGCCTTCCTCGAGCAGGAAGCCCCAGTCCGGACGCGCCGCCCTCAGTTCGGAAACGAGCGTCTCCTCGGCGCGCTTGTCGGCCATGGTGACGAAGTCGCCAGGACCCTTCTTCGACACCTGCAGCTCGCCCACCTCGCCGAAATCGCGGCGGAGCTTCGGCGCCGCCTTGCGCGCGGCCTTCTGCATGACGGCGATGAGACCGGAGTGGGAAACCATGTCATTCTCCTCCCCTCCCGCTCGCGGGAGGGGCTGGGGGAGGGATTGTCTTCGAGGAAGGCGGCGAACAGGCCCTCCCCTGCCCCTCCCGCGAGCGGGAGGGGAAAAGCTCAGTCCGCGCGGCGGACGTAGGTCTGCTCGTAAACGTCGACGACGATCCGCGTTCCGCTCGAAATGTGCGGCGGGACCATGACTCGCACGCCATTGTCGAGCACGGCCGGCTTGTAGCTGGACGAGGCAGTCTGGCCCTTCACCACGGCATCGGCCTCGACGATGGTCGCTTCGATGGTATCGGGGAGCTGCACCGAAATGGCTTCCTCCTCGTAGAGCTCCATCACCACGTCCATGCCGTCCTGAAGGAAGGCTGCCGCATCGCCGAGCAGGTCGCGCGGCAGGCTGACCTGGTCGTAGGTCTCCTTGTCCATGAAGACGAGCATGTCGCCTTCGGGATAGAGGAACTGGAAGTCCTTGGTGTCGAGGCGGACGCGCTCCACCGTCTCGGCCGAGCGGAAGCGGACGTTGTTCTTGCGGCCATCGCGCAGGTTCTTGAGTTCGACCTGCATGTAGGCGCCGCCCTTGCCGGGCTGGGTGTGCTGGATCTTCACCGCACGCCAGATACCGCCTTCATATTCGATGATGTTGCCGGGACGAATGTCCACGCCGCTGATCTTCATGCGCGATCCGCTTTCCGCTTAACGAGGTTGAAAGAGCCTCCGGTCCCCGCCCTGGCGAGTTCCGGCATCTTGGGCCGGCCTCTAGCGGCTGGCCGTCTTTCCGGCAAGCAGGGGGTAAGGGTTGATTGGCGCTCCCTGCCACCAGCGCTCACCCGGACGCATCCGGTAGATGGCATAGTGGAGGTGCGGGCCAGACGGGCTGGCGTTGCCGCTGATCCCGACCGTTCCGATCTGGTCGCCACGACGGATTCGCTGCCCCTCCCTCAGGCCCGGCGCATAAGAATCGAGGTGAGCGTAATAATGGAGCCAGAGGCCGTCCAGCGAGCGGACATAGGCCGTGATCCCGCCGCCGCCCCGGGAGAAATAAAGCTTCTCGACCAAGCCGTCACTGGCCGACACCACCGGCGTCCCGCGCGAAGCCATGATGTCGATCGCATTGTGGATGCGGCTGCCGCCACCGCGACTCTGAGTGTAGGTGTCGACGAGGTCGGGAGCCTCGATCCCCGCGACGGGGACCACGAGCCCCGACGCGGCGAAGGTCAGCGACCCCGGCGGAAGCCGTGATGCCACCCGCGGTGCACCGGCGGCGGGGTCGATCCCGGCCCTTCCCGCCGTCTCCGACAGCATGGCCACCGCCGCCGGCGGCGGGTCGGCCGTCGAAGTGACATTGCGCCACCAGAGCCAGGCGCCGAACGCCAGCACGGCGAACACCACCGCATTGCCGAACACGCTCAGCGCTCGTCCGCTCATCCTGGGTCTTCCGTCAGGCCTGGAAGATGGCGGTGAAGCCCGGCTTCATGATCCGGCTGAGACGCATCACGTCCCAGTTCGACAAGCGGATGCAGCCCGAGCTTTCGGCCCGGCCGATGGTCGACGGGCTGTCGGTGCCGTGAATGCCGTAATGCTCCTTGGTCAGGTCGAGCCAGGCCACGCCGACAGGTCCGTTGGGACCCGGCGGAAGCATCTGCTGCGTGTCGTCCTCGTCGGTTCCCTGAAGCAACTCGGGCTGATAGTTGAAGGGCGGCTCGAAAGCGTAGGTGGTCACCTTCCAGCGGCCGATCGGAAGCGGATATTGGGCCGACCCCATGGTAACGGGAAATTGTGCAACCAGCTTGCCAGCATCGTCGCCGAGCTTGTTGGACGTCGGCACTTCGCCCTCATAGACGCGCATCACGCCTTCGCTCTTGTCGACCACGATGAAGTCGCCGCTCGGCTGATTGGGATCGACGTTGAAGAAGCTGAGCAGGCGCTGCTGCTTGTCGTCGATCGCGCCGGAATAGTCGCGGGCTGAGGGAAGGACGTTGGGCAGGCGCAGTGTCTGGCCGGTGCCGATCAACTTGTCGGGGCCATTCAAGGCAACGATCGTCTGCGGCGTCGTGTGGAAGCGCTCGGCCAGCTTTTCCAGCATGTTGCGATAATGGAGCCCGTCGAGCTTGGCCTGATCGGCGGCTTCCTCGGGGAAGGGAAGGACGAACGGACCGCCGACGTCGTTCTCGGTCAGCTGGAGCATCCGGGTCGAAGGTCGTTCAAGCTGAAGGAGGGCGGCGCGGGTCGCTCCATCGAGTTCGCCGGTGACCGGAAGGCCGCGACTCTGCTGGAAGCCGCGGACGGCCTGTCCGAACACCGTGCCTTTCTTGCCATCGATGACCCCGCTCGGGAAGCCGGCGATGTCGAGTAGCACCTGGGCGTGGAAGACCTGCCCGTCGATCGGCGAACCGGGTGTCCCCGGGGCCACCCAGGCGGCCCGTTCCTGCATGGCTTGCGTCGGCCCCGACTGACCTGCCTTGGCGACGGCGGCATCGGCCTCGTGATTGTGGGCCATGGCCACGCCGGCGACCGCCAGGGTCAGTGCCGAAGCAACGGCGAGATGTTTGTGACGCGTGACTGGCAAGTGATGCCTCCGATGCGATGTGCTTTCCTTGCACCCGTAACGACCAAAGGACGGCTTCTTTCCCCCGCGGTCTTGTTCCAGCTGCAACCCGTCTTTAAGCGGCCGCCCCGGCGGCACCCGCTGCCTTCATTCATTCCCAAGGGGGGAAGTGACAATGCGTACTCTCATCGTGAGCGCGATCGCGCTCGCGGCGGCGACTCCTGCCGCCGCCCAGACTGCCACCGGCAGCACCAACAATTTCGACGGCGCCCGCATCGAGGCTCGCATCGGCTGGGAAACCCCGACCGTCAGCGGCGACGGCGACGTCTACAAGCTCGGTTCGGCCGTCAGCTACGGCGCCGAAGTCGGCTATGACCTGGCGATTTCGCCGACCGTCACCGTCGGCCCCTACGCCAGCTGGGAGCAGAGCTCGGTCGAGCTGGAAGACGATTTCTCGTCCGTCTCGATCAAGGTCGGCCGCAACTATCAGCTCGGTGGCCGGGTCGGCTTCGGTCTCGGCAACATCAACCTCTATGGCAAGGTCGGCTATTCGAACATCAAGCTGAGCCTCGAGGGCGCCGGCGCCGACGACTACAGCGACACCAAGGGTGGCATCGGCGGCGGCCTCGGCGTCGAGGGCAACATGGGCAAGAACGCCTATTGGGGCATCGAGGGCAACTACTCGGACTTCGGCAAGTTCGAGGGCATCAACCTGCAGCGCCGCCAGCTGGCGGGCAAGGTCGGCTTCCGCTTCTAAGCGGCTGCCCTGGAAGCACGAAGAAGGGGCGTGGCCAGCAACGGTCGCGCCCCTTTCTCGTTGAGCCCTGATGCTTAAGGCCATTCTCTTCGACATCGACGGCACGCTGGTCGACAGCAACAACTACCATGTGCTGGCCTGGGCGGAGGCGCTTCACGCCGCCGGCCACGATTTTCGCCTCCGCGACCTGCACGACCAGATCGGCAAGGGTGGGGACAATTACGTCAAGGCGCTCCTGCCCGAAATCGGCGAGGAGAAAGCACAGGCGCTGCGCGACGCGCATTCGCGGCTGTTCAAGCAGCACTACTTTCGCCGGCTGAAGCCCTTCCCCCATGCCCGCGACCTCCTCAGCCGGTGCAAGGACCAGGGGCTGAAGGTGATGCTCGCCTCGTCGGCCAGCGGCGAAGAGCTCGATCATCATCTCGACGTGCTGGACGCGCGCGATCTCGTCGACGGCTTCACCAGCGCGGACGACGTCGGCTGCTCCAAGCCCTGCCCGGAGGTGTTCATCACCGCTTCCGCCAAGGCGGGGGTGGCGCCGGCCGAAGCCATGGTGGTCGGCGACACGCCGTGGGACGTCGAAGCGGCAAACGCGGCTGGCATCGCCACCGTGGCCGTGCGCTCCGGCCTCTTCTCGGACCCGACGCTGGCCGGTGCCATCGCCATCTACGACGATGTCGCGGACCTGCTCGCCCGCTTCGACGACAGCCCGCTCAACCGCGCTTGAGCACCGGCGCGAAGGCAGCGACGGCCGCGGCGGGATCGGCGGCGTCCCACACCGCGCTGCAGACGGCGAGGAAGTCGGCGCCCGCCTTCACCAGCGGGCCGCCGTTGGCGGGCGTGATCCCGCCGATCGCCACGCAGGGGATCTCGAACAGGGTCGCCCACCAGCCGAGGATGTCGAGCTCGGGCACGTGCCGCACCTCCTTGGTCGTGGTCGGGAAGAAGGCCCCGAAAGCGACATAGTCGGCACCGGCTTCGCCCGCTTCCATGGCGAGGTGCCGGCTGTCGTGGCAGGTGACCCCGATCTGGGCCGCCGGACCGAGCAGGGCACGCGCCTCCCGCGGGTCGCCGTCCTTCTGCCCGAGGTGGACGCCGTCGGCGCCGATCCTCTTGGCAAGGCTCATGTCGTCGTTGACGATGAAGGCGACCTCAGCGTCGGCGCAGATACGCTGCAGCGGCTCGGCCAGCTTGGCCAGCGCATGCTGGTCCATGCCCTTCACCCGCAGCTGGAAGGCCGAGACCGGTCCGGCAGCAAGCGCCGCCCGCAGCCGGTCGGGGAAATCGCCGCCGACCTCCTGCGGGCTGACCAGGTAGAGCATGGCATCGCCCCTGCCCTGCGCGTCGAACCGGTCGGCGAAGCCGGTAATGGAAAGCTCTAGTTCCTCATCGTCCATGGCGCCTCCCTAGCGCTTCGCCCCCGCCCGGAACAGGGCCCCGCCGAACAGCCAGAAGAGGGCGAACACCATGGTAAATCTGGCGCCGAGCGGGTCGATCCCGATGCCCCCGAGGGCAAGGCCGAACTGGACGGCGGCGGCGATGAGCATGACGATGGTCATGCCCGATGGTCGGAAGCGCGTGACGAAGGCGCCGCCGATGAAGACGAGGATGGGGATGAGGAACAGCTGATTGTAGGCGTCGTCCTCGTTGCCGATCATGCCGACCGCGAGGTTGACCCATATCGTCAGGAAGCAGGTCACCACGCCGACTACGGCGCCAAGGCGGACGAAGGCATTGCCGGACCGGCGCACCAGGAATTCGATGGCGAGCCCGACCGTGCCGAGCATGATGCCCATGGCGATGAAGTCACCGGGGGTCCATGGAAATCGCAGGATAGCGGGAAGCGACAGCAGGGTGGCGACCAGACCCCAGCCAAAGATCCGCCAGGGATTAAGGAAGGGACGGCGCGGCTTGCCGGTGACGGTCATGGGAAACATCCTGTCGTTAGTCGATGATGCTTGTCCACCTGCCCCTGGCTCTGCTGAAAGGCATGAGCGGGAGATGAGCCTTTGCTGACGGGGATGAGCAATGCGGTGCTGGAGTTCGGCGGCTTCCGCCTGGAAGCTGCGGAACGGCGTCTGAGCCGTGACGGGGCGGCGGTCGAGGTCAGCCAGCGCTACCTCGATGCCTTGCTCCTGCTGGCGCGGCATCCGGGCGAGCTGATCACCAAGGACCGTTTCATGGATGAGGTCTGGCGCGGGGTGCCGGTCACCGACGAAGCACTCACCCAGTGCATCCGCTCGCTCCGCAAGGCCCTTCGTGACGAAGCCGCGCGTCCGAAGTTCATCGAGACGGTGCCCAAGCACGGCTATCGGTTCGTGGCGGCGGTACGGGAGGTGGGGGGTCCTGATGCTGCAGCGGTGGCGGGCGGCGGGAACGATATGAGCGGGGTCGAAGCCACCACTATCCCCGCGGCTCTCCCGCAAGCAACATCAACTCACCCGGCACTTGGCGGCCTGAACGCCAACCCGTCTTCGAACCCACCCTCCGCCCCAGCCGAGGTGCTGCTTCTTGCCGGGGCCGGGCTGGCAGGCGGGGGAGCGGCGGGGCTGATCGGGGGAATTGGCTATGGCCTGCTCGCCGCGACCGATCCGCCTGCCGGGACCGGCGCCATCTCGATCCTGCTCGTGATGACCTGCGTCTGCCTGCTGGTCGGGCTGCTTGCAGGCGTCGGCGTGGGGTTGGGCATTGCCGCCGGCAGGCTGGTCGGGCCGGGGCGCCTGTTCCCGCTGATGCTGGGCGGGGCCATCGGTGGGTTGGTGGTCGGCTCGTTCGGGCGGCTGATCGGGCTTGATGCCTTTTCCCTGCTGATCGGCAGCCGTCCGCTGGCAATCACAGGCGGGAGCGAGGGGCTGCTGATCGGCGCACTTGCCGGCGCCGCCTTCTGGCGGGTGGAGCAGGAGCGGGACGCGCTACCCCCGCAACTGGCAGCGGTTGGTGGGCTCATCGGAGCGGTCGCGGGCCTGCTGGTCACGATCGGCGGTGGCAAGATGATGGCGGGAAGCCTCGCCGGCCTCGCCGCCGCGCATCCCGAAGCACCGCTCGGCCGCCTGCTTGGCGATCTGTCGCCGCTGCTGCTTACGGCGGCGGGCGCGATCGAGGGGGCGATCTTCATCGCCGCCCTCGCGCTCTCCTTCAGCCTCGTGCTGCGGAGCCGCCGCGCAAGCTGATTCCGCAGCCCGGGATCAGGCCACCGAGGCGGCGTGGATCTCGTCGATGGCGGTGCCGAGCGTCTTGTCGAACTCCTCGTCAGACTGCTGGTGGCGCAGGTCCGACAGGAGCGCGCGGCTGAAGCTCGCGATCATGCCGGGGTTCTGCGCAAGCTGCGCGCAGGCATCAACCCGGCTGAAGCCGCCCGACAGCGCCACGACGCGAAGCACGCGCGGATGATCGATCAGCGGCTGGAACAGGCCGGCTTCTGCAGGGATGGACAGCTTGAGCATGACCTCGCTGCCTTCCGGCAGGCGATCGAGATGGCGGAGGATCTCGTCACGAAGCAGCCGGTCGCAGGCGTCGCGATCGGCGCTCTTGATGTTCACTTCCGGCTCGATGATCGGAACGAGGCCGTGGCGGAGCACCTGGGTCGCGACCTCAAACTGCTGGGCGACCACCGCCGCGATGCCCGCCTCGTTGGCGAGATTGATGACCGAGCGTTCCTTGGTCCCGAACACGCCGAGATCCTTGGCGCGGGTGAGCAAGGCGTCGAGCTCCGGCATCGGCTTCATCAGCTGGACGCCGTCACGCTCGTCCTCGAGGCCCTTGTCGATCTTGATGAAAGGGACGATCCCGCGCTCGGTCAGCGCGGCCGGGGTCGGCTTCCCGTCGACCTCGCCGTCCATCGTGCGCTCGAACAGAATGGCACCAATCACCTTCTCGCCCGAGAAGCAGGGCGAGGTGATGATCCGGCTGCGCATCTGGTGGATGAGGCCGAACATCTCCTCCTCACCCGAATAGGCGTCTTCCTCGACCCCATAGCCCTTGAGCGCCTTGGGGGTGGAGCCGCCCGACTGGTCGAGGGCGGCGATGAACCCCTGTCCGGCTGCGATCTTCTCGCGCATGTCGTTGAACTGCATCGGTCTTTACTCGTCCTTATTGCTGCTGGAGCGCCGCCACGCCGGGCAGCGTGCGGCCTTCCATCCACTCCAGAAAAGCCCCCCCGGCGGTAGAAACGAAGGTGAAGTCGGCGGCGACGCCGGCATGGTTGAGCGCGGCGACGGTGTCGCCTCCGCCGGCGACCGAAACCAGGCTGCCGTCCTGCGTCAGCGCAGCAGCAATGCGGGCGAGCGCCACCGTGGCCGTGTCGAAGGGCGGGGTCTCGAAAGCGCCGAGGGGCCCGTTCCAGACGAGGGTCCGGCAGGTCTTCAGGGCGTCGCCGAGCGCTTCGACTGCCGCCGGGCCGACATCGAGGATCATCTCGTCCTCGGCGACTTCGTGGACGTTGCAGGTGCGCAGGCTTGGCGGGTTGGCGGCGAACTCCTTCGCGACCACTACGTCATAGGGCAGGTGGACGGTGCAGTTCGCTCGATCGGCGGCGTCGAGGATGGCTTCGGCCTCGCCGGTCAGGTCATGCTCGCACAGCGATCTTCCGACCTTGACCCCGCGTGCGGCAAGGAAGGTGTTGGCCATGCCGCCGCCGATGATCAAATGGTCGACCTTGCCGACCAGATGGCCGAGTACGGCAAGCTTGGAGGAAACCTTGGCCCCGCCGACGACGGCTGCGACCGGCCGTTCGGGGCTGCCAAGGGCGGCTTCAAGCGCCTTCAGCTCCGCTTCCATCGCCCGGCCTGCAAAGCTTGGCAGCAAGTGCGCTACGCCTTCGGTCGACGAATGGGCGCGATGCGCGGCCGAAAAGGCGTCGTTGACGTAATAGTCCCCAAGCGCGGCGATGCTCCGGCTGAGATTGGGATCGTTCTTCTCTTCGCCGCCATGGAAACGCGTGTTCTCCAGCACCGCGATCGACCCAGGGGTCATGGTCGAGACCGCACGCGCCGCATATTCGCCCGCGCAATCCTCGACGAAGCGCACCGAACGTCCGGTGAGGTCGGTCAGCGGCTTGACCAGCAGTGCGGTCGACATGTCCGGGCGGTTCTGCCCCTTCGGCCGGCCGAAATGGCTCAGCAGCAAGACCACGGCGCCGCGGTCCGACAGCTCGAGCATGGTCGGGAGCGCGGCCTGCAGCCGGGTGGCGTCGGACACGGCCCCGTCCTGCATGGGCACGTTCAGGTCAACGCGAACGAGGACGCGCTTGCCGGTGAGTTCGGTGGGGAGGTCGTCGAGAGATTGGAACTTGGGCAAGTCAGATTTCCTAACGTCGTTAGTCCTGAGCGGAGCGCGAAGCGCGAAGTCGAAGGGCCCCGTCCAGCGCCCTTCGACTTCGCTCAGGGCGAACGAACCCTTTCGTGACCGGCCTAGCCCAGCTTGGCCATTGCGCAGGCGGTATCGACCATGCGGTTCGAAAAGCCCCACTCATTGTCGTACCAGCTGAGCACGCGGACCAGCTTGCCTTCCAGCACCGCCGTCTCGAGACTGTCGACGGTCGAGCTGGCCGGATTGTGGTTGAGGTCGATCGAGACGAGCGGCTCGTCCGTATAGGCGAGGATCCCCTTCAGCGGCTCGCTCTCCGAGGCTGCCTTGAGCACGCCGTTCACCTCGTCGAGGGTGGTGTCGCGCTTCGGCGTGAAGGTCAGGTCGACCATCGAGACGTTCGGCGTCGGCACGCGGATGGCCGAGCCGTCGAGCTTGCCCTTGAGCTCCGGAAGCACCTCGCCGACCGCGCGGGCGGCACCGGTGGTGGTCGGAATCATGCTCATGCCGGCGGCGCGGGCGCGGCGCATGTCGGAATGGATCTGGTCCAGGATCTTCTGGTCGTTGGTGTAGGCGTGGATGGTGGTCATCAGCCCGCGTTCGATGCCGATGGCATCGTTCAGCACCTTGGCGACAGGCGCCAGACAGTTGGTCGTGCAGCTGGCGTTGGAAACGACGCGATGCTCGGCCGTGAGCTTGTCGTGATTGACGCCGTAGACGACCGTGAGGTCCGCGCCCTTCGCCGGGGCGGAGATGAGCACGCGCCTTGCACCGGCGGCGATGTGCTTCTCGCCGCCTTCCTTGGAGGTGAAGAAGCCGGTGCACTCCAGCGCCAGCTCGACCCCATGCTCCTTGTGCGGGAGGTTGGCGGGGTCGCGCTCGGCGGTCACCGCGATGCGCTTGCCGTTGATGATGATCGCATCGCCCTCGGCCTTCACGTCGCCCGGGAAGCGACCATGGACGCTGTCGCGGCTGAACAGCCAGGCGTTGGACTTGGCATCGGCAAGGTCATTGATGGCGACCAGTTCGAGGCCGCAGTCGGGCCGCTCGAGGATGGCCCGCGCGACCAGACGGCCGATCCGTCCAAACCCGTTGATGGCGACTTTGGTCATTACTTCATTCTCCCAAACTCGTTCGGGCTGAGCGAAGTCGAAGCCCTGTTGCGGTGTGGCGCGAGCGCCCTTTGACTTCGCTCAGGGCGAACGAGCCCTTGTTCGAAGCCGCGAAGGAAAAACTAACTCGGGTGCGCCTCTGCCTCGGCAAGCGAGGCGGCGCCGGCCGCGGATGCGCCCTCATTGCCAGCCGAAGCGCTTGCGCCGCCGCCAAGTTCCTTGAGGCGCTCCAACACCTGCGGCACGATCTTGTCGGCGGTCAGGCCGAAATGGTCGTAGAGGTCCTTGGCGGGCGCGCTCGCGCCGAAGCCGTCGAGACCGAAGCGGAGGCCGCGGGCCATGGTCAGCCGCTCCCAGCCGAAGGTCGTGCCGGCCTCGATCGAGACGCGCAGGATCTTCTCCGGCGGGACGTCCGGCAGCACCTGCTCACGATAGCCATCGTCCTGCGCCTCGAAGCGACGCCAGTTGGGCAGGCTGACGACCCGTGCCGCGACGCCCTCCCCATTCAGCCGCTCGGCCGCCTCAAGGGCGATTTCCACTTCGGACCCGGTGGCGATGAGAATGACCTTCGGGTCTACCGCATCCCGCACGACATAGCCGCCGCGCGCGCTGAGATTGTCGGCGGATGCTTCAGCGCGGATCGGCTTCAGATTCTGGCGCGACAGGCACAGCACCGACGGTCCGTCCTGCTTCAGCGCCTCGGCCCAGCATTCCGCCGTCTCGACCGCGTCGGCCGGCCGCCATACCTCGAGGTTCGGCATCAGGCGCAGGCTCATGACATGTTCGACCGGCTGGTGGGTCGGGCCGTCCTCGCCGAGGCCGATGCTGTCGTGGGTCATGACATAGACGACCCGGGCATTCTGCAGCGCCGACAGGCGGATGGCCGCGCGGCAATAGTCGGAGAAGACGAGGAAGGTGCCGCCATAGGGAATGACGCCGCCATGCAGCGCCATGCCGTTCATCGCCGCGGCCATGCCGAATTCGCGGATGCCGTAGTAGACATAGCGTCCGGCATAATCCTCGGCCGTCAGCGGACCGGTCGACTTGGTCTTGGTGTTGTTGGAACCGGTGAGGTCGGCCGAACCGCCGATGGTTGCCGGCACCGCCGTATTGATCACCTCCAGCGCCATCTCCGACGCCTTGCGGGTGGCGACGGTCGGCGGGCTCTTCAATAGTTCGTCGAGGTAGGGCTGGAGCCAGCGGCCATCGACCTCGCCGGCCATGCGGCGACGGAATTCGTCGGCCTTGCCGCTCTTCGCCAGACGCTGTTCCCAAGCCGCGCGTTCGGCAGCGCCGCGACCGCCAGCCTTCAACCAGGCGTCGCGCACGTCGGCGGGAATGGTGAATTCCCGCGGCTCGAGCCCTAGTTCCTTGCGAGCGGCCTCGACCTCGGCCTTGCCGAGGGCCGCGCCGTGGGTCGCGGATGTGCCCTGCTTGTTGGGTGCGCCATAGCCGATCACCGTCCTGCAGCGGATCAGGGTCGGGCGCGGGTCGGCATTGGCCTTCTCCAGCGCCTGCGCGACCTTGCCGGCGTCGAGGCCGTCACATTCGATCGTCTGCCATCCGCTCGCCGCATGGCGGGCCATGACGTCTTCGGAGCGGCTAAGGTCGGTCGAGCCGTCGATGGTGATCTTGTTGTCGTCCCACAGGACGATCAGCCGGCCGAGCTTGAGATGGCCGGCAAGACCGACCGCCTCGTGGTTGATGCCTTCCATAAGGCAGCCGTCGCCCGCAATCACATAGGTGCGGTGATCAACGAGGTCGTCACCGTAGACAGCATTGAGGTGGCGCTCGGCGATTGCCATGCCGACGGCGGTGGCAAGGCCCTGGCCCAGAGGACCGGTGGTGGTCTCGATGCCCGCCAGCTCGAAGTTCTCGGGGTGGCCGGCGCAGGGGCTGTGCAGCTGACGGAAGCGCTTGATGTCCTCCATCGTCGGCCGTTCGTAGCCGGTCAGATGGAGCAGCGCGTAGATGAGCATCGATCCGTGACCGGCCGACAGCACGAAGCGGTCGCGGTCCGGCCACCTGGGATCCGCCGGATCGTACTTCATCACTCGGGTGAACAGGGCGGTCGCCGCGTCGGCCATGCCCATCGGCATGCCGGGATGGCCCGAATTTGCGGCCTCGACCGCGTCCATGGCCAAGGCCCGGATGGCATTGGCGAGACGGCGCTGGGTCGGCTGCATCGAAGCTCCGCTTGTTCGTGACGGCCCGGCCAGAGTCGGCGGTGCCGATAGTGCGGCCCCTTTGGGCGGTGAGCCGTTGAGCGTCAACACCCGCGCCGCTTGGCACGGCCCCGCACAAGGCATAGGTCAGGGACATGACACAGGAAGCACTGGAAGCGGCGCTGACCCGCGCCGAGCGGGCGCTTGCCCGGGTGGAGCGCGTATCCGAACAGCTCGGCCGCCGCAGCGGCGAAGGCGAGGAACGGCTGCGCGCCAAGGTGCGAGACGCCATCGCCGAGCTCGACTCGATCATCCGCAAGGTGGAGGCCTGATTCCATGGCGGAAGTCGACATCACCATCGCCGGACGCCACTATCGCGTGGCCTGCCGCGACGGCGAGGAGGATAACCTCCGCCATGCCGCACAGCTGGTCGACGGCAAGAGCCGCGAGGCCCTGGCCGGATTGGGTGCACTGTCGGAGGGCCGGACCCTGCTGTTCGCCTCGCTCCTGCTGGCCGACCAGCTGATCGAGAAGAATGGCGTCATGCCGCCGCCCCCGCCGCTTCCGCCCGACCCGCAGGTCGTGCGCCGGGTGGACGCGCTGGCCGAGCGCCTCGAAAGGCTCGCCGCTCACCTTGAGAAAGAGGTCGCAAGCGCCTAAGTTGGAAGACGACGGGTACTGCCTGGCACGAGCTTCGCGAAATCCCTGAGGCTATTCCCGATCCATGGGGGCTGTCCCTGGTCAGGCCCTGGCCTGGCACACACGGTTCCCACCTGATGCTAGAGGCGTCAGAGGATTACAGAGCAACGACCTCATGGTGGTCCCGTCACCCTCCCCTACCCCCTCTGCCAAGGCCGTGCTTCGTGCCGAGATGAGGCAGAGGCGGCGCGAGTATGCGGCGAGCCTTGATCCCGAGACCCGCGCCGCGCTCGAGGCGGAGGTCGCCCGGCTGCTCGAGCCGCTGCTGTTCGGAGCCCAGGTCATCGCCGGTTATCAGCCGATGAAGGAGGAGCTGAGCCCGCTTCCCGCGCTCGCCCTCGCCCGGACGCTCGGCAAGATCGTCGCCCTGCCCGCCTTCGCCGCCCGCGACTCGCGCATGACCTTCCGCGAGGGTGAGGGGAGCGAGGCCGGGCCGTGGGGTCTCCTCCAGCCGCCCTTGTCGTCGCCGCCGGTCGAGCCTGACCTCGTGCTTGTCCCGCTCGTCGCCTGCGACCGCCGGGGCAATCGCATCGGCATGGGCCAGGGCCATTACGACCGGGCGCTCGATGGTCTACGGGCCAAGGCTCGGCTGGTCGGGATCGGCTGGCACTTTCAGTTGCTCGACCGCGCTCTGGAGCCCGATCCATGGGACCAGAAGCTCGATGCGTTCGTTAGCCCCGCCGGCCTTCAGGAGTTCAATCATGGTGCCTGACGATCCGACCTTCGAAGAAGAGCCCCGCCCGCGGCCGACCGCGGCGGTGTTCATGATCCTCGGAATCATCATCGTCTGGGCCGCGCTTATCGCCTCCGTCTCCGACACCGTGACGCGCTGGCCAGCGTTGGTTCAGCTCATTTTCTACATCGTCGCAGGCATCGTCTGGATCCTGCCGCTGAAGCCGATCCTGCGCTGGAGCGAAACCGGGCGGTGGCGGAGCGATCCCCCGCAACCTTGAATTTTGGGACTGTATTAGCTACATCGAACACCCGCTCATGACCGCAATGACCCTCCCCCCGGCCCGGCCCACCGCGGTCCGACAGGCGCTCGACCTGGTCCGTTCGCACCCGCGTGAGACGGCCGGCGGCGGGCTGCTGCTCGCAGCCGTGATCGCGTCGATCGCGGCGGTCGCCAACCCCAGCGGCGCGGTTCCGGTGCGACCCGAAGCAGTCGCGGCGCCGGTCCGCTCGGTCCAGGCGATGACGCCCTTCGCGGTGCGCCAGGTGTCGGCTGACGAGGCGCTCAAGCTCAACGCCGCCGTGCCGCTCGCCGGCGGTCCCAATCCGCCTGCCCTGCCGTTCGTGATGAAGGCGGAAAGCGCGACCTACAAGCGCGCGCTCCAGTGCCTGTCCGAAGCCATCTACTACGAAGCCGCCCGCGAATCCGAGGAAGGACAGCGCGCGGTCGCACAGGTGGTGCTCAACCGCATGCGCCACCCGGCCTATCCGGCGACCGTCTGCGGCGTCGTCTACCAGGGCGCGGAGCGGACGACGGGTTGCCAGTTCAGCTTCACCTGCGACGGCTCCCTCGCTCGCGCGCCGATGCGCGGCTATTGGGACCGCGCTCGCCGCGTCGCCGACGAGGCGCTGAAGGGCCATGTCGCCGCGCCGGTCGGCAATGCCACCCATTACCATGCCAATTACGTGCTGCCCTATTGGGCGCCGACGCTGGTCAAGAATGCGGTGATCGGCGCGCATATCTTCTACCGCTGGCCGGGTGGCTGGGGGCAGCCGGCGGCGTTCAACCAGAAATGGGCGAAGCGCGAGGGCGATCCCGCAGCGCTGCGCAGCGCCGCGCTGGCCGCCGAGGCACGCTATGCCGCCGCCGAGCCTGAGGAGACGACCCCTGCGGTGGTGCTTCAGGCGCGTCAGGAGCTGCCTCCGGAGCTCGCCAGGCTGGTCGAGGCGGAGCTCGGTGCCAAGGGCGAAAGCCGCATCGCCGTTCGCCTTGACGGAAAGCGCCGTGACGAGCCGAAGGCGGAAAGCCGCGAGCTCCTCGCCGCCGCATCGAGCAGCCTCAAATGGGGTCTCACCGGCACGACGCCCGACGCCGTCGACCAGGCGCCCCTCGGCCGCAAGACGCCGACCGAATCGGCGGCGGCGACACCTCCGGCAGCAGCAGGCGGCGCGGCGCAGTAAGCGCACCCGCCGCCGCGGCCGAGCCGCAACGCGATTGTCCATCGATGAAAGAAAATGGCGCGAGTGACGGGGCTCGAACCCGCGACCTCCGGCGTGACAGGCCGGCGCTCTAACCAACTGAGCTACACCCGCGAACGGTGTGGGCGGCCAACTAGGGGAGAGGCGGGGGAGCGTCAACCGCCTTTCTTGGGCTGAGCCTCACTCTTCTCCATCGGAAGGCGGAGCCCTGTGCTTCTTCTGCGGCCGCACGATGGCCGAGAACTACTGGACCACCGGTTGTATGGGGGGCTCGGCCTCATCTTCCTCATCCTCCTCGCCCGCGTGGGTCAGCGTGCCCTGTTCGAACAGAAAACCGGCGATATCGGGGGTGCCGGCGGCGGCGAAGACCGTCTTGAGGATGATCAGCAGGGGGATGGCGAGGAGGGCGCCGGTCGTTCCCCACACCCAGGCCCAGAAGCTCAGTGAGATGAGGATCAGCAACGGGTTGATACGAACCCGCATGCCCACGACCAAAGGTGTGATCGCATTGGCCTCGACCATGTGCAGGCCGATGAAGATCAGGGGCGGCAGCAGCGCCGTCCAGACATCGGGGAAGCTGATCAGCCCGCCCAGCGCCAGCAGCAGCGCCGCCGCGATCGGACCAAGATAGGGAATGTAGTTCAGCACCGCGACAATGCCGCCCCACATCAGCGGCGAGTCCATCCCCAGCCACCACAGGATCAGCGCCATGCCGGTGCCCAGCAGGACGTTGATGAGGGTGATGGTGCCGAGATAGGTGGAAGTGGCGGCGACCACCTGCTGGATCACGCGGGCAGTGGTGAGCGCTCCCTCGAAGCTGCCGCGGCTGGTGATCGTCTGCTTGCGCATGGCGGTCCAGCCGGACAGGAAGAAGAAGATCACCAGCAGCGCGAAGAAGAGCTGGATCAGCGCATGCGGCGCGGAGCTGGTGAGAAGGTCGAAAAGGCTGTTCGGAGTCTCCAGCTGGACCGTCCGCGCGCCGCCCTCCGCCGCAGTCGGGAGCTGGTTCAGGATGCGGTCGACGAACCGCTCCAGGTTGTTGACCAGGGCGAGCACCGGTTCGAGCGCCTCCCGCACCCGCCCGATGCGCTCCGGCAGGAGCGCGACCCAGTCGATGGCCGGAATGACGATCGACAGCAGGGCGAAGGCCATGACGCAAAGGAAGATGATGACACAGGACAGCGCCGACAGCGCCGAGGGCAGCCCGCGCCGCTCGAACCATTCGAGCAGGGGCACCAAAGCGATGGCGATCACCAGCGCGGCGGTGACCGGAAGGAAAAATTCGGCGCCGGCGCGAAGGGCGAAGGGAAGAGCGAAAATGAGGCCGATGCCGGCGATCAGCGTCAGCGAGGCAAGCAGCCGGTCCCGCTTGATGGTGATATGTTCGGCAATGACCGCCGCTTCGTCCTCGGTGTGGTCGTGGTTTGAAGCGGGTGCGTCCATGGCCACACTCTAGTCAGGCACGCGTCGCTCCGCCAGCACCCACGCCCGCCGCCTGGAGGTGGGGACCAAGCCGTCCGGTCGCGCACAGCAGGAACATGCGGATGTCGCTCCGGAGGCTCCACCAGGGATAGGTGAAGGTGGCGGGCCGGTTCTTCTCGACGAAGAGGTGCGCGGACCAGGCGAAGCCGTAGCCCGCGAGCGGCATGGCGATCAGCCACCACCAGTTGCCCGTCACCGCAAGCGCCGATGCGGCGGCGATGACGAGCGCCGTCCCTAGATTATGGAGCCCGCGCGTGCCGGGGGCTGGCATGCTCGCGCAGGTAGCCAGGCCAGAAATCCTCGAAGCTCTTGCAGGTTCGCTCGGCCATGGAAGGCAGCCTAACCGCCCATTTCGGCCTTCTCGACCCGACCAAGGCCGGTTTGGAGATCGTCCTCGTCGGCGCCGTCCGTCACCTTCTCGACTGCAAGCCCGGCGGTGAGGCCATGAACAACCGTCGACACGATGATGGTGCAGGCGACGATCGCCCACAACTCATATTCGTTGGCGAGGTCGACGTGGCGCCCGGCATAAGCGAGGTAGTAGATGGAGCCGATCCCTCGCACTCCATAGAAGGCGACCACCGCCCGCTGCCGGCCCTTGAAGCGGGTGCCCGCCAGCGACAGCCACGCCGACGCCGGACGGATCACCAGGATCAGGGCGGCGGCGACTGCCAGTGCGGCCAAGGTGAAGTGCGGCCAAAGCACCGGCAGCGCGGCTCCGAGCGCGACCAGTAGCATGGCAGTCAATGCATGCTCCAGCGATTCGGAGAAGTCGTGAAGGCGCTTGTGATATTCATGCCCGCTTTCACTGCGACGAAGGGTCAGACCGGCGACGAAGGCCGCGATGAAACCATAGCCTTCGATCAATTCGGTTCCGCCATAAGCGAGCAGCACCCCGGCGAAGGCAATGACCCCGCTTTCGGTTTTGGCGAGGGCGTTTCCGCGCGGCCATTCGAACAGCAGTTTGCCAAGCAGCCACCCGGTCGCGGTTCCAGAGATGACCCCGATGATGATCCGGTAGATGACGTCCCGCGCAAGCCACTCGCCGGCAAGTTCGAGGCTCAGCCCGCCCGCCGTCGCCACCAGGATGCCGAGATGGACGAACGGGAAGGCAAGCCCGTCGTTGAGCCCCGCCTCGGTGGTGAGGGTGTAGCGAACCGGGTGCTCGCCGCCCTCGCTTGGTGGCCCCACCTGCACGTCCCCTGCCAGCACCGGGTCGGTGGGCGCCAGGATTGCGCCGAGCAGCAGGGCGCCCGCAAGCGTCAGTCCCGCCACGGCCCAGCCGAACAGGGCCAGCGCACCGATGCAGAGCGGCATGGCAATGCCGAGCAGTCGGGCGGTCGGCATCCACTGCTCGCGCTTGACCAGACGGTCGATCCGCAGCCCGGTCCCGAACAGTCCGATGATGACGCAGAACTCCGCCGCCATCTCCCAATATTTCGGATGCTCGACGGGATCGAGCGAGACGGAGATTTCGGGGAAGAAGAGGAAGGTCGTGAAGCCGAGCAGGATCAGCAGCGCCGACGCCGCCGGCTCCCTCCCCGACACGAAGCGCGGCAGCCAATAGGCAACGAGGACCGCAAGCCCGAGACCGGCCATCGAAATATGGAAATTGTCGAATTCGAACATGCCAGCGCTAATGCGCGACAGGCGATTACGGGTGCGAAGAGCGCCTGGCCCTGGAGAGACCTGGAAATCTGATGCCCTGGTGGGGCGTCTTGATCGAAGACATGCACTTCCAAGGCGATATGCTGACCCGGATCGCTCCATTGCTTAAAGGGGATGGAACGCGAACGTCTGCAACTGACGTGCAATCACTGTCCCAGCACTTCACGAACCCTCCCCGGGCCACTCGCTGGGAACTGAGTTGCGAAGCGATTGCCTACGTGGGCTGAGCCATGCGGCAACGACCGCTCTCCAGCGCCAATCGGAGGTGGTTGCCAACTACATTGGCTTTGTTAATCTGCATGTGCTTCGCAGATTAATGCGCAAGCGATGTAGAAGGGGGTAAAATCCATGGACAAAGTTTCGAGAATCCTCGCTGTGCCGGCCATCCTGGCGCTCGCGCTCACGAGTACAGCCGCTATCGCCGGAACTCCCATCGAGGGCGTTGGTGGTTCGCGAGCGGCGGCGATGGCTCACGCGAACGAGCAGGCCCGCTACGAATCGCAGCGCCGGCACGGGCAGGGCAACTGCTACACGCCGGCTCTCGTGAGCAGCTGCAGGGAGAATAGCGGAGAGTGGATTTGCGTTGCCTACGTTGCCAACCACCGGGGTAGCTGTCGCGGCTGATCACCACTGAATACGGGGATGGCATGCCTGATGCCATCCCCGTCCATGGTTCTTGGCGATTGCTCATTGGGGGGCTGGCGTATGAAGCGAATAATGTGGACCCTGGCCCTGCTTGGCGTGCAGCCAGCGCAGGCGCAGGAAGTGGTGCTCAAGTGCACCGGCATCAGCGACATGAAGATCTACAATCCTCACGGGAGAGGTGGCGTGATTGGCGGGCCATCGCCCAAGAACTTCACGCTGCGGACCGACGGAAAGACTTTGACCCACCAGACGGGAAACGACGCACCCCACACCGCCCGAAATCTGCAGATCACCCCACAGGGACTGTCCTTCTGCTGGATCGCAGCGTCCCATGAGTGCGAAGTGGACCGCCCTGTCTATCAAGACGACGGCTTCGCGCGGACCTCGCGATCGTCATTCACCACCGTATCCGCCGGTGGCACATACCATTTCGAATTCATGATCATGACCACCAATGCCCGCATGAAGACCGGAGTTACGGTGCAGGAAAATGGCCGCTGTGACGAGGAAGGCATGGCGGCCTTGCGAAAGTTGATGAACCCAGAGCCGGAGAAACCTTCGAAAAGGACTCAGGAGGTCGGCGTTGCACCGTCAAGGCCGGCCACAAGCCAAGCTTCGGCGATAGAATCTCGCGCCAGCCTCCGGGCGGAACGTGATGCGAAGTACGAAGCTGAACTTGCTGAGTACAAGCGGCTTGCTCGTGAACGTGAAGAGGCCATCAGGGCGGCCGAGCAGCAGAAGATTGCCAATCAGAAGGCTGCGGAGGCTGCAGGGCAGCGAGCCGCAGAAGCTCAGAGGCGCTACGAAGCGGAGGCCGCCAGACACAAGGAAGAGGTCGAGCGCGCACGCCGCGAACGGGAGCGTTGGCAGCAGCAGATCTCTGCCAGACCCAACGGTTGAGCTAACTCGCACTCTTTCGAGGATTGCCGGCTTTCCCGGCGATTTCCCTGCGTCTCAGAAGAAACCGCGGCTGTGACGCGACGGACGAGGGTCAGGCAGACTCGCAACCGATCACGAGTCTTTCCCATCGGAGGAGCGCGGACGGTCGCCACGTACAAAGTCGAAGGAATCAGAATCCTGCGTATCTGGCGATTGGGACCGCTGCCGGCATTCGATGTCCGCAACGAGACGAAAGCAGATTTCTGACAGATGGACGTCCGTTCGGGCCGCCCTCTCTTCTCTTGCGCCTTGGTGCCCCCGGTCCGACTCGAACGGACACGTCTCTCGACAACCGATTTTGAGTCGGTCGCGTCTACCATTCCGCCACGGGGGCTTCCGGGATCCTCCTAGGGGAAGGCCCCGGAAGCGGCAAGCGGCGCCTAGCGGGCGAAGGAGAAGGCGGTCGGGCTCGCGCCCCACTTGTTGGGAACGCGACTGCCTTCCTTGACGAGGTGGCGCAGCAGAGCAGCGAAGAAGATGAGCGCAGTGCCGATCACGCCAAGCGTCACCATCTTCGAAAGGAAGCCCGGGAAGACCGCAAGGAGGCCGGCGGCGAACATCAGCGCGAAGGGGATGATCAGCTCCTTGCCGGAGCAGCCGACGTCGTGCAGCCGGCGGACGGCGACCGACAGCTGCGGCACGAACAGGACCAGCGCCACGATCCCGCTGATCCGGATGCCGAACGTGCCCGCCACCAGGTTCAGCAGGATGACAAAGAAGAAGAAAATCCAGAATTCAGAGCGCGACGCGCGGCTCTTGAAGTCCGCGAAGTGCCGAAAGCTGTAAGCGACGGACTCGAACGCTCCCATGACTGGTCTCCCCTGATGACGACCGAAGATGTCACAGCGTCGCGTTAACTTCTAGTTACGCGGAGCGACCCGGCGATAGCTGAGCGCCTCCGCAATATGGATGCGTCCGACCTGCTCAATCCCGGCAAGGTCGGCGATGGTGCGGGCGACACGGAGCACACGGTGATAACCGCGGGCGCTGAGGCGCATGGCGGCGGCCGCATCGGCGAGGAGACGGCGGCCGGGCTCGTCGGGCGTGGCAACGGCATCGAGCAGCTCACCGTCGACCTCGGCATTGGTGCGCGGGCCGGCCGGGCCGTAACGGGCGCTCTGTACCCCCCTCGCCCGCGCCACCCGCTCCGCCACGGCGGCGGTCCCTTCGGCGGGCGGCGGCAGCGAGAGGTCGGCGGCGCTGACCCCCGCCACCTCGACATGGAGGTCGATGCGGTCGAGCAAGGGACCGGACACGCGCGCCTGATAGTCGCCGGCGCAGCGCGGGGCGCGAGAACAGGCGAGTGAAGCATCGCCGAGATGGCCGCAGCGGCAGGGGTTCATCGCGGCGATCAGCTGCACGCGGGCGGGAAAGGTCAGGTGCCCGTTGGCGCGGGCGACGCTGACCGTTCCGGTCTCGAGCGGCTGGCGCAGGCTGTCGAGCACGGCACGCTGGAATTCGGGCAGCTCGTCGAGGAAGAGGACTCCGAGATGGGCAAGGCTGATCTCGCCCGGCCGGACCTTGAGGCCGCCGCCGACGAGGGCTGGCATGGAGGCGCTGTGATGCGGCGCGCGGAACGGCCGGCGGCGCTTCATCTGCCCACCGACCATCTCGCCCGCGACGGAGGCGACCATCGACACTTCGAGCGCCTCGGCCGGCGACAATGGCGGGAGGATCCCGGGAAGGCAGGAAGCGAGCAGCGACTTGCCGGCGCCCGGCGGCCCGCTCATCAGCAGGTTGTGCCCGCCCGCGGCGGCGATCTCCAGCGCGCGCTTGGCGACTTCCTGTCCCTTGACCTGAACGAGGTCGGGACCGCCGACCGCCGGCTCCGCCACGCCGGGCGGCGGCGGCGGCAGCAGGGTCGTCCCCCGCAGGTGAGCGAGCAGGGCGAGGAGGTCGGGGGCGGCGAGCACCTCCACCTCCCCAGCCCAGGCCGCTTCGGCTCCTTGCGCCGCCGGGCAGATCAGCCCCTTCTCCTCGCCAGCCGCATGCAGCGCGGCGAGCAGCACGCCGGGCGAGGCGGTGATGCGTCCGTCGAGACAGAGCTCGCCGACGGCGACATAGTGGGACAGCATATCGGCATCGACCGCGCCGACCGCGGCGAGCAGGCCGAGTGCGATCGGCAGGTCGAAATGGCTGCCTTCCTTGGGCAGGTCGGCCGGTGACAGGTTGACGGTGATGACCTTGGGCGGGAGCGCGAGGCCAATGGCGGTCAGCGCGGCCCGCACCCGCTCGCGACTTTCGGCCACCGCCTTGTCGGGCAGACCGACGATGACGAAGCGCGGGATGCCGGTCGACAGCTGGACCTGCACCTCGACGGCGCGGGCCTCGAGACCGAGATAGGCGACGGTGGACACGATCGCGACCATCAGGCGCGACCTCCGGGCACCGGCAATGAACGAAGCAAACAGCCCCCTAGCTCGGCGAACAGGAGGCTACGCTGGTAGCGGGAGTTGAGCAACCCACTGGAGGACAAGGGGCCGGCCCCGCCCCCTTTTCCCTGCCGTCCTATCTCCCTACATCACCTTGCAATGACCCTGCTCGAGCGCCTCGCCGCGATCCGCAACACGCGCATGGTCCAGAGCATGCTGTTCGTCCTCGGCATGATCTTGCTGTTCGTCGCAGCCCCGCTCGCCAGTCCCCTGCCCGGCCCCGGCGGGCTGCTGCTGGCCGCCGCCGGGCTGACGCTGGTCCTCCGCACCAGCCTGTGGGCAAAGCGCCGCTACGTCCATTTCAAGCGCTGGCAGCCCCGCGCCGGGACCTGGTTCGACTGGGGCCTCCGACGCGGCAGTGCCAAGCGCCGCGAGGCCTTGCGCAAGGAGCGAGAGCGGGCCGAGGCGCCGCCGCTGTCGGAGGTCCCGCGGATCGACGATCCCCTCCCCAAGGCCGGGCTCGAACTGTCGCCGGTCGACCCCACCCCTGCCGAAGTCGCACCTGCCGAGCCGGCGCCCCGCCATTGACTCCGGACGCCGCCTTCAGTAACGGCGCGCCAAGCAATGCGGCTGCCCTCGTCGGGGCGGCCCTTTTTGTTCCCAAACCTAAGGCAATGAGCGATGAAGCGCACTTTCCAGCCCAGCAACCTCGTCCGCAAGCGGCGTCACGGCTTCCGTTCGCGCTCGGCGACGGTGGGCGGACGCAAGGTGCTGGCGGCCCGCCGGGCGCGCGGCCGCAAGAAGCTGAGCGCCTAGTCACCTTAAGCAAGCGCGCGGATTTTCTCGCGGCCAATAGCGGCCGGCGCGCAGCCATGCCCGGTTTCGTCCTGCTGGTCCGCCATCGCGGCGACGGCTCGGCCACAAAGCGCGTCGGCTATACCGTCAGCAAGAAGGTCGGCAACGCCGTTGTCCGCAACCGGATGAAGCGGCGCCTGCGCGCGCTTGCTGCCGAGCTGCTGCCCGCCGAAGGCGTCGCCGGCGCCGACCATGTGATCATCGGCCGCCAGAGCGGGATCGAGCGCGACTTCGCCAAGCTTCGCGCCGAGCTCGCCAAGGCGCTGCGAAAGGTGGCGACATGATCGCCCGCCTGCTCATCCTGCTTGCGCGCGGCTGGCAGATCGGGCCGAGCGCCATCCTGCCGCCTTCCTGCCGCTTTCAGCCGAGCTGCTCGGCCTATGCAATCACGGCCTGGCGCCGCTATGGGGCGCTTCGCGGAAGCTGGCTCGCATGCAAGCGGATCGGCCGCTGCCATCCCTGGGGGGGCCAGGGCTACGATCCGGTACCGGAACCGACGGGTCAGTCACGAGGACATGAACTGAAGTGAACAACGACACGCGCAACATGATCCTCGCCATTGCGCTGAGCGCCCTGGTGCTGCTCGGCTGGGGGTTCCTGTCGGAGCGGTTCATGCCGACGCCCAAGCCGGCGGCGACCGCGCAGAAGAGCGGCATGCCGGCCGCGCCCGGCACCGCGCCGGCGGCCGCCACCGCAGCACCCACCTCTGCCGCACCGACCATGACCCGCGCCCAAGCACTTCGCGGCGTTCCGCGGGTCAAGGTCACGACGCCCAGCCTCGACGGCTCGATCAGCCTCAAGGGTGCGACCTTCGACGACCTGCGGATGGTCCGTCACACCGACCGTGTCGGCAACAATGCCCAGCCGGCCCGGCTGCTCAGTCCGGCCGGCGCGCCGGGCGCCTATTTTGCCCGCTTCGGCTGGACCGGCCAGGGCGTCGCCGTGCCCGATGCCAACAGCGTCTGGACCACCAGCGCGCCGACCCTCGTCCCGGGCAAGCCGATCACCCTCAGCTGGACCAATCCCACCGGCCAGCGCTTCGAACTGATCGTCGCGGTCGACGACGGCTATCTGTTCACCGTCAAGCAGCGGGTCGTGAACCAGGGTGGCGGCCCGGTCGCGGTCCGTCCGTTCGGCCTGCTCAGCCGCGCCAACAGCGGACCCGATGCCAATTTCGACGGCTGGACCCACCATGTCGGCCCAATGGGCGTGTTCGACGGGGCGGCCGAATATGGCGTCAACTACGATACGCTCGACGAGGAGCAGGGCGGCAAGCGCTTCACCGGCAACAATGGCTGGCTCGGCTTCACCGACAAATATTGGCTGACCGCACTCGCGCCGGCCGGCGACGCGCCGCTCGGCGCCAGCTTCCGCCGCGGGCAGGGCACCAGCTACCAGGCCGATTACGCCCTCGAGCCGAAGATCCTCGCGCCCGGTCAGGCAAGCGAGAACACCACCCGCCTGTTCGCCGGCGCCAAGGAAAAGAAGTGGCTCGACGCGTACGAGGCCGACGGCACCCTGCCGGTCATCTCGGACTCGATCGACTGGGGCTATTTCGAATGGTTCATGCGGCCGATCTTCTCGCTGCTGATCTGGCTGTTCAACACCATCGGCAACTTCGGCTGGGCGATCATCGCGCTGACCTTCATCGTCCGCCTGCTGATGTATCCGATCTTCGACCGCCAGTTCCGGTCGATGGCGGCGATGCGGGCGATGCAGCCGAAGATGAAGGAGATCCAGGAGCGTCACAAGGACGACCGGACCAAGATGCAGACGGAGCTGCTCGAGCTGTACAAGCGCGAGAAGATCAATCCGGCCGCGGGCTGCCTTCCGATCTTCCTCCAGATCCCGGTCTTCTACGCGCTCTATAAGGTGCTGACAGTGACCGTCGAAATGCGCCACCAGCCGTGGGAGCTGTGGATCAAGGACCTGTCGGCGCCCGATCCGCTGACCCCGATCAACCTGTTCGGCCTGCTGAACTTCGATCCGCCCGGCCTCCTGCACCTCGGCGTCCTGCCGATCCTGCTCGGCGTGACCATGTGGCTGCAGTTCCGGCTCAACCCGGCGCCCATGGACGATATCCAGAAGCAGATCTTCTCGATCATGCCGTGGGTGCTGATGTTCGCCATGGCGCCGTTCGCGGCCGGCCTGCAGCTTTACTGGGTGGTGTCCAATATCCTCGGCATCGCGCAGCAGAAGTATCTCTATTCCAAGTATGACGCGGAGAAGATCGCAGCCCGGGCCGGGCTGGCGGCCAAGACCTGATGGACTATGAGGACGACATCGAGGAGCGGGCGCGCAAGCTGTTCGCGGGTCCCGTCGAATTCCTGAAGTCGGCACCGGGACTCGAATTTCTGCCCGACGGGCGGGCGCCGGAAATCGCCTTCGCCGGCCGTTCCAACGTCGGCAAGTCGTCACTGCTCAACGCCATCACCGGCCGCAACAAGCTGGCACGGACGTCGAACACGCCGGGCCGGACGCAGGAGCTCAACTTCTTCGACGTCGGCGACCCGTTGACGCTGCGGCTGGTCGACATGCCAGGCTATGGCTTCGCCGAGGCGCCCAAGGACATGGTCAAGCGCTGGCGCTTCCTGGTGAACGACTATCTGCGCGGGCGCGCCGTGCTGAAGCGGGCGATCGTCCTGATCGACAGCCGCCATGGCGTGAAGCCGGTCGACCGTGAGATCATGGAGATGCTCGATTCCGCAGCGGTCGGCTACCGGCTGGTGCTGACCAAGGCCGACAAGATCAAGGCGAGCGAGCTTGCCGCGGTCCGCGCCGCGACCGAGGCGGAAGCGCGCAAGCACCCCGCCGCCTTCCCTGAGCTGATCGCCACGTCGAGCGAGAAGGGCATGGGAATTGCCGAGGTTCGTGCGGCCGTGCTTGGTGACGCGCTTTCCTGACTGCCCGTCACCCCGGGCTTGACCCGGGGTCCCGCTTCTTCTTCTGCAATTCCAAGACAAGAAGCGGGCCCCGGATCGAGTCCGGGGTGACGCAAGGCGGAGACCGCATGCTCAAGATCATCATCGGCAACAAGGCCTATTCCTCCTGGTCGATGCGCGGCTGGCTGGCGCTGAAGGCATCGGGCCTCGACTTCGAGGAACTGGTCGTCCCGCTCTACAACAATGACTGGGACGAGCGGCGCGAAGGCGACGAGTTCGCCCCCTCGTCGGGCAAGGTCCCCCTGCTTTGGCATGACGACGTCGTGGTGTGGGACAGCCTCGCCATCATCGAATATTGCGCCGATCTCACCGAGACGACGAAATTCTGGCCGGAGGAAGTCGGCGCGCGGGCGATGGCGCGGTCGATGGCCGCCGAGATGCACTCGGGCTTCGCTGCCCTGCGCCGCGAATGCCCTATGAACGTCCGCCGTAGCGGTCCCCTGCCCCGGCTGTCGGACGAGACCGTCGCCGACATCAACCGAATCCTCGTCCTGTGGGCGCAGGCCCGCGCGCGTCACGGCGGCAGCGGTCCGTTCCTGTTCGGCGCCTGGACCGCGGCGGACATGATGTATGCGCCGGTCGTCACCCGCTTTCTCACCTATTCCATCCCCGTCCCGCCGTTCGCCCGGCAATATATGTCGGACGTGCTGCGCCATCCCCACGTCGCCGAATGGATCGAGGCCGCGCAGGACGAGCCGTGGGTGATCGAGCAATATGAAGGGGCGCAGGGAACCGCCTGAACCTCCCGTTCGTCGGGGTGGCATGCGTCAAATTTCCCTTTACGCCGCGATGCTTGCACTCGGCGCCTGTGCGTCCAGCCCGAAGGAACGGATTGCCGACACGCTCACGGGTTATGGGCTCGACCGGGGGCGCGCCGAATGCATGGGGGGCCATCTCCAGCGCGATCTCAACACCGCCCAGCTGCTCGAGCTGGCCCGGGCCGCACGCGCCTACCGGGACAGCGATCCCAACCCCGCCCGCTTGGGGGTCGACGATCTGATGCGGGTCAGCGGCGAGATCCGCGATCCGCAGATCCCGCTCACCATCGCGCGTGCCGGCGGCCGCTGCGGACTCGTCCCGACCGGCTTCACCGCCCTCGTCGGAGCGCTCGCCAGCTAGGCCTTGCGCACGAACTTCATGGTCCGGCCGTCGAGGTGCATGTCGATGTCCGGATAATGGCAATCGCTCGCCGCCGGACGCCCAATGGCGACGAAGCGGCAGGGCACATCGCCTTCGTTGATGAGGTGATGGCCGTTCGCCACGCCCTTCGGGAAGGCGGCAATGTCGCCGGGGCGGAGCAAGGTGCGGCCGTCCTCCTCGACCAGCACTGCTTCCCCTTCAAGCATGACGACCAGTTCGTCCTCCTCCGCATGCCAGTGGCGCTGGCTCGACCAGGCGCCGGGCTCCAGCGTCACCTGGCTCGCACCGAAGTCGCTGATCCCGGACGCCGGGGCGAGGCGGCGGTACCAGCGCCCCCGCACCGCTGCCGCATGGGGCTCGGGGTAGCCGGTGGCGTTGGTCTGCTCGATCGTCTCAAGGTCGAGTTTCGGCATTCCGCTTCCCCATGCTAGCGCCTGCTTCCCATGACCACCATCGACCCCATCGACCTTGCTGCCAAGCTGATTTCCGTGCCGTCGGTCACGCCCGCGAGTGGCGAGGTATTCGACGTGCTCGACGAGGCGCTGTCCGCCCTCGGCTTCACCGTCCATCGCTTCACCCTCGGCGAGGCGCCGGACGGCCCGACCGAGAATATGGTCGCGATCCGGGAGCGGGGTCCCGGCCTCCACGTCGGCTTTGCCGGTCACCTCGACGTGGTGCCGGCCGGCGAGGGCTGGACCGGCGATGCCTTCACCGCGCGCATCGAGGACGGGCGGCTGGTCGGCCGCGGCGCCAACGACATGAAGAGCGCCATCGCCGCCGCAGCCGCCGCCGCCTCGCGGATCGATCAACAGTCGGGCACCCTCTCCTTCCTCATCACCGGCGACGAGGAAGGCTACGCTACCTACGGCACGCCGCGGATCATCGACTGGCTGGACGAGCGCGGCATCCGCCCCGACATGATCCTGATCGGCGAACCGACCAGCGAGACGCGGCTCGGCGACACGGTCAAGATCGGGCGGCGCGGATCGGTCAATTTCTGGATCAAGGTGAAGGGCGTGCAGGGCCATGTCGCCTATCCGCACAAGGCCGACAATCCGGTGCCGCGCCTCGCCCGCATCGTCGCCGCCCTGTCGGACATCCACCTCGACGACGGCACCGAGGCCTTTCCGCCGTCCAACCTGGAGTTCGTCGCGTTGGGAACGCCGACCGCCGCCAGCAACCTCATCCCGGGCGAGGCGAGCGCGCAGGGAAATATCCGCTTCAACAATCTCCACACGGGCGACGAACTGATCCGGCTGCTGACCGACACCGCGCGGGCGATCGACCCTGGCTGCGAGATCAGGACGCGCATCTCTGGCGAGGCCTTCCTCACCCCACCCGGCAGGCTCTACGATCTGGTGACCGACGCCATTCGCGCCGAGTGCGGGATCGAGCCGGAGCTGTCGACGGGCGGCGGCACGTCGGACGGGCGATTCCTCATCAAGCTCTGCCCGGTAGTCGACTTCGGCCTGCCCAATGCGACCATGCACAAGGTTGGGGAAAGCGCTTCGCTGGCCGACATCGAGGCCCTGACGCGGGTCTACCGGCGGGTGTTCGAGGGTGGGCTGACGGCCTGACGCTTCAGGCCGCGCTTCGATCACTCGCACCGGCGTGCGAGGTCCAGGCGAGGAATTCGGTCTCCATCATCGGCTCGGCGAAGACGAAGCCCTGGATCGTCTCGCAGCCCATGGCGCGAAGGATATCGGCCTGGGCGACGGTCTCGACCGCCTCTGCTACCAATTCGCAGTCGACCGCCCGCACCAGCTGGATGACCGACTGGACGACGTTTCGTGCCTGCTCGCTGTCGACGATGTCGTGGATCAGCGATGGATCGAGCTTGACCCGGTCGATGGGCAGCTGGCGAAGCCGGGCGATGTTGGAATAGCCGGTGCCGAAGTCGTCGATGGCGATGGTCGCGCCCTCTCGGCGAAGTTCGGCGATCTCGGCCAGGACACCGGCTGAACATTCCATCGCCGCCGTCTCGGTGAACTCCAGTTCGACTCGGTCGAGCGAAATGCCGGCATCGCCGAAGATTTGGCGAAGGCGGGGGAAGAAGTCCTGCCGCTCAAGCTGGCGCGGCGAGACGTTGAAGGCGATTCGCCCCATTCCGGTACGGGTCTCGTCCCAGCTGGCGATCATCGCCGCCACTTCGGCCATGACCCAGTCGCCGATGTCGTTGATGGTGCCGGTCTGCTCGGCGATGTCGATGAAGTCGCCCGGCGCGACGATGCCGCGGGTCGGGTGGTTCCAGCGCAGCAGCGCCTCGCACCCGGTCACCGCGCCCGTCACCAGGCTGAGCTGCGGCTGCAGCGCCAGCAGGAATTCATCACGCTGCACGGCGTCGACCAGTGCCTTTTCCGTTTCGAGCCGGTGCCGATGCTCGTCGGCCAGCGTATCGTTGAACAGGCAGTGCTGGTGGCCGCCGAGCGCCTTGGCGCGATACATGGCGACGTCGGCCGCGCGCATCAGCTCCTCGACGCTGCGGCCATGCGTCGGTCCCATGGCGACGCCGACCGATGCGCCGATGTCCACGCTGTGCCCCTGCAGTTCGAACGGCTCGCCCAGGGCCAGCACGACCCGGCGGGCGAGGCGCTCGGCCTCGCCGCTGCCGGCAGCGTCGGGGAAGAAGAGCGTGAATTCGTCGCCGGCGAGCCTCGCCAGCAGGGGCCGCGTCGCGCCGTTGGCGGCCTCACCGTTGATCAGCACCCGCAGGCGGTTGGCGACCATCACCAGCAGCTGGTCGCCGCGGGCATGACCAAGGCTGTCGTTGACCGCCTTGAACCGGTCGAGGTCGAGGAACAGCATGACGGTCTGCCTGGTGCCCGATTCGGCGAGCAGCCGCTCGGCCTCGGCGCGGAAGTTCAGCCGGTTGGGCAGGCTCGTGACTGGATCGTACATGCCGAGCGCATGGGCATTGTCGATCGAGCTGCGCACCTCGGCGAACAGGCTGTCCACGGCCGAGGCGACCTTGGGCATCGCGCGGCGGACGAGCTCGGGCGCCGGCGAGGTGAGGTCGCCCTCCTCCACCGCCAGCAGCCGGTCGCGAAGCGCGGCAAGTGCCCGCGCGCCCTCGCTGTTGGGGCGTTCGGCGGCGACGTAGCAGATGATCAGGCAGAAGGCCCCGGCGATGACCGCCGCCGCGACCTGCTCGGGCAGGTGCTTGATGGTAAGGAAGGCGTAAAGCGAGAAGACGAAGGACGCGACGCCGGCCAGCCCCGACAGGAGCATGTTGCTGAACTTCTGTGCGCTGCCCACCTTCATGACCCGAGCTTGGTTAAGACACGGGTGTTAAAAAGCGGTATAGGTCCGGACTATCGCCTCAGGATCAGGTAAAGGCTGCCCCCGCCCCCATGCCGCCGGTGGGCGCTGCGCACGGCCGCAATGCGTTCGGCGTGGCGGGACACGGCGAGCCAGTCGTGCACTGCGGCGCGGATCTTGCCACGCTGGACCGGCGGCTCGCCCGGGCGGTGATGACCGGTGACCAGCAGCAGCAGCCGGTCCCCGGCCGCGATCGCCCGCTCCAGCGCGAGGTCGAGCGCTTCATAGGCCTGGGTCAGGTTCATTCCGTGAAGGTCGAGCGTACGGTCAACCGCGAAATTGCCGTTCTTCAACCGCCGCTCCCAGTGGCTGTCGAGATTGCCGTGGATGGTGGCGCGGCGCACCGGAGCGCTGGTGACCGGCCGCGGCGGCGGCACCCTGCCCTTGGGCTTGGCCGGCGACTGGACCGGCTTGGCTTGGGGTTCCGGCGCTGGCTGCGGCTGCGACTTGGTGGCGGCGGCCTCGCGGCTGAGCGGCGTGATGGACGCGGTCACCCGTGCCCACAGCGCCGCTTCCTCAGGGCTGAGCGGCCGCACGCTGGGCGAGCAGCCGGTCGACGCTGCTCCGGGGCAGCAGGAGCAGCGCGTCGCCTTTGGCCGACATTCCGCCGGCGATCCGCCGCGCCTCGGCACCGGCGCCCCAGAAGGTGTCGAAACGGTTGGCGCCCTTGATCGCGCCGCCCGTGTCCTGCGCCACCCACAGGCCGTCGGCATCGTTCATCGCGACGTCGAGCCAGACGGGAGCGCCGAGCGGCACGAACAGGGGGTCGGTGGCGACAGTCCCCCGCGGCGTAACCGGAAGGCCAAGCGCCCCGAGCGGCCCGGGCCCGGTCAATTCCTTGAAGAAGATCTTGGACAGGTTTTCGCGCATCAGCGACTTGCCGCCGTCCGGCTGGCTGCGCATCCACGCCTTGATCGAGTCCATGTCCGCCCCGCCCGGCGGCAGGATGTTACGTTCGCGCAGGAGACGCCCGACGCCGACATATTCGCGGCCGTTCTGATTGTCGTAGCCGATCCGCATGACCGAGCCGTCCGGCAGCCTAAGCCGGCCCGAGCCCTGGATCTCGAGGAAGAACATGTCGACCGGGTCGGCGGCATAGGCGAGTTCGAGCCCGCGTCCGGCGAGCGCGCCGTCCTCGATCTCGGCCCGCGTCCAGTAGAGGAGGCACTGCCCGGTCGCATCGATCCGGCCGCGCCCGGTCTGCCCATCGGCACGGGTGCAGCGGACGAGGTCGGTCGGTGTACGATAGATGGGCACGGCATAGCCGGGCGCGGTGACGCGCGAGCCGAGGATCTCGGGCTCCCAATAGCCGGTGGCGAAGGCCGGCTCGCTGCCGACCCGCACCCAGGCGAACTTGTCGGTGAAGAAGCGCTTCGCCACGTCGCCGTCCCCGACTGGCAAGGTCGCCGCCTCGTCGCACAGCGGCCGCCAGTCGGCGCCCTGCGTCAGCAGCGAAACATCGTTGCGGCGGACGACCGAAGGACAGGAGATGCGGAAGGCGGCGAGTGCCCGCGCGGCCGCCTCAGCGGAGAAACTGCGCGGCGCCGCAGGTGTGATTCCGGCGGCGGCGGCATTGGCCGGCTTGGGCGGGGTAACCGGCACCGGAACGGGCGCAGGTGCCGGCGTCGCGACCGACGGGACAGGCTGTACCGGCTGCGTTGGCCGGGTGGCGCATCCCGCCAGCGAAAGGGCGAGCAGCGCTCCCAGCCCCTTGGTCGGATACCGCACTATTCGTCGTCGGTTTCGATCAGGATCCAGTTGGGATCGCTCGAACCGAGGTCGCGGCGGAAGGTCCAGCGATCGCGGGTCTGCACCGCGTCGCTGAGCGAACCGGCAATGACGTTTCCACCGGAATCGCGCGTGATGGCGGCAATATCGGCCTCGAACCGGACCGTCAGGGTCGCGACCTTGCCGGTCACGTTGGCGGCGGCGATCAGCGCCTGCTCGATCGCGATCAAGCGGTTGTCGAGCTTCTGCCCGGCCGCCTCGCGCTCGGCGATGGCGCCGTCGAAGGCGGCCGCGATCTCCGGATCGAGGAAGCCCCGGACCTCATCAAGGCGTCCGGCCCAGAAGGCCTCGAGGATCATGCGATAGGCGCCCTGCGCGCCTTCGAGAAAGCGGGCGACGTCGAAGCTGGTATCGGCAGCGAGCAGCGCGCGCACACCAGGGCCGGCGGTCGGGAGATAGGCGGTGTCGAGCGGCTCGGCCGGGGCCGGCTGGCCGGGCGTGGCGACCGGCGCGCGCGGGGTAGCGACTGTTTCCGCGTCCGCCGGCTTGAGCGAAAGCTGTTGCTCGTGCCCGGTTCGCTCACCGAGGACGTTGTACAGCCGCAAGCCGATGAACAGGGCTACCAGCGCGAGGATGATGATCGATACCAAGAGAACCGCTTTCTCGTGTTCAGCCGTGTTGTAACGCCCGATATAGGCGCTGGTGCCGCTGCTTCAAACCCTCGCCTTTGGGCCTGCCCGCGCCATTGCACCGCCTCGGCGCGGCTGCTAGTCGCCCGCCCCAGTTCAGGGCCGGGCGGAAACTGTCTTGCCTGAGTCTTCCTTTTAGCATGGTTAAGGGCAGAAATCATGGCCGCTTCCGATCCCGTCTCCGCCGGCGCCAACGGTGCCACCGACAGCAGCAATCCCGAAGCGCCCCAGGTTGCGGCCCTGGCGCAATATGTGAAGGACCTGTCGGTCGAGAATCCGTCGTCCCCGCAGGTCTATCAGTGGAACGAGCAGCCGCAGCTCGACGTCCAGTTCAACATCTCGGTCAACAAGATCGCCGACGACGTCCATGAGGTGGTGCTGAAGATCGATGCCTCGGCGCGTTCGGCCTCGGGCGTCCAGTTCGTGCTCGACCTCAGCTATGCCGGCATCTTTGGCCTGCGCAACCTGCCGGAAGAGGCGCTCCCGGCGTTCCTCCTCGTCGAAGCGCCGCGCCTGCTGTTCCCGTTCGCCCGCCAGGTTGTCGCGAGCTCGGTCCAGGATGCCGGCTTCCCGCCGCTGATGCTCGACCCGATCGACTTCGCTGGCATCTACATGAGCCAGATCGAACAGCAGGCCCAGGCTGAAGGCGGCGAGCAGCCGCAGAGCGAGCCGACCGTCCAGTAATCGGCGCCTCCCCCTGCGCTGGGGGAGGTGCCCACCCGCCGTCTTGCGTCGGTCGGCGGCGGGGGCAACAACGCCGGGAGGGGGCTCTAGTTACGTGAAGCTGCACCGATGAATCTCCTCAAGGCCACCGGCACCATCGGCGGGCTGACCATGGTCAGCCGCGTGCTCGGCTTCGTCCGCGACATGATCGCGGCGCGCCTGCTCGGCGCAAGCCATGCCAACGACGCCTTCAACCTCGCCTTCCTGCTGCCGAACATCTTTCGCCGCCTGTTCGCGGAAGGCGCCTTCTCGAGCGGCTTCGTGCCGCTGTTCAGCCGGCGTCTGGCGCAGGGCGGGGAAAAGGACGCCGAGGAGTTCTCGAGCGAGATCCTTGCGGTCTTCATGCCGGCGCTGCTGCTGGTCACGGTCGTGTTCGTCATCTTCATGCCGGGCGTCATCGCGCTGGTCGCCGGCAGCTACCGCGAGGTGCCGGGCAAATATGAACTGGCGGTGGAGCTCACTCGCTGGACCTTCCCCTACCTGCTGTTCATCAGCCTCGTCGCGCTCCTCTCCGGCATCCTCAATTCACTGACGCGCTTCGTCGCCGCCGCCTTCGCGCCCGCGCTGCTCAACCTCGTCCTCATCGCCGCCTTGCTGCTCGCGCCGCGCGGCAATGACCTGGCGACGGTCCGCTACATGGCGATCGCCGTGCTGATCGGCGGCATCGTCCAGTTCGCGCTGTGCTGGGTGGCGGTGCGGCGGGCGGGGGTCCACCTCTCCTTCCGCCGCCCACGCATGACTCCGGCGGTGAAGGAGCTGGTCATCCTCATCCTGCCGGCGACCGTGGCCGCCGGCGCCTACCAGATCAGCCAGCTCTTCTACGCCTTCTTCTCCGCCCGTCTGGGCGAAGGCGCGCTGACCATGCTCAGCTATGCCGACCGCCTGAACCAGCTTCCGTTGTCGATCATCGGCACCGCGCTCGGCGTCGCCATCCTGCCGGCGATCAGCCGCGCCATCGCCCGCGACGACGAGGCGGAGGCCGCCGACGTCCAGGCCCGCGCCTTCGACCTGTCCATGCTGCTGACTCTTCCCGCCACGGTTGCGCTGGCGGTGATTGCCGGACCGATCATCGCCGCCCTGTACGGCGGCGGCGAGTTCACGGACGAGGACAGCGCGACCACCGCCGCCATCCTCGCCATCCTCGTCACCGGCCTGCCCGCCTATGTGCTGGTCAAGGTGCTGACCCCGGCCTTCTATGCCCGCCGGGACGTCAAGACTCCGGTCTATATCGCCATGGCCATCCTGATCCTGTCGATCCCGGCCAACTTCTTCCTGATCCCGTTGCTCGGCATCACCGCGCTCGCCACCGTCACCTCGGTCGGGGCCTGGGCCAATTTCCTGCTGCTGTTCGCCATCCTCGCCGTGCGTGGCCACTTCCGCATGCCGGTCTGGCTGATCGGCCGGGTGGCGCGCCAGATCATCGCCGCCGCCGCCATGGGCGTCGTCCTGTGGCTGCTTCAGGAGCCGCTGTCGCGCGGCCTGTTCGCCAGCGAGGCGGGCGAGTTCCTCGCGCTCGGGATCATGGTGGCCGTCGGTGGCCTCGTCTATTTCGGCGTCGCCTTCCTCATCGGCGGCGTCGACCGCGAGGCACTGCTTGCGCTTCGCCGCCGCCGCCCCGCCACGCAGCAGAGCCCAGAATGACCAGCGCTCCAGTCACCCGAGTCCTGTCCGGCATCCAGCCGACCGGCAACCTCCACCTCGGCAACCTGCTCGGCGCCATCCTGCGCTGGGTGCGGATGCAGGAGGAGGCGCCCTGCCTGTTCTTCCTCGCGGACCTCCATTCGCTGTCGGACCACATCCCGGCTGCAACCCGGCTGGCGCAGGTGCGCGCGATGGCGGCGGCGCTGATCGCCAGCGGCATCGATCCGGCCCGCTCCGTCCTGTTCGCCCAGTCGGACGTGCCGGCCCATGCCGAGCTGTGCTGGATGCTGAACGGGACCGCCCGCATGGGCTGGCTCAGCCGGATGACCCAGTGGAAGGACAAGTCGGGCAAGAACAAGGAAGGCGCGTCGGTCGCCCTGTTCGACTATCCGGTGCTCCAGGCCGCCGACATCCTGCTCTATCGTCCCAGCCACGTGCCGGTCGGCGAGGACCAGAAGCAGCATATCGAGCTCACCCGCGACATCGCCACCAAATTCAACCTCGACACCGGCACCGAGACCTTTGTCCTGCCCGAGCCCTTCATCGGCGGCGGGGTGGCGGCGCGGGTCATGTCGCTACGCGACGGCAGCGCCAAGATGAGCAAGTCCGATCCTTCGGACATGAGCCGGGTCAATCTGGTCGACAGCGACGAGGAGATCGCCGCCAAGATCCGCAAGGCGCGGACCGATCCCGATCCTCTGCCCGGCGACCCCGAGCTGCTCAAGGACCGGCCGGAGGCGCGCAACCTCGTCGGGATCATGGCCGCCGTGACCGGGGAGAGCGAGACCGCCATCCTCGCCCGCTTCGAGGGCCAGGGTTTCGGCGCCTTCAAGCCGGCCCTGGCCGATGCGCTCGTCGCGCTGATCGCGCCGATCCGTGCCCGCTACACCGAGCTGGAGCGCGACACCGCCGAACTCGATCGCATTCTCGACACGGGTGCGGCGAGGGCCGCGGAGTTGGCCGCACCGACCCTGCACGATGCCAAGCGCGCACTGGGACTCAGCCGCCGCTGATCGCTCCTCAGCCTCCCTTCATCGATGGTTCAACTCACTTTCTGCTATAAGCTACTCGTTTACCGGGACTTTCCCCGAGTCGAGGGTTTGCCAACCATGACGTTCCTGAAGAAACTTGTCGCCGCCGCACTGGTCGGTGCCGCGAGCGTCGGCCTGTCCGGCTGCGCCACCGGGCTGCCAGCCAAGGTCACCCGCTTTCAGGCCATGCCCGCACCGCAGGGCCAGAGCTTCTATGTCGTCCCCGGCCAGGGCCTCGCCCAGGGCGGCGGGCTCGAGTTCAGCCGCTACGCCGAACTGGTTTCCCGCCACCTTGCCGCGCAGGGCTATGCCCAGGCTGCCAATCCGGCGCAGGCAACAATGATCGTCCAGCTCGGCTATGAGGTGGACAAGGGCACCGAGCGTGTCGTGGTCGACCGCTTCGGACCGGCCGGCTACGATCCCTTCTACCGCGGGTTCTACAGCCCTTACGGTCGCTTCGGCAGCCGCTACGATCCCTTCTACGGCATCTACTACGGCCGGCCCTACTACAGCCGCTTCGGCTATTGGGGCGGCGGTCGCTCGGCCTTCTACTATGGCTGGAACGACCCGTTCTGGTTCGGTGGTCCGGACGTCCGCCAGTATACCGAATATAAGTCGGAGCTGGACATCGACATCCGCCGCCGCGCCGACAACCAGCAGCTGTTCGACGGCCGGGCGCAGGCGCGCTCGACCACCGACAACACGCAGGTGCTCGTCCCCAACCTGATCGAAGCCATGTTCACCGGCTTCCCGGGTCGCAATGGCGAGACGGTGAAGATCACGGTGCCGGCGCAGAAGAAGCGCTGAGCCATCGTCTTCGGTCATGGGCAAGGGCCCTCCGTCACCCCGGTGGCGGAGGGCCTTCTCGTTGTTACTTCGCCCGCTCGATCCGTTTGGCCGCCTCGTCGAGGATGTCGACCACCTCGTTGATCAGCGCCTCGTTCCAGCCGCCGCGCGCGGCACGGTTGCCGAGCGCGGTCATGAGGTTGCCCAACGCGCGGACGAGCTCCGGCCGGTTCGAACGACGTCGACCCTCGCCGCTGGCCTCCAGCCGCTCGAACAGCGCCGCGACTTCCTCCGCCCGCGCGTCCAGATGCGCGCGGCCTTCGTCGGTAATGGCGAAGCTCTTCTTGGCGCCGGCGCTCGCCTGCCGCTCGATCATCCCCATGTCCTCGAGCAGTTCGAGATTGGTGTAGAGGATGCCCGCGCTCGGCGCATAGTCGCCGTGGGTCAGCTCCTCGAGCGCCTTGATGATCGCATAGCCGTGGCGCGGCTCGTCGGCGATCAGCTTCAGGATGATGAGCTGGAACTCCTCCGAGCTGAACATCCGCCGGCGCCGGCCGCCCCGATGCCCACCCCAGCCACCGCCGCCGCCCCCGCGACCACCGACGTGGAAGCGGATCGCTTCGTCGGGATCGCCGAAGGGGAAACCGGTCATGGCCACGAACGCCCGGCCGTCGGGGCCACAGCCGCGGTTCAAATGAAAGCGCATGGGCTCTTCTCTCCTATCTTGAGCACTCAAGATATATCTTCATTGCATCGCCTCAAGAGGGGCATGGCGCTTGCGCCTTCTTCTTTCTACGAACCGACGAATGGCCGACCTGTTTGAAGCCGAGCCCTTGCCCAGCCCAGCCGCGGCCGTGCCACTTGCCGAGCGGCTGCGTCCGACCAGCCTCGCGGAGGTCATCGGCCAGGAACATCTCACGGGATCCGAAGGCGCGATCGGTCGGATGGTCGCTGCCGGCCGCCTGTCGAGCCTCATCCTGTGGGGACCGCCCGGCACCGGCAAGACCAGCATCGCCCGATTACTGGCCGAAGCGGTCGGCTACCGCTTTGCCGCGCTCTCCGCCGTCTTCAGCGGGGTTGCCGACCTCAAGAAGGCCTTCGCGGAGGCCGAGGCGCACGCCCGCGCGGGCAAGCGCACCCTCCTCTTCGTGGACGAGATCCACCGTTTCAACCGCAGTCAGCAGGACGGTTTCCTGCCCTTCGTCGAGGCGGGCGTAGTCACTCTCGTCGGTGCGACGACCGAAAACCCCAGCTTCGAACTCAACGCCGCCCTGCTCTCGCGCACCCAGGTTCTGGTGCTGAAGCGCCTCGACGAGGAAGCGCTCGGCACCCTGCTTGCCCGCGCCGAACAGGCGGAAGGCCGTCCCTTGCCTCTCACCGACGACGCCCGCGCCGCCCTGGTCGCCAGCGCGGACGGCGACGGCCGCTTTCTTCTCAACCAGGTGGAAATGCTGGTTGCGGCCAGCCCGGATGGAGCGCTCGATACTGCCGCCCTACGCGACCTCATCCAGCGGCGGCTGCCTGTCTATGACAAGGACCGCGAGGGCCATTACGGGCTCATCTCCGCCCTTCACAAATCGATCCGCGGTTCGGATCCGCAGGCCGCCCTCTACTATCTCGCGCGCATGCTGACCGCCGGCGAGGAGCCGCTCTACCTCCTCCGCCGCCTTACCCGCGCCGCTGTCGAGGACATCGGCCTCGCCGACCCGCAGGCGCTGGTGCAATGCATGGCGGCGAAGGACACCTACGACTTCCTCGGCTCGCCGGAAGGCGAACTCGCCATCGTCCAGGCCTGCCTCTATCTCGCCACCGCGCCCAAATCGAACGCCCTCTACACGGCGCAGAAGGAAGCCTGGAAGAGCGCCAAGGCGCATGGCTCCCTTTCGCCGCCCAAGCATACCCTTGGTGCGCCGACCAAGCTGATGCGCGATCTCGGCCATGGCAAAGGCTATGCCTATGACCATGATGCGCCCGACGCCTTCTCCGGCCAAGACTATTGGCCCGAGGGCATGAGCCCGGAAACCTACTACCGCCCGACCGACCGCGGGTTCGAGAAACGCCTTGCGGAGCGGCTCGCCTGGTGGAACGAGAAGCGCGAGGGTTTGCAGGAGGGAAGCTGATGTATCCACCGTCGACTGCCGAGACATGGCGCGCCGATCTGGTCGAATGGGGGCCGCGGATCCTCATCGCGCTGGCGATCCTCGTCGCCACGTGGATCATCGCGCGGGCGGTGAAATGGGCGCTGGCCAAGGCCATCAGCAAGACGCCCGCCCTCCAGAAGCATACGCCCGGCAACCAGCATGAGACGGTCGGCCACCAGATCGGCACCATCGCCAAGCTGGTCGTCTGGCTGGTCGGCATCATGGCCGCGCTGAATTTCCTTCAGATCGGGCAGATCCTCTCGCCGGTTGCGACCCTCACCAACCAGATCTTCGAGTTCCTGCCGCGGCTGATCGGCGCGGGCCTCATCTTCTTCGTCGGCCTGATCGTCGCCCGCATCGTCCGCCGGCTGGTCGAGACCCTGCTGACCGCCGCCAACATCGACGGGCTGATGGCGCGCGCGGGCCTCGGCGACCATCCGCCGACGGTCCGCACCGACCCCGATGCCGTGCCGCCGGGCACCACCCCCGGCGCGACCCGCACCAGCCTTGCGCGAGCCGCGGGCGTCCTCGCCTTCGCCCTGATCATCATCCCGGTCGCCATCGCCGCTCTGCAAGTGCTCGGAATCGAGGCGATCAGCGGTCCGGCCATCCACATGCTCGACCAGATCAGCGGCGCCATCCCGCGCCTGCTGACCGCAGCCCTGTGGCTTGGCATCGCCTTCATCGCGGCCAAGTTCCTCAAGACCATCATCGAAGCGATCCTTCCGCCGACCGGCTTCGACGATGCGCTGCGCTCGACCGGGGTTCTGCCGGCGACCACCACGCCGAGCCGGATCGTCGCCAACGTCGCCTTCGTCGCCATCATGCTCGCCGCCGCCATCGAGGCCGCGCACCAGCTCGGCGGCGATACGGTCGCAATCTTCCTCGTCCAGGTGACCAGCCTCGGTTCCAAGGTGATCTTCGGCACCCTGATCATCGTCGCCGGCATCTTCCTCGCCAAGATCCTGGCGAACCTCGTCGGCAGTTCGACCGGCGAGGGCGGCTTCGCGCAGACCATCGTCCGCTATGCGATCATCGCCCTGTTCACCGCCATCGGCCTCACCTTCATGGGCCTGGCGGATGTCATCGTCTACATGGCGTTCGGCCTGATCCTCGGCTCGGCCGCCATCGCCACCGCTCTCGCCTTCGGGCTTGGCGGACGCGAGGCGGCCGGCCGCATCCTCAACCACTTCGCCGACCGGGTGACCGGCGCAGGCGACACGCCCCGCACCCCGCGCCGCCCCGCGCGACTGGAGGGGACGAAGGAGACTCCGACGGGCGACGGGCCGACGCTCATTTGAGCTTCACCCGCTTCGTCGCCATCGACTGGTCGGGTGCCAAGGGAAGGCGGCACAAGGGGATCGCCGTCGCCTCCTGCAACCGCTTGGGAGCGCCGCGGCTGATCCGCCCGGAGCATGTGTGGAGCCGGACCGAGGTCGCCGACTGGCTGGCGGCCGAAGCGCTGAAGGAGCCGACCCTGTTCGGCTTCGACTTCTCCTTCGCCCCTCCCCACGCCGAGCGCGGTGCCTATCTCCCCGGCGAAGAAGGCGTGCCCGACAACGCCCGCGACTTCTGGGCCTATGTCGATGCAAACGCTCCCGACGAGGATCTCGGCGCGGCGAGCTTCCTCGAGCAGGTCCACCGCCGCCATTTCTATTTCGGTATCGCCGACGGGGTGAAGGCCGACTTCGTCCGCTTCCGCCAGTGCGACCACCGTCTGAACCAGGCCGGCGGGCGCAAGACCGCCAGCGCCTATGACGCGATCGGCGCCGCGCAGGTCGCGAAGGCGAGCTTCGCCGGCATGCGCTTCCTTCACCGCCTGTCGGGCAAGGTGCCGATCTGGCCGATGGACCCGCTCGAGCCCGGTGAAAGCGCCATTGTCGAGATCTACACCAGAATCTATCTGCGCAACGCCGGCCTGTCCGGCACCAAGCTTCGCAGCAGGACCGAGCTCAACGCAGCCTTGAAGGCGCTGGGGAGCCCGCCGGCTCGCCTGCGCTTCGAACCCGACGACCACCAGACCGATGCGCTCGTCACCGCCGCCGGCATGCGCGTCCACGCCCGCCAGCCGCAGGCCTTCGCGCCATCAGGCCTCACCGCCGACCTCGCCCGAACCGAGGGCTGGACCTTCGGCATCCTCTAGGCTTAGGGAGCCTCCGCGCCGGTTTAGCTCAGTTGGTAGAGCAGCGGTTTTGTAAACCGAAGGTCGCGGGTTCGAATCCTGCAACCGGCACGTTCACCCCACCAGCGCCGAATGCACCGCCGCCGCGCAGTCGCGGCCTTCGCGGATGGCCCACACCACCAGGCTCTGCCCACGCCGGGCATCGCCGCAGGCGAAAACGCGCGGGCGTCCGGTGGCGAAGCCCTGCGCATCGGCCTGGATCGCCCCGCGCATCATGGCCAGGCCGGCCGCCTCGCCCGGGAAGGCGGTGCCGGTGAAGCCCATCGCCAGCAGGACGAGATCGGCGCGGAGCTCGAAGCCGCTGCCGGCAAGCGGCCGTGCCGCCCCGTCCACCCACTCTGCCCGTGCGCAATGCAGCTTCGCGACCCTGCCATCCACGCCGGTGAAGCCGGTCGTCAGCACGGCGAAGTCGCGGGTGCAGCCCTCCTCCTGGCTGCTGGAGGTGCGCAGCTTGAGCGGCCAGTAGGGCCAGGTCAGCGCCTTGTCCTCCCTAGCCGGCGGCTCGGGCATGATCTCCAGCTGGGTGACTAAGGCCGCGCCCTGGCGGTTGGCGGTGCCGATGCAGTCGGAACCGGTGTCGCCGCCGCCGATCACCACCACATGTCGGCCGTCGGCGCTGATCGGGGCATCCGGCTCGGCTTCGCCGGCCACCCGCCGGTTTGCCTGGGTGAGATAATCCATCGCGAAGTGGATGCCGCCAAGGTCCCGCCCAGGGATGGCGAGGTCGCGCGGCCGCTCGGCCCCGGCGGCGATCACAACCATGTCATAGTCGTCGAGCAGCCGCTCGAGCGGCAGGTCGACCCCAACTTCGATCCGGGTCCGGAAGAGCACGCCCTCGCGCTCCATCTGCTCGACCCGGCGGTCGATCAGCGCCTTCTCCATCTTGAAGTCGGGAATGCCGTAGCGAAGCAGGCCGCCGATCCGGTCGGCCTTCTCGAACACGGTCGGATTATGCCCGAGCCGCGCAAGCTGCTGGGCGCAGGCGAGGCCCGCCGGGCCCGAGCCGACGATCGCCACCCGCCGTCCCGTGCCGCGAGCCGCCAGCCGCGGCGTTACCCACCCTTCGCGGAAGGCACGGTCGGCGATCTCGCATTCGATCGACTTGATGGTCACCGGATTGTCGTCGAGGTTGAGCGTGCAGGCCGCCTCGCACGGTGCCGGGCAGACCCTGCCGGTGAACTCGGGAAAGTTGTTGGTCGCGTGGAGCCGGTCGATCGCCCCGCGCCAGTCCTCCTCGCCGACGAGGTCGTTCCAGTCGGGAATGAGATTGTTCACCGGGCATGCCGAATGGCAGAAGGGAATGCCGCAATCCATGCAGCGCTGCGCCTGGCTGGCGACGGCGGCGGGCTCGACGGGAAGCGCGAACTCGCCCCAGCCCCTCACCCGCTCCTTGGCGGGAGCCACGGCCCGGTCGCGCCGCTCGATTTCCAGAAATCCCGTCGGTCTGCCCATCGCCTTACTCCGCCGCCATCACGGTCTGGCCGAGCGCCCGGCGGTAGTCGTGCGGCATGACCTGGACGAACCGGCGGAGGCTGGTCGCCCAGTCGCCGAGCAGCGCCCATGCCCGCGCACTTCCGGTCGCCTCGGCATGCGCCTCGACCAGCACGCGCAGGCGGGCCACGTCCTCGACCTCCTCCAGCGCCACGCCGGCGAGATTGCACTGGTCGGCTAGGCGCCGCTCCGGGTCCCACACCCAGGCCATTCCGCCCGACATGCCGGCCGCGAAATTGCGCCCGACCGGCCCCAGCACGACCACCAGCCCGCCGGTCATATATTCGCAGCCATGGTCCCCCGTCCCCTCGACCACTGCCACGGCGCCTGAGTTGCGCACCGCGAAGCGCTCGCCCGCCACGCCGCCGAAGAATGCGGTGCCGCCGGTCGCGCCATAGAGGCAGGTATTGCCGACGATGATGTTCTCGGCCGCATCCCGCCTCGAGCCTTCCGGCTGGCGGACGATCAGCCGCCCACCGGATAGCCCCTTGCCGACATAATCGTTGGCGTCGCCGCTGAGCTCCAGCGTCAGGCCCTGCGCGAGGAAGGCGCCGAAGCTCTGCCCGGCTGTCCCGGTCAGCCTCAGGCGGATACTGTCGTCCGGCAGCCCCGCGGGCCCGTTGCGGAGCGCCAGCACACCCGAGGCATGGGCGCCGACCGACCGGTCGACATTTGTCACCCCGGCCTCGATCCGCGCCGGCAATGGTCCGTCGAGCGCGTCGACGATGAGCGCGTCGAGCCGGTGGTCCACCTCGCGCTCGACCGGCGCAACGAACCGCCGGGGCCCCTCGCCGCCGACCGTGCGCAGCAGCTTCGACAGGTCGGCCCCGCCCGCCTTGCCGCTTGCCGCACGCTGGCGGAGGAGGTCGACCCGCCCGATCATCTCTTCCAGCGACCTGAGGCCGAGCCCCGCCATGATCTCGCGCAGCTCCTCGGCGACGAAGAAGAAATAGTCGATCACGTGCTCGGGCATGCCGGCGAACTTGGCCCGCAGCCGCGGGTCCTGAGTCGCGATTCCCACGGGACAGGTGTTGAGGTGGCACTTGCGCATCATGATGCAGCCCGCGGCGATCAGGGGCGCAGTCGCAAAGCCATATTCGTCCGCCCCGAGCAGGGCGGCGATGGCGACGTCCCGCCCGGTCCTAAGGCCGCCGTCGGCCTGCACGACCACCCGCCCGCGAAGCCCGTTGAGGATGAGCGTCTGCTGCGTCTCCGCCAGCCCAAGCTCCCACGGGCTCCCGGCATGGCTGAGCGAGGTCAGCGGCGACGCGCCCGTCCCGCCCTCGTAGCCGGAAATGGTGACATGGTCGGCGGTGCACTTTACCACGCCGGCCGCGACCGTGCCCACGCCCGCCTCCGCGACCAGCTTCACCGACACGCGCGCACCCGGGTTCACGCTGCGCAGGTCGTGGATCAGCTGCGCCAGATCCTCGATCGAATAGATGTCGTGATGCGGCGGCGGCGAGATCAGGCCGACACCCGGCGTCGAGTGGCGCACGGCGGCGATCTGCGCGTCGACCTTGTGCCCCGGAAGCTGCCCGCCCTCGCCGGGCTTGGCGCCTTGCGCGATCTTGATCTGGATGTCGTCGGCATTGACCAGATAGTCGGCGGTCACTCCGAAGCGGCCCGACGCGACCTGCTTGATCGCCGAGCGCTCGTCCGTGGCGAAGCGCTCTCGCTCCTCGCCGCCCTCGCCGGTGTTGGACTTGCCGCCGATGCGGTTCATCGCCTTCGCCAGCGTCGAATGGGCCTCGCGGCTGATCGAGCCGAAGCTCATCGCGCCGGTGGCGAAGCGCCGCACGATCTCGGCGGCGGGCTCCACCTCGTCGATCGGTATCGGCGGTCCGGCCGGCACGAACTCCAGAAGCCCGCGCAGGGTCAGCAGCTGGCTTCCCCGCGCATTCATCTCCGCCGCATAGGCACGGTAACGATCTGGCAGCCGACCGCGCACGGCATGCTGGAGATGGGCGATGCTGTCCGGGGTCCAGGCATGGGCCTCGCCGCCCGCGCGGAAGGCGTAGAGCCCGCCGACTTCCAGCCGCCCCGCGTCTGGCCCATGCGCCCGCCGATGCCGCGCCGTGCTCTCCTCGGCGATCTCCGCCAGGCCCGCGCCCTCGATGTTGCTGGTGGTGCCGGTGAAATAGCGATCGACGAAACCCTGCGAGAGGCCGACCGCGTCGAAGATCTGCGCGCCGCAATAGGATTGGAAGGTCGAGATGCCCATCTTGGACATGACCTTGAGCAGCCCCTTGCCGATTGCCTTGATGTAATTGGCTTGCGCCTCGCCCGGTCTCGCGGCGATCTTCCCGCGGGCGCACAGGCCGTCGATGACGTCGAACGCCAGCCACGGGTTGATCGCTTCCGCGCCATAGCCGGCGAGCACGCAGAAGTGATGCACCTCGCGCGCTTCGCCGGTCTCGACGACGAGGCCGGTCTGCATCCTCAGGCCCTGGCGGATCAGGTGATGGTGCACCGCCCCGGTCGCCAGCGCGGCCGGGATCGGCACCCGGTCCGGCCCCTCGCGACGGTCGGACAGCACCAGCACGTTGATATCCGCGAGCACCGCCTCGGTCGCTTCCCAGCAGAGCCGCTGCACCGCCGCCTCCAGCGCCTGCGCGTCGCCGCCGGCGGGCCAGGTCGCATCCAGCGTCGCCGTCCGGAACGCGCCGTCGAGCGTATCGTGGATCGAACGAACCTTCTCCAGATCCTCATTGGTGAGGATCGGCTGGGCGACCTCCAGCCGCTTGTGGTTGCCGGCATTGCGCCCGAGCAGGTTCGGGCGCGGCCCGATCATCGACACCAGACTCATCACCAGGCTCTCGCGGATCGGATCGATCGGCGGGTTGGTCACCTGCGCGAAGTTCTGCTTGAAATAGTCGTAGAGCAGCCGCGGCCGCTTGCTCAGCACCGCCAGCGGCGTGTCGGTGCCCATCGATCCGACCGGATCGTCCGCCGCGCCCGCCATCGGCGTCAGGAACAGCCGCAGGTCCTCGTCCGTGTAGCCGAAGCTGATCTGCGTGCGCCGAAACACGTCCTCGTCGGGCGGGCGCACGATCGGATTGGAGCCGGCCGGCAGGTCCTTCAGGTCAAACTGTGTTTCGCGCAGCCATTCGCCATAGGGCTCGGCGTTGGCGAGCTCCGCCTTCACTTCCTCGTCCTCGACGATGCGCTGCTTGTCGAAGTCGATCAGCAGCATCTTGCCCGGCTGCAGCCGCCACTTGCGGACGATCCTGTCTTCCGGGATCGGAAGCACGCCGCTTTCGGAAGCCATCACCACCAGGTCGTCGTCGGTGACGAGGAAGCGCGCCGGCCTCAGGCCATTGCGGTCGAGCGTCGCGCCGATCTGCCGGCCATCGGTGAAGGCAATCGCCGCCGGCCCGTCCCACGGCTCCATCAGCGCCGCATGATATTCGTAGAATGCCCGGCGCCCTTCCTCCATCTGCGGATTGCCGGCCCAGGCCTCGGGGATCAGCAGCATCACCGCATGCGGCAGCGAATAGCCGCCCGCCACCAGCAGCTCGAGCGCATTGTCGAGGCAGGCGGTGTCCGACTGGCCGTGCGGGATGATCGGCCACATCTTGTCGAGGTCGGCGCCGAGCAGCGGCGATTCCAGCGTCCGCCGCCTGGCATTCATCCAGTTGACGTTGCCGCGCACCGTGTTGATCTCGCCATTGTGGGCGATGAACCGATAGGGATGCGCCAGCCGCCAGCTCGGGAAGGTGTTGGTCGAGAAGCGCTGGTGGACCATCGCCAGCGCCGACACGGTCCGCTCATCGGCAAGGTCGCGGTAGAAGGTGCCGACCTGATGCGGCAGCAGCAGCCCCTTGTAGACGAGGGTGCGGCTCGAGAAGCTGGCGACATAGAAGTCGGTGAGCTCCGGCAGCTCCTGCCGTTTCGCCTGGTCCGCCAGCGGGTTGAGCGTCTGCTTGCGGATCGCCAGCAGCTTGCGCTCGAAGGCGTCGCCATCGCGTAGCCCCTCGCCGCGCCCGATCACCGCCTGGCGGATCGCCGGCACCGTCGCCAGCACCGCCGCGCCGAGGATGGACGTATCCACCGGCACGTCCCGCCAGCCGAGGAACTGCTGCCCCTCCTTGCGCACCATGTGCTCGAGCCGTTCCTCGGCAAAGGACCGCGCCCGCTCGCCCTGCGGCAGGAAGCACATGGCGACGGCATAGTCGCCCGGTCCCGGCAGCCTGACCCCGGCCTCGTCCGCCCAGGCTTCGAACAACGCGTGCGGCAGCTGGATCAGGCAGCCCGATCCGTCGCCCACTTCCGGGTCGGCGCCGACCCCGCCGCGATGATGAAGGTTGGCGAGGATCCGCAGCCCCTGCGCGATGATGCCATGCGACTTCTCGCCCTTCACATGCGCGACGAACCCCATCCCGCAGCTGTCATGCTCGCGGGAGGGATCGTACAAACCTTGCGCCTGCGGTGGTCGGTTCAACTCGCCATCACCCCATCTGCTGCGTCGCACAATCAAGCCATTGATCAGACAGGAGACTGACGATTTCGGAGAGCGCTCGCAAGTGAGAATATGAGGTTGGCGGAACGGCTGAAAAGGTCCCAATCAACCTGCAATATTAGGCCCTTAGAGCGACAATGGAGGTCGCGGACGGTTCCGGAACCCTCCGCCGCTTGTCACGGACGTGAAATATTCTCACGACCCTCGCTTCCCGTTGTGCAGCGCAGCAACTCTCTGCATCATCTACAAGTGAATGCGTCAAACAGGGATCCCTCGGGGGTCGGATCCCACAATCGACGGGGGGTCCTTATGCGCATGTCCACAATGGTTTCCGCTGCCGCATTCCTGACCGCACTGGCCGCCTCGCCCGCCGCGGCGGAGGAGAAGGCCGGTCCGTTTACCGTCACCGGCGGCGCCACGCTGGTGAGCGACTATCGCTTCCGCGGCATCTCCCAGACCGACAAGCGCTTCGCCGTCCAGGCGACGGTCAGCGTCACGCACGAAACCGGCTTCTATGTCACCGCCTGGGGCTCATCGATCGACGACTATGTCGCGAACGGCGCCGACGCCGAGATCGACCTGATCGCCGGCTTCAAGAAGAGCTTCGGCGACACGACGGTCGATGCGGGCGTGCTCTACTATTACTACCCGGGCTCGGGCGGCATCACGTCCGACTTCGTCGAGCCCTATGCCTCGGTCACGCAGGCATTCGGCCCTGCCAGCATCAAGGCCTCGGTCGCCTACGCGCCGAAGCAGAACGCGCTTACCGTCGGGTCGGGCCGAGAGGACAATCTCTACCTCGCCGGCGACCTCAGTTACGCCATTCCGAAGAGCCCCGTCAGCCTGACCGCCCACCTCGGGCACAGCATCGGGCCTAGCTATCTCACCATCGGCAAGTCCTACACCGACTGGAGCCTCGGCGCGTCGGCTGGCTGGCAGGGCCTCACCTTCGGCCTCGCCTATGTTGACACCGACGGAAGCTTCATCACGCCGCGCGGCCGCAATGCCGCCAGGGCCGGCATCGTGGCGTCGGTTGGCGCATCGTTCTGAGGGGGAGAACCACAGGTGAAACTGGTCATCGCCATCATCAAGCCCTTCATGGTTGAACCGGTAAGGGAAGCGCTGATCGAGGTCGGCGTCCAGGGAATGACCGTGTCGGAGGTGCGCGGCTTCGGCCGGCAGAAGGGCCAGCCGGTCTTCTACCGCGGTGCCGAATATGACACGCAGTTCGTGCCCAAGGCGCGGCTCGAGGTGGCGGTCGAGGACGATCTCGCGCCCCGCGTCGTCGAGGCGATCCAGGCCACGGCGCGCACAGAAACCATCGGGGACGGCAAGATCTTCGTCCTCGATCTTCAGGAAGCCATCCGGATCCGCACCGGCGAGACTGGCGACGATGCACTTTAGGAGGGGGAAGAGCATGGGGGTTCCAAGCAGGCTTTGCCGTGGCGGCGCGGCGCTGATGCTCGCGGCAGTTGCCGTTGCGCCGGCGTTCGCGCAGGCGCCGGTGGCGGCGCCGCCCGCGCCGGACAAGGGCGACACGACCTGGATGCTGATCTCGTCGGCGCTGGTGCTGATGATGTCGGTGCCCGGGCTGGCCCTCTTCTACGGTGGCCTGGTCCGCTCCAAGAACATGCTGTCGGTGCTGATGCAGGTGCTGACGATCGTCGCCATCGCCGCGCTGATCTGGGTCGGCTGGGGCTACAGCCTCGCTTTCACCAGCGGCAACCAGTTCATCGGCGGCCTGGACAAGGCCTTCCTCGCCGGGGTCGACGCGACCAGCGTCGCAGCGACCTTCTCCAACGGCGTCACCATCCCGGAATATGCCTACATCGTCTTCCAGATGACCTTCGCCTGCATCACGCCCGCGCTGATCGTCGGCGCCTTCGCGGAACGGGTGCGCTTCTGGCCGCTGATGCTGTTCGTGGTCCTGTGGCTGACCATCGTCTACTTCCCGATGGCACACATGGTCTGGTACTGGGCCGGCCCGGACGCGCTTCCGACCAACCCGGGCGATCATGGCCTGCTGTTCGGCTGGGGCGCGCTCGACTTTGCCGGCGGCACCGTCGTCCACATCAACGCCGGCATCGCCGGCCTGGTCGGCTGCCTCGTGATCGGCAAGCGCATCGGCTACAATAGCGAGCCCCTCGCGCCCCACTCGCTGGTGATGACCATGATCGGCGCGTCCCTGCTGTGGGTGGGCTGGTTCGGCTTCAACGCGGGCTCGAACCTCGAGGCGAACGGGATCACCGCCCTCGCCTTCATCAACACCTTCGTCGCGACCGCCGCGGCGGCACTGGCCTGGGCGGCGATCGAGCAGTTCGTGCACAAGAAGTCGTCGCTGCTCGGCGCCGCCACGGGCGCAGTCGCTGGCCTTGTCGCGATCACGCCGGCGGCCGGGTTCGGGGCACCCGGAACGTCAATCCTGCTCGGCGCAATCGCCTCGGCGGTCTGCTTCTTCTTCGTCGCCCGGGTGAAGCAGCGCTTCGGCTACGACGATACCCTCGACGTCTTCGGCGTGCACTGCATCGGCGGCATCGTCGGGGCGATCGGAACGGGGATCGTCGCCGCCCCCGCGCTCGGCGGCCAGGGCGTGCTCGACTATACGGTGATGCCTGCGATTGCGGGTTCGTTCGACATGGGCGGACAGGTCCTCACCCAGCTCAAGGCGGTCGGCTTCACCCTGCTCTATTCAGGCACTTTGTCAGCGCTGCTGTTCATCGCCATCGACAAGACCATCGGTCTCCGTCCCTCGAAGGACGCCGAGCGCGAAGGCCTCGATATCAGCGCGCATGGCGAGCGCGCCTACAACAACTGAACTGGATGCGGCCGGTCCCTCGGGGCAGGACCGGCCGCATCGCATCAAGCCGCGCGGGGCAGCTCGATCTCGTCGTTGGTGACCGCGGGCGCTTCGACCGGCGCATGGCCGGCGACGGCCTCGACCTGGGTCGGGAAGAAGGTGCGGCTGGCGAACACCAGCGCGCCAAGGCCAAGGTAGATGCCGACCATCAGCATCGGCGCGAAGATGATTCCAGCCGACAAGGGCACGCGCAGGAAATTGGGATTGAAGCCCAGATCGTGCCCCAGCGACTCGCAGACGCCCAGCAGCGTGTCGTTGCGGAAAGCGACATTGTTGCGGAAATAGTCGGCGCCCGGGATCAGCTTCTTCATCGTTTCTCTCCAATCGCGGCCGTCTGGAAGCGGCGCTCGACATCACGGATGCACGGGTCGTGCCATCCGTAGGTTTCGCTTGCTCTTCCGTGACTTGGTGGGAGTGGATTCAAGCCCACCACCGCTCTCTTCCCTTCATGTTGGGAGAAAGTGCCAATTTGTGAAGGGGTTTTCGCCCAATCGGCAGCCGCGATGGACCGGCGGCGGAACGTTCGACCGGACGGCGGCTGGCTGCGACGAAGGGCTAGAGGGTTGCTCCGTTTGTCTCGGCGAGCCGGATGCGTGGCGCCGTCGGCACCAGCGGATATTTGTTGCCGGTCGCGCAGTTGAACAGCAGCACGCGCTCGTCGCGGCCGACCAGCCCGCGCTCCAGCGCCGCCCGCCAGCCAGCCAGCACCGCCGCCCCTTCGGGACAGAGCAGCAGTCCGTCGTCGCGCCCCGCCGCCGCCAGTTCGGCGTGGATCGCCTCCTCCTCCACCGCAATGGCAAAGCCGCCGCTTTCCCGCACCGCCCTCAGGATCAGGAAGTCGCCCACCGCCTTGGGCACGCGGATTCCGGTCGCGACCGTCGCCGGCTGCTCCCAGCGGGTGGCGAACTCCTCGCCTTCCTCCCATGCCCGCACCATCGGCGCACAGCCCGCCGCCTGCACCGCCACCATGCGCGGGCGCTTCGGCCCGATCAGCCCGGCCGCCTCAAGCTCGGCAAAGGCCTTCCACATGCCGATCAGGCCGGTGCCGCCGCCGGTCGGATAGAAGATGACGTCGGGCAGTTCCCAGCCATATTGCTCGGCCAGCTCTAGCCCCATCACCTTCTTGCCCTCGGCGCGATAGGGCTCCTTCAGTGTCGACACGTCGAACCAGCGTCCGGCCGCCGCCCCCTCGCCGACCAGCCGGCCGCACTCGTCGATCTGCCCGTCGGCGACGAACACCCGCGCACCATAGGCCTCGGCCTCGGCGACATTGATCGGCGGGGTCTCCTCCGGGCAGATGACCGTCGCCTCGATCCCAGCCGCCGCCGCATAGGCCGCCAGCGCCGCCCCGGCATTGCCGTTGGTCGGAAGCGCCATCGCCTCGATTCCGAAATGCTTCGCCATGCTGACCGCCATGGCAAGGCCGCGCGCCTTGAACGAGCCGGTCGGAAGCCGCCCTTCGTCCTTGACCATCAGGGTTCGCACGCCCGCCTTCGCCGACAGGCGATGAAGCGGCAGCAGGGGAGTCTCGATCTCGCCCAGGCTGACCGGCGAAACTCCGGCCGGCAGCGGCAGCAACTCGCGCCACTTCCACATGCCCGGCGCCCGCGCCGCCAGCACCTCGCGGCTCAGCGCCCGCCCGACCGCCTCGAGGTCGTAGTGCACCAGCAGGGGCCGCCCGGCGGCGCTGAGATTGTGGACCTGGCCGGCGGGATAACGCTCGCCGGTCAGCGAGCATTCGAGATGGGTGACGAACATGGGGTCACCCCTACGGCCTCCCCGTCGCGGCGCAATGGGGAGGCGGCAGGCTCAGAAGGCGAACCGCGCCGCCACGCGGAAGTCGCGGCCGGACAGCGGCACGAAATCCTTGGTGAAGCTCGCATGCCGCCGCGCGTCGACGTCGAAGATGTTGTTCGCCGACAAGGTGACGCTGGTCTCCTTGCGCTTGCCGAGCGGATGCCAGGTAAGTGCGGCATTGACGAGGGTGTGGCCGTCGGTCCTCGTCTCGAAGGTCGTCACCCGGTCCTGCTCGTCCGACCATTCGACCTCGGCGCGCGCGTCGAAGCGCTGGCTCTGCACCTCGATCCCGCCGAGCAGCCGGAGCGGCGGGATTCGCGGGACCGGCCCGCCACCTTTAAGCGTCGCGCGGACATAGTCGGCGACCCCGTCGACCACGAAGGACACGCCGCCGCTCTCGAAGATCTTCTTCGATGCCTCGATCTCGAAGCCCTTGTAGGTGGCGTCGCGCTGGAGGTAGCGGAACACCGGCAGCTCATCCCGTTCCTCGCCGGTCTCGCCCTCGTAGATGAAGTCGTCGAAGCGCGTCACATAGGCGGCGACGTTGAAGGTGAAGTCCGGGCGGTCGACCCGGAAGAAGACTTCCGCGCCCAGCGCTTTCTCCTTCTTCAGGTCGGGATTGCCGATCTCATAGGCCGAGGTGGCAACGTGCGGCCCGTCCGAAAACAGCTCCTCCGCCGAAGGCGCCCGGATGGTGCGCGACAGGTTGAGGCCGATCTTGCCCGACCGCACCACGTCATAATGGACTCCGAGCGCCCCGGAGAAGGCGTCATAGTCGCGCGTCAAATCGAAGAACTTGCTCTCGATCTCGGACCGGTCATACCGCCCCGCAACCTCAAACCCGAGCTTGCCCAGGCTGAGTTCCTGCAGCGTGAACAGGCCCCAGCTGCTGCTGTCGTTGCGGCGCAGGAAGGCCTCGGCGCCGACCGCGTCGAACTTGCGGCGGAAGATCTGCAGACCGCTCGCGCCGCGCCAGCCGTTTCGATCGGCCTGGACGAACTCCAGCCGCCCTTCCAGCCCCTCGCTGTCGAAGACGGTGCCGACCTCGTCGCCCTCGAACTCGGTGTGCGTATAGTCGGCGGCGCCAAGCCTCAGGCGCACCTTGTCGAGGAAGCCGCCGCCCACGTCATATTCGCCGCGCAGGTCGTAGCGGGTCTGCTTGAGGCCGATCGACACTGCCTCCTCGCCATGCTCTTCCCCGGCCAGCGCGACGATCTCGCCTTCCTCTTCCTCGTGATGGTGCTCGGCGCCCGGACGGGTGGGCACACCGTAATCGGTCTCGAAGCGCGACACGGACACGCCGAGGCTGAGCGGCCCCTTGATGTAGGCGAGGCCGCCGGCGATCGTCTTCTGCTCGGTCGCGCTGTTGGGAAGCCTGCCCTTCAGCTCGGCCAGTTCGAGCGCATCGCCAGCCTCCTCTAACTCACCCTCTTCCAGCGCCTCCGCGACCAGTTCGCGCTGCTCTTCCCTCAGATCGGGTGACAGCACATGGCCGCCGACGCGCAGGTCGCCAGTTCTGCGAAAGCTGCCGTCGACATGCACGACGAAGCCGCTGTCACCGAGCGAGACGTCGACCGCGCCGCCGATCGACCGCTCGTCGGCCGCCGATCCGAGGCCGCCAAGCAGGTCGACATGGACCCCGCCGCGCGGCTGGGCGCGGGGGATGCGGCGGTCGATGACGTTCACCGCGCCGCCGATCGCTTGGCCGCCGAACAGCAGGGCGGCCGGCCCGCGCAGCACCTCGATCCGCTCCGCCGTCAGCGGATCGATGGTCACCGCATGGTCGGCCGAGGTGTTGCTGACGTCGATCGAGCCGAGCCCGTCGGTCAGCACCCGCACCCGCTCGCCCTGGAAGCCGCGCAGCACCGGCCGCGAGGCACCCGGCGAGAAGCTGGTCGCCGACACGCCCGGCAGGCGGACGAGCGTTTCGCCGATCTGCACGCGGATGTCGCGGCTCAGCGCGTCGCCGCTCAGTACCGACTTGCCTGCGAGCAGGTCGAGGTCGCGGACGAAGGGCGCGGTCACGACGATGGCATCGCCCTCGTCGTCATGATGGTCGTGATCTTCGCTGCCATGGGCGACCGACGGCTGCGCGGCCGCCGCTCCGCCGCTCGTCTCTTCGGCGAGAGCGGGGCTGGCAATCAGGCTGGTGGCGAGGAGGACGGCAAGGCGGCGCAACTTCATCTCCAATCGGAAAGGATCGCGGCGCCGACTAACCTGCTTGATACGTTATAACAAGGCTGAAGTGGATACTGGCAGGAGGGATAAGGCGGTTCGTCGCACCTCCGGCTGCGCTCCCCCGGCGGAAGCGGGGGAGCGCAAGGCTCAGAGGTCGATCCCGCTGGCGATCGCTTCCAGCTTGCGCACCCGGGCCTTGAGGTCGGCCAGCTCGATCAGTTCCGAGCCCCCGCCCACCGGCTCGTCGCGCATCGGGCGGCTACCATTCGCCAATTCCATCTTCTTGAGGTCGAGCCATCCGCTCCAGGCCTTGAGGGTGAAGTGGGCGGCCAGCACCAGGGCGCTCAGTCCGAACAGCCCGGACAGGGCGATCGTGAGGATGTCCATCATGCCTGCTCCTTGCGCAGCGCTTCGATCTCGCGGGCCAGCGCATCACTTTCGCTGTTGTGGAGGTGGTGGTCGATCGCCATCAGCCGGCGGTCGGTGGCGTCGAGCTTGGTCCGAAGCTCGTGCGTGGTGGTGCGGCGCTGTTCGCCCATCCGCTCGAAGTCACCATGGCGGCGACGCAGCTTGCTGGTCGCGACGGCCCCGATCAGCCCGCAGATAAAATAGGCCAGCAGCGCCTGCCAGACCGTGACGAAGGTCAGCAGCGGCACGGCCACCCAGGCGATCCGCACGAAGGTCGGGTCGATGTTCATCGAGCGGCCGATGCCGGCGCAGACGCCGAGCAATTTGCGGTCGCGGGTCTCGAGGCGGAATGGCAGGCGGTTCATGGGACGTGTCCTCGGGGAGAAGAAATCAGGTGATCAGGCTCAGCGCTTGATCAGGTTGAACAGGCTCTGCAGGGTTCCGGCCAGCCAGATGTCGACGGTGTCGAGCACCTGGGAGACCGGTCCGAGCGGAGCCGGGGCGGCGCCGATCGGTCCGATATACTCGAACCGGGCGCCGGCCTTGGTGGCGACCGGCTCAAGCATGCTGGGCGATCACGACCGGAGCGGCGATGGCGACGCTCGCGGGGGCGATGGCGGTTCCGACGGCGAGGCCACTGACCAGCAGCGCTGCGATCGCCGAGAAAAGGGTGGTCTTGATGTTCATCTTGCTCTCCTGTTGTTGCATTGGCCGGCACCTGACCGGTCATGCCGTTCATCATGCAGCAAGCGTGCCAAACCCTGTTTTCTGCGCTTTTTCACGCGCAGTCGCGGCGGGCGCGGTCCGGTTTGGGATTTTTCACCACTGCTGGTGGGACGGCTTCCCAACCTGCCTCGCGGAACCCCGGCGGGGGCGCGAACGTCCTAGGATGATGACGGGCGCGACAGGCGCCGAAGCACTTCAGGAAAGGGAGAGAACATGCTCAGCAAGATCGCCGGTGCCTTCATCGGCAACCGGATCGCCGGGAAGAATGACGGCATCAAGGGTGCGCTGCTTGGTGCCGCCGGTGCGCGGATCGCGGCTCGCGGCCTCGGGCCGCTGGGGACCGCGCTGGCGGTCGGCTATGGCGCCAAGAAGCTCTACGACTGGAACCGCAGCCGCAAGACCAATCCGCGCTTCCCGAACGAGGCGACCCCGGCCCAGCGCAACGTGCGCACGCACGGGGTCTAAGCCCCTCCCCCCACAAAGGGGCGACGTCAGCCGCAGGGATGACATAAAGGGGGCTTGGCAGAATTGGCCAAGCCCCCTTTTGAAACAGAGCTACGCTCTCCTAGCGGGGAGCAGCGCCGATTATTCGGCCGACGTTTCGCCCTCGGCCGGGTTCTGAAAATAGGGTTCGACCGACCCCTTGAGGGTCAGCAGCATCGGGTTGCCGAAGCGGTCGCGGCTCTTACCGGCGGCGACCTTGATCCAGCCTTCCGACACCGAATATTCCTCGACGTTGGTCCTCTCGACCCCGTTGAAGCGGATTCCGACGCCGCGATGGAGCAACTCCGCGTTGAAATGAGGGCTGCGCGGATCGAGGCTGAGGCGGTCGGGGGGCGTGTCGGACATGCGCCGCCTGCTAGGTTCGCTCGCTGCGCGCGTCAACAAGTCGTCGCCCAGCGCCTCACTCGCCCCGCATCATCGCTGCCATGTCCATGCCCAGCATGCCGCTGTGGCTGGAGCGGGTCCGCAGCTTCACGGTCCAGTCCGGCCGCCAGCTGACCGGCGCGGTGGCCGGCTTCGGCTGGGACAGGTTGGTCTCCGGCCCGTAAGCGGTCATCATCAGCATGGCGCCCTGCACCGAACGCTGGACCTCCGCCGGAACGGTGCAGCTGGTCGTGGCGGGGCTCATCAGCACGCGCGCCTGCACTAGCCGGGCGGCATCGGCGCCACTCAGATAGTCATAGGCCATGCCGAACATCTGGCTCTCGCTCGACGACCACATGACGAGGGTGCCGTCGCTGGCCGAGCCGGTAACCAGAGCATGATAAGCAGTGGCATTGGGCACCGACTGCCAGCGAAGCGGAACGGCGCCCGACGGCGCGGCGCTGTTGGCGGTCATCCGCAGCGGCCCGAGGAAGTCCTGCCCTGTCGCCAGGGCGAAGCTGATCTCCGGGCTGTAATTGCCGCGAACGACATGATTGCCGACCAGCGACGCGGTGCCCGGAAACTGCCTGGTCTGGCGCTTGTTCGGCCACTCGCCATAACCGGGGAAGCGGCTGAGGGTCGGCGGCTGCTCCGCCCGGATCTGCGGCCCGTTGCTCAACCCGGGCGGCATCTGCCCGGCCGCGATCTTGGAAAAGTCGATGGTCACCGGCTGGCCGGCCCGCGCGCGCTCGCCACAGCCCCAGTAGAGCAGGATCTTTCCCTTCGGCCGTTCGAACTGTCCCGGCTGGGTCGGTGGCGCCGATTCGGGCGTCACCAGCGGCAAGGACTGCCCCGCCTGAAGCGAGGGCGGCACGAAATGATCGGCATTCGGCGTGCTCGGCGCGCGGTTGCGGCTGCCGAGCTGGAGGAGCAGCTGGTGCACGACCGGGTCCATCTGAGCCGCCCGCGACGCCTGCGCCTGCGGCGGCGTCGACTTGCTTCCGCTTTTGCGACCGAACAGCCCGCCGCCGCGCGCGAGCAGCCCGCCGCCGCGCCCGAGCAGCCCGCCAATCACGGCGCCGGCGCCAGGCCGCTGCGGTGCCGCCCCTGGCGCTGTCGCGCCGCCGGACATGGCAGCCATCCCGGGCATACCACCAGCGGCCATCGCGCTCATCCCCGTCGCCGTCTCTGCGGACATCCAGTAGGTGGCGGTCGGACCTGCCGCCGGCTGCGAACGGGCGGGAGCAGCGCCGCGCTTGTTCTGCGCCAGTGACGATTCCGCCGCTCCGACCATGGTGATGATCGCAGCGCCCCCGACAAGCAGAAAGAACTTCATGGCCCCCGCCTCCCCTCTTGTTGCGGGCATTGTAGCGTGTCGAATGCCGCGAGTCAGCCACGCGCGGCGGACAAGCGTTGCCCCTCCCGCCTTGCCGGACTAAGCGGCGTCGCAATGAGCGATCCCGTCACCGATCCGCGCCGCAACGCGCCGCGCCTGGCGCTGCACGTGCCCGAGCCGCCGTACCGTCCCGGCGACACGCCGGACTTCTCTCAAATCCAGGTGCCTGCCGCCGGAAGCGCTCCCCGCCCCGACAGCAGCGCCCAGGCGAACGAGACCCATCCGCTCACCAACCATCTGGTCCGGGTGCTGGACGAGGACGGCCGCGCGGTCGGTCAGTGGGACCCGCGCCTGTCGCCCGACGTGCTGCGCAAGATGCTGCGCGACATGGTCACCGTCCGCGCCTTCGACGATCGCATGTACCGTGCCCAGCGGCAGGGGAAGACCAGCTTCTACATGAAGTGCACCGGCGAGGAGGCGATCGCCGTCGCCGCCGCCACCGCGCTTCACCGCGACGACATGTGCTTTCCCACCTATCGCCAGCAGGGCCTGCTCGTTGCGCGCGGCTATCCGCTGGTCGACATGATGTGCCAGATCTATTCCAACGCCGGCGACAAGCTCCACGGTCGCCAGCTGCCGATCATGTATTCGGACAAGCCGCACGGCTTCTTCTCCATCTCGGGCAACCTCGGCACGCAATATCCGCAGGCGGTGGGCTGGGCGATGGCGTCGGCGATCAAGGGCGACAGCCGCATCGCCATGGGCTGGATCGGCGAAGGCGCGACGGCCGAGGGCGACTTCCATTCGGCGCTGACTTTCGCGGCCGTCTACAATGCCCCGGCGATCCTGGCGGTGGTCAACAACCAGTGGGCCATCTCCAGCTTCTCCGGCATCGCCGGGGCGGAGCGCGCGACCTTCGCGGCCCGCGCGGTCGGCTATGGAGTTGCCGGCCTGCGCGTCGACGGCAATGACGCGCTCGCCGTCTACGCCGCCGTCGCCTGGGCCGCCGAGCGCGCGCGCAGCAACGCTGGCACGACCCTGATCGAATTCTTCACCTATCGCGCGGAAGGCCACAGCACGTCGGACGACCCGACCGGCTACCGCCCCGCCGGCGAGGCCCAGCAGTGGCCGCTCGGCGACCCGGTCGAGCGCCTCAAGAAGCATCTGATCGGCCTCGAGGAATGGGACGAGGAGCGCCACGCCGCGCTCGTCGCCGACGCCGAGACCGAGGTCCGCGCCGCGCAGAAGCAGGCGGAAAGCCAGGGCATCCTCTCCGGCCAGGGCTTCGACCGCATCGGCTCGATGTTCGAGGACGTCTACGCCGACACCCCCTGGCACCTCGCCGAACAGCGCGAGGAAGCGCTGGGCGAAGCCCGCATCTACCTCGGACGGGACGCCAGCTGATGCCCAACAGGAACATGATCGAGGCGATCAACGACGCCCACCGCGTGATGATGGCCCGCGACCCCGACATCGTCGTCTTCGGCGAGGACGTCGGCTATTTCGGCGGCGTCTTCCGCGCCACCGCCGGCCTCCAGAAGGAATTCGGGAAGGAGCGCTGCTTCGACGCGCCGATCAGCGAGGGCGGGATCGTTGGCGCCGCCGTTGGCATGGCCGCCTATGGCCTGAAGCCGCTGATCGAAATCCAGTTCGCCGACTATATCTACCCCGGCTACGACCAGATCGTCTCCGAAGTCGCCCGCATGCGCTACCGCACGGCCGGCGAGTGGACCATGCCGATGGTCATCCGCTCGCCCTATGGCGGTGGCATCTTCGGCGGCCAGACCCACAGCCAGTCGCCGGAAGCCCTGTTCACCCATGTCGCGGGCCTCAAGGTGGTGATCCCATCGACGCCTTACGACGCCAAGGGCCTGCTCATCTCCGCGATCGAGGACCCGGACCCGGTCCTCTTCTTCGAGCCCAAGCGCATCTACAACGGCCCGTTCGACGGCCACCACGACCGCCCGGTCACGCCCTGGGCCAGGCACCCCGACAGCGAGGTGCCGGACGGCCACTATAACGTGCCCCTCGGCAAGGCCCGCATCGTGCGGCCCGGCAACGACCTCACCGTCATCGCTTATGGCACCATGGTCCACGTCGCCCTCGCCGCGGTCGAGGAAAATGGCATCGACGCCGAGGTGATCGACCTGCGCACCCTCCTGCCCCTCGACATCGGGACGATCGAGGAAAGCGTGAAGAAGACCGGACGCGCGCTGGTGGTCCAGGAAGCGACCAAGACCAGCGGCTATGTGTCGGAGCTGGTGACCCTCATCCAGGAGCGCTGCTTCTATCACCTCGAAGCGCCGGTCGGGCGCGTGACCGGCTGGGACACGCCCTACCCCCACGCCTACGAATGGATCTATTTCCCTGGCCCGATCCGGATGCGCCAGGCTCTCGAGAAAGTGATGGCCGACTGATGGCGACCTATCGTTTCAAACTCCCCGACATCGGCGAAGGCATCGCCGAGGCCGAGATCGTCGCCTGGCACGTCAAGGTCGGCGACCGGGTCGAGGAAGACCAGCAGCTCGCCGACATGATGACCGACAAGGCGACGGTGGAAATGGAATCGCCCGTCGCCGGCACCGTCACCAAGCTGGCCGGCGAGGTCGGCGACCAGATCGCCATCGGCTCGGTGCTCGTGGAGATCGAGACCGAAGGCGCGGGCGAAGCGCCGGCCGAGGCCGAGGATGTCCCGCTCGCCGACGGCGCCGCGGTGCCCACGCAGGCGCAGGAAGAGGCGATGCCGAGCCTCGAGGTTGAATCGCCCCTCCCGCTTGCGGGAGGGGAAGAGCCGCGCAGCGGCGAAGGGGAGGGCCTGTCCGTGGCCACCCCGACAAGCCCTCCCCCGGCCCCTCCCGCAAGCGGGAGGGGAGAACAGGTTCTCACCTCCCCCGCAGTCCGCCAGCGCGCGCGTGACCTCGGCATCGACCTCGGCCTGGTGAAGCATTCGGGCGCGCACATCCGCCACGCCGACCTCGACGCCTATCTCCTCTACAATGGCGGTCAGCTGTCCGGCCGCTCCGGCGCGCTCCGCCCGGACGAGCAGATCAAGGTCGTCGGCCTCCGCCGCAAGATTGCGGAGAATATGCAGGCCGCCAAGCGCCGCATCCCGCACTTTGCCCTCGTCGAGGAGTTTGACGTCACCGCGCTGGAAGAGACCCGCGCGATGATGAACCGCGACCGTGGGCAGAACCCGAAGCTGACGCTCCTGCCGTTCCTGATCACCGCGCTGAACAAGGCCCTGGCCGACTTCCCGATGATCAACGCCACCTACGACGACGAAGCCAACGTCATCACTCGCCACGGCAGCGTCCACATGGGCATGGCGGCGCAGACCCCCAGCGGGCTGATGGTCCCGGTGATCCGCAATGCCGAGCGACTGTCCATCTGGCAGCTCGCGGCCGAGGTCGCCCGGCTGTCGGACGCGGCCAAGACCGGCAAGGCAACGCGCGAGGAACTGTCGAACCCGACCTTCACCATCAGCTCGCTCGGGCCGATGGGCGGTGTCGTCTCCACCCCCGTCATCTCGCCCCCGCAGGTCGCGACCATCGCGGTCAACAAGGTCGAGGAGAAGGTGGTCCCGATCGCCGGCGAACTCGAAATCCGCAAGCGGATGAACCTGTCGCTGAGCTGCGATCACCGCGTGGTCGATGGCTGGGACGCGGCAAGCTTCCTCGCCAGCCTCAAGCCCCTGATCGAGAACCCGCTGCGCCTGCTGGCCTGACCGTTCCCCTGCAGGCGCAGGGGTCCGGCTCCCCGGCGTGCGTCAGCCCCTGCCGCGCGACCCGTCGATGCTGAGCCGTCCCGGTCCCGCAAAGACGAGGTAGAGGAAGACGAAGCAGTAGAGGATCGCCGAATCCCCGCCATTGTTGACGGGGAAGAAGTTCTGCGGCGCATGCGCGATGAAATAGGCCGCGGCCATCGTGCCCGACGCCAGGAATGCCGCCGGCCGGGTGAACAGGCCCAGCGTGATCAGCACGCCGGTGACCAGCTCGATCAGACCGGCGAAGGCGCCCGGATTGTCGAACGCGAGGCCCGATCCGGCGCGCTCTCCGCCGGGAAAGGCGATGAACTTCTGGGTCCCGTGCGCCAGGAACAACAAGCCGGACATGATCCGGAGCACTCCCAGCGCCAGCGGCGCGTGGCCGTTCAGTCGGTTCCCATTCATCATCGTCTCCCGGTTGCTGACATCATGCGGCGAGCTTCAGGCTTTCGTCCAGCGCCGCGTTGAGGCTCGCCTCGCGCTGCTCCGGCCCGATGGCGATTCCGTCGGCGGCCACGAACTCCGGCTCGATGCCGATGAAGTTGAAGATGCCGCGCAGATAGGTCTCCAGATGCTCGAGCGAACTCGACGGCGAACCCGCCTCGTAGAATCCGCCGCGTGCCAGCGCCACGATCACGCGCTTGGGACCCGCGAGGCCTTCGGGACCGGTCGCCGTATAACGGAACGTCTTGCCGGCGACGAGGATGCGGTCGATCCATGCCTTGAGCTGGGTCGGCACCGAGAAATTGTACATGGGTGCGCCGATCACCACCGTGTCGGCGGCCATGAACTCGTCGAGCACGCTGGTGTCGGCAAAGGCGTCGAGCGTCAGGTGCGGAACCGGATCGGCGACCAGGTCGCGGCGGACGACCTCGGTGCCGGGCGTCGCGATCTGCTCGACGATGGAGCGCGAAAGCACGCGGCTCACGCTATTGTCGCCGGTAATGCTGCTATCGAGATGAAGGACGGTCACTATTGCCTCCTAAGTATGGATTTGATACCGAGGACTAACAAGTAACCACTCAAGAAGAGCCCGCAAGAACGCACTTTTTTGTGCCGCGGAAACAGATTTGTGGCGCGGGAACAGCGATGTGACCGCCCCTCGCCGGAGAATGAGCATGAAGGACCCGACCAGCCCCGTCTGCCGTACCATCAGCACCCTGCTCAGCCGCATCGGCGACAAGTGGACGGTGCTGATCGTCTCCACGCTCGGCGAAGGTCCGCGCCGGTTCAACGAACTGCGGCGCGAGATCCCCAGCGTGTCGCAGCGCATGTTGACGCTCACGCTGCGCAACCTCGAGCGCGACGGGCTCGTCAGCCGCAAGGTCACGCCCAGCATCCCGCCGCGCGTTGACTATGCGCTGACGCCGCTCGGCGAATCGCTTCGCTGCCCGATCCAGGCCCTGTCCGACTGGGCGCACACCAACGTGGATGCGATCCACGAGGCACGCACCCGCTTCGATGCCGTGCAGGATTCGGCCGAAGCCGCCTAGCCGCGCTCGCCCGCCTGGCTGCTGCTGCTTTCCGGAGGCGGCGGCGGGGCCATCATCATCGGCTGCACATTGAGCTGCTGCGCCTGCTGCAGATGCTGCTGAACGATCGGTGCCGTGGCCGCCGCAACCGAGCGAAGCGCCGGAACGTCACCGCCATTGGCGTAATTGCTGTGGAGACTCAGTGCCTCCTGGTGCGACATGATTTGTGCCTGCTTGTAAGCCGCGTCGAACGCCGCGCCGGTGCCGGACGCCTGCAACTGCTGCAGCATCTGCGCGTGCATCGGCAGCAGCGCCGGCGGCGGCGGGGTCAGGCCGGTGCTCTGCGCCGCGCTCACCAGGTTGGCGGTGGTCGCCTGGTGGTGGGCGATCATCAGATTGGCATAGCTGCGCACCGCCTGGTTCTGCGACGCCTGCAGCGCGAGCTGGCTCGACTGAATCTCGAACTGGTCGCTCGATCCGGCCATGCTCATGAACATCGGGTGGAACAGCGGGCTGTTGGGATCCACCGCGGCGACCGGCGGCCCGACCGGCGCCTCGGCGACGCCGCTGTTCGATGCGCAAGCCCCAAGCGAGGCGCCGGCAGCGAGCAAAATCAATAGCTTCTTCATGGCAGACCACCTTCTTCTGGATGACGGAACGCGAACGGCACGGCCTGCCGCATGTTCCCGTCTTTCCCCGCCACCTTCCGCCCGCTAGGCCGCGACACCATGGCTCAACCGGACCTTCCCGCCCTTCGCGCTCTCGAAGAACGCCTGCGCTTCCTCGCCTCGTGGATCATCCACCATGCCAATCATGTCCGCGACAGCGCCGACGGGCTTAAGGTGGGCGGGCACCAGGCGAGCTCGGCCTCGATGTCGGCGATCATGACCGCCCTCTATTTCGACGCGCTCGGCCCCGATGACCGGGTGGCGGTGAAGCCCCACGCCGGCCCCGTGCTCCACGCCATCCATTATCTGCTCGGGAGCCAGGACCGGGAGACGCTGGAGCAGTTCCGGGGCTTCAAGGGTGCACAAAGCTATCCGAGCCGCACCAAGGACAAGATCCCGGTCGACTTCTCCACCGGTTCGGTCGGCCTCGGGGTCGCCATCACCCTGTTCGCCAGCCTGGTCCAGGACTGGCTCTCCGCCCGCGGCGCCCTCACTGACGACAGGCGCGGCCGCTTCGTCGCGCTGATGGGTGATGCCGAGCTCGACGAGGGCAACATCTACGAGGCCCTGATCGAAGGCCACAAGCATGACGTCCGCAACCTCTGGTGGATTGTCGACTACAATCGCCAGAGCCTCGACGCGACCAGCGCCGACCGCATGTTCGAGCGCTTCGACGACATCTTCCGCACCTGTGGCTGGCGCGTGGTCGAGCTGCGCCACGGCAAGCTGCTCGCCGCCGCGCTCGCCAAGGCCCCCGAGGTGAAGGACTGGCTCGAAGCCCTCCCCAACGCCGACCATAGCGCCCTCCTCTACCAAGGCGGCGCGGCCTGGCGGGCACGCATCGCCGCCGACCTTGGCACGAAGGCTGACTCCTTCCTCAAGGGCGTCGAAGACGACCAGCTCTCGGCGCTGATGAGCGACCTTGGCGGCCACTGCCTGGAAAGCCTGACGCAAGCCTTCGCCGCCGCGCAGGACGATGTCCCGACCGTCTTCATCGCCTGGACCGTCAAGGGCTACGGCCTCCCCTTCGCCGGCCACAAGGACAATCACGCCGGCCTGATGAACCCGACCCAGTTCGCCGCCTATCGCGACAGCCTCGGCATCGCGGAAGGGGAGGAATGGACCCCGCTCGCCGGCCTTGGCGGCAATGCCCGCGCCGGCGTCGAGGCGCTGATCGAGGCGACCCGCGTCCGCCGCGAGAAGGAGCCGCGCAACTTCACCGGATGGGCCATCCCGGCCCTTCCCGCCCCCTCGGGCGAGGAGCAGAGCACCCAGGCCGCCTTCGGCCGGATCCTCCTCGACCTCGCCAAGTCCGGCCACCCGCTCGCCGACCGTATCCTCACCACCTCGCCCGACGTGACCGTCTCCACCAACCTCGGCGCCTTCGTGAACAATCGCGGCCTGTTCCACCGCCGCGGCATCAAGGACGTGTTCGCCGAGGCGAAGATCCCATCCGCGCAGAAGTGGGCGGCCAGGGATGCGGGCCAGCATGTCGAGCTCGGGATTGCCGAATCCAACCTCTTCCTCATGCTCGCCGCCGCCGGCCTGTCGGGCGACCTGTTCGGCCACCGCCTGATCCCCATCGGCACCCTCTACGATCCATTCATCGCCCGCGGCCTCGATAGCCTCAACTATGGCTGCTACCAGGACGCCCGCTTCCTGCTGGTCGCCACCCCCTCCGGCCTGACGCTCGGACCCGAAGGCGGCGCCCACCAGTCGATCAACCCGCCGCTGATCGCGCTCGGTCAGCCGGGCCTCCGCCACTACGAGCCCGCCTTCGCCGACGAGCTCGCCCTGTTCATGGGCGAGGCCATCCGCCTGATCGACGATCCACACGGCGAATCCACCTACCTCCGCCTGTCGACCCGCAGCGTCGCGCAGGAACCGCGCGCCTCCGATGCCTGGCAGGCCGACGCGCTCGCCGGCGGTTACTGGCTGCGCGAACCCGGCGCGAACGCCGAAGCCGCCATCGTCGCCATGGGCGCGGTCATGCCCGAGGCGCTCGCCGCCTTCGATGCGCTTGCCGACGACCTCCCCGGCCTCGGCCTGCTCAGCATCACCAGCCCCAACCTCCTCCACCGCGGCTGGAGCGAGGCAAGCGCGGGCCTGTGGAAGGGCGAGCAGAGGGCAAGCCATGTCGCCACGCTCCTTTCGCGCCTGTCGCCGACTGCCCGCCTGGTCACCCTGTGCGACGCCGCGCCCGCCTCGCTTTCCTGGCTCGGCGCCGTCCTCGGCCACAGGGTCGCTCCGCTCGGGGTCGACCGCTTCGGCCAGACCGGCAACCTCCCCGACCTCTACGGCGAATATCGCCTGGACGGCGAAGCGATCACCGAAGCGATGGCGGGGCTTCTCATCGGCTGACCCCGGTTCTAAGCCTCATCCATGCCCGGACGCTTTTACGACGAGTGGGAAGTCGGCCAGTCCGTCGCCCACGCCCTCCGCCGCACGGTCACCGAGACCGATAATCTCCTCATTTCCACCCTGACCCACAATCCGCAGCCGCTCCATCTCGACGCCGAGGCCGCCGCCGAGACGGAGTTTGGGCGCATTCTCGTCAACAGCTGCTTCACCTTCTCCCTGCTCGTCGGCGCCTCGGTCGCCGACACCACCGAAGGCGTGCTGGTCGCCAACCTGGGCTTCGACGAGGTCCGCCTGCCCAGCCCCGTGTTCATCGGCGACACGCTCCATTTCGAAAGCAGCTGCATCGCCCTGCGCGAAAGCAAGTCGCGCCCGACCGCCGGCCTCGTCACCTGGGAGCATCGCGCGATCAACCAGCGTGGCGAGACCGTCTGCACCATGAAGCGCACCGCCCTCATCCGGAAGGCCGCCGCATGAGCCGCCAGCCTCGCTCCTGGCTGTTCGTCCCCGCCGACAGCGAGAAGAAGATCGCCAAGGCGCTCGACAGCGACGCCGACGCCCTCGTCTTCGACCTCGAGGACAGCGTCGCCCTCGACCGCAAGGCGGCCGCCCGCGACATCCTCAAGGCCCTCCCGGCCCGTTCCGGCGGAGCGCAATGGTGGGTGCGGATCAATCCGCTGCGCACCGACGAGCATCGCCTCGACCTCGAACTGCTCGGCAAGGCCGACATCCACGGCATCATGCTGCCCAAGGCCGAGAGCGGCGCCGACATCACCGAGCTTGCCCATCGCACCGGCAGCATCCCGATCCACGCCATCGTCACCGAGACCGCAGCCAGCCTGTTCGGCCTCCTCTCCTACCGCGACGTCAAAGCCTCGCCTCTTGCCGCCATGAGCTGGGGCGCGGAGGACCTCTCCGCCGCACTCGGCGCCGCCTCCAACAAGGACAGCGCGGGCCGCTACACCCCGCCCTATGTGCTCGCCCGCACCCTCACCCTCGCCGGAGCCGCCGCCGCCGGGGTCCAGCCGGTCGACGGCGTGTTCGCGGACTTCCGCGACGACCAGGGCCTGATCGACGAGGCGCTCGACGCCGCCCGCGACGGCTTCACCGGCAAGCTCGCCATCCACCCGGCACAGGTCGGCCCGATCAATGCCGCTTTCTCCCCTACCCCCGAACAGGTCGCCCATGCGCGCGCGATCGTCGAAGCCTTTGCAGCCGATTCGTCGGCCGGCGTGTTGAGTGTCCACGGCCGAATGGTCGACAAACCCCATCTGATCCAGGCCCAGCGCACGCTGGCCCGCGCAGGAGAATAAACATGCCGACCACCGCCAAGGGCTGGGGCACGGACGCCGCCGACCAGCCGCTCCGCCCGATGGAATTCGAACGCCGCGACCTGCGCGCCAATGACGTCGCGATCCAGATCACCCACTCGGGCATCTGCCACTCCGACCTCCACACCTGCCGCAACGACTGGGGCGGAAGCCGCTACCCCGTTGTCCCGGGTCACGAGATCGTCGGCACCGTCACCGCGGTCGGCCCGGACGTCACCAAGCACAAGGTCGGCGACACCGTCGCGGTCGGCTGCATGGTCGACAGCTGCATGGAATGCGACCAGTGTCTCGAAGGTTGGGAGATCTTCTGCCGCCAGGGCGCGGTCCAGACCTACAACAGCAAGGATCGCCACGACGGCACGGTCACCAAGGGCGGCTATTCCGACCATGTCGTCGTCCGCGACCATTTCGTCTGCAAGGTGCCGGAAGGCATGGACGTGAAGCGCGTCGCGCCTTTGCTGTGCGCTGGAATCACCACCTATTCGCCGCTTCGCCAGTATGATGTCGGCAAAGGTACCAAGGTCGCTGTCGTCGGCCTTGGCGGGCTCGGCCACATGGGCGTGAAGCTCGCCGCCGCGATGGGCGCGCATGTCACCATGATCACCACCACCCCCGAAAAGGGCGAGGACGCCCGCCGCCTCGGCGCGCACGACGTGATCATCTCGACCGACGCCGAACAGATGAAGGCGGCGGCCACCCGCTTCGACTTCATCCTCAACACCATTCCCGTCAGCCACGAGATCGACGGCTACCTGCAACTCCTCGGCCGTTCGGGCCGGATGGTGATCGTCGGCGCACTGACTCCGATGCCGGGCTTCGTCGGTGCCAATCTCATCTTCTGGAATCGCGCGGTCGGCGGCTCGGCCATCGGCGGCATTCCGGAAACACAGGAGATGCTCGACTTCTGCGCCAAGCACGACATCTACCCCGATTGCGAGCACATCCGCATCGAACAGGTGAACGAGGCCTACGACCGCCTGCTCAAGAATGACGTCCGCTACCGCTTCGTCATCGACATGGAGCAAGCGGCCGAATGACCCCGCAGGAGCTCGCCGCGCTGCATCAGGCCCATGCGTCCGACCCGGACGCCTTCTGGCTGGAACAGGCGCGGCGGCTCCGATGGGATCGCCTTCCGGCCAAGGCCGGCGACTGGTCCTATGATGCGCATGCCTTCCACATCCGCTGGTACGAAGACGGCATCCTCAACCTGTCGGTCAATTGCCTCGACCGCCACCTCCCCGCGCGCGCCGGCCAGCCCGCGATCGTCTTCGAACCGGACGAGCCCGGCACCGGCCATGTCGTCACCTATGCCGAGCTCCTCGCCGAGACCTGCCGCTTCGCCAACCTCCTGAAGGAGCGCGGAATCGGCAAGGGCGACCGGGTCATCATCTACATGCCCAACATGCCGGAAGCGGCGGCGGCGATGCTCGCCTGCGCCCGCATCGGCGCGGTCCATTCGGTCGTATTCGGCGGCTTCAGTCCTGAAAGCCTCGCCGGACGGATCGAGGATTGCGGGGCGCGGGCCATCGTCACCGCCGACGAAGGCGTGCGCGGCGGCCGCAGGATCCCCTTGAAGGCCAATGTCGACGCCGCCTGCGACCTCGCCTCGGGCATCGAGACCATCGTCACCGTCACCCGCACCGGCGCGGACGTGCCCATGCGCGACGGCCGCGACCTTCGCTGGGAAGATCATCGCGGCCGGCTGCCCGCCGACTGCCCGGCCGAGCCGATGGCCGCCGAGGACCCGCTCTTCATCCTCTACACTTCGGGCTCGACCGGAAAGCCCAAGGGCGTGGTCCATACCACGGGCGGCTATGCCGTCTGGGTCGCGGCGACGTTCGACTGGGTGTTTGCGCCGCAGCCCGATGACCTCTTCTGGTGCACCGCCGACATCGGCTGGATCACCGGCCACAGCTACACGCTGTACGGCCCGCTCATGCACGGCACGCCGACCGTCATGTTCGACGGCGTTCCCACCTTCCCCGACGCGTCCCGGCTGTGGGAGACGGTCGACCGGCTCGGCGTCACCATCCTCTACACCGCCCCCACCGCCATCCGCGCCCTGATGCGCGAAGGCGACGAGCCGGTCGCCAAGCACCGCCGCGACAGCCTGCGCCTGCTCGGCACGGTCGGCGAGCCGATCAATCCCGAGGCCTGGCGCTGGTATCATGATGTCGTCGGCGGAGGCCGACTGCCGATCGTCGACACCTGGTGGCAGACCGAGACCGGCGGGATCCTCATGACCCCGCTTCCGGGCGCCACCCGCATGAAGCCCGGCAGCGCCACTGCGCCGCTTCCCGGCGTCCAGCCCTTGCTCGTCGATGCCGAAGGCCGCCGGATCGAGGGGAACGACGTTTCCGGCAACCTCTGCCTCACTGCTTCCTGGCCCGGCCAGATGCGCACCGCCTGGGGCGATCCGCAGCGCTTCATCGACACCTACTTCAAGACCTATCCCGGCCTCTACTTCACCGGCGACGGCTGCCGCCGCGACGAGGACGGCGATTATTGGATCACCGGCCGGGTCGACGACGTCATCAATGTCTCGGGCCACCGCATCGGCACGGCAGAGGTCGAAAGCGCGCTCGTCGCCCACCCGTCGGTCGCCGAAGCCGCGGTCGTCGCCGCGCCGCACGACATCAAGGGACAGGGCATCCACGCCTTCGTCACCCTCATCGCCGGCGTCGATGGCTCGCCGGCGCTGGTGCAGGAACTCAACGCCGAGGTCCGCAAGCATATCGGCGCCTTCGCCACCCCTGAACGCATTCAGTTCGCCCCCGGCCTGCCCAAGACCCGCTCGGGCAAGATCATGCGCCGGATCCTTCGCAAGATCGCGGAAGGGCAGCTCGACCAGCTTGGCGACACCTCTACCCTCGCCGATCCGTCGGTGGTGGACCACATCGTGACGCGTCGCTCATGACCGTCGTCCCGGCGAAGGCCGGGACCTCAGGCGTCGCGCGCAGGTTTACCGAAGTCCCGGCCCCCGCCCGGATGACGTCGGTTGCGCTCGCGCTCTTTCTCCTAACCGCCTGTGCCGATGCCGCCGACCTCCCCGCCGGCCCTACCCCACTCGACCCCATCGCCTTCTTCACCGGCGAGACCAGCGGGCGAGGCACGCTCGATCCAATTTTCGGCCGCTCCGTGCCGATCACCGTTGAAAGCCAGGGCACGCCACAGCCCGGCGGGCTACGCCTGGTCCAGCGCATCAAGGAGGGTGACAAGCCGGAGCGCACCCGGGTGTGGGTCATCGAGGACCGGAAGGACGGCTTCTACACCGGCACGCTCACCGACGCCGACGGAATGGTCGTGATGGATGTCATCGGCCCGCGCGCGAACATCGCCTACTCCACGCCTTCAGGCCTCAGCATCCACCAGCAGCTTGCCCTCCAGCCGGACGGCCGCACCGTCCTCAATCGGCTCGAAGCCCGCAAGTTCGGGATCCGCCTCGCCGTTCTCAGCGAGACCATCCGCAAGCCGCTTGCAGAATAGGATTCCGTCTGATTGCGTCACCAGGGGCGCAGCCTCATTCCGTCGGCGCTCGGAAGGAGGAGTGGCCGCCGCCCCGACAGGCCGCCACCGGTGACCTTTGTGACCTTGTTCAGGAAGGTTAACACGCCAGCCGCCTAGCTTTCGCCGCACTTTTCCGTTAGCTGCGCGAGCCTTCCATCATGGCCACCATCCTTCCCACCCCGCCGCGCGTCGGCATGGTCTCCTTGGGCTGTCCCAAGAACCTCGTGGATTCCGAGCGGATCCTCGGGCAGCTGCGGTCCGACGGCTATCAGATGAGCGCCGACTATCAGGGCGCCGACGTGGTCCTGGTCAACACCTGCGGCTTCCTCGATTCGGCCAAGGAAGAGAGCCTCGAGGCGATCGGCGAGGCCCTCGCCGAAAATGGCCGGGTCATCGTCACCGGCTGCATGGGCCGCGAGGCCGAGGTCATCCGCGAGCGCTTCCCCAACGTCCTCGCGATCACCGGCGCCCACGCCTACGAAGACGTCGTCGCTGCCGTGCATGACGCCGCGCCTGCGCCGCGCTCGCCCTATCTCGACCTGGTGCCGCAGGCGACACCGCACCTCAAGCTGACGCCCAGGCACTACAGCTACCTGAAAATCTCCGAGGGCTGCAATCACCGCTGCGCCTTCTGCATCATCCCGCAGATCCGCGGCGACCTCGTCAGCCGCCGCCCCGACGCCATCCTCCGCGAAGCCGAGAAGCTGCTGGCGCAGGGGACCAAGGAACTGCTGGTCATCAGCCAGGACACCAGCGCCTACGGCCTCGATCTGAAGCACGCCGCCTGGCCATGGAAGGGTTCGGACGTCCGAGCCCACATGACCGACCTCGCCCGCGCGCTCGGCGAGCTCCGCACGCCTGACGGCGACCGGCCGTGGGTGCGACTCCATTACGTCTATCCTTATCCGCACGTCGACCGGGTCATGCCGCTGATGGCCGAGGGTCTGGTCCTCCCTTACCTCGACATCCCCTTCCAGCACGCGTCCCCGAAGGTGCTGAAGGCCATGCGCCGCCCGGCCAACGAGGCGCGGGTGCTCGAGCGGCTCGTCCAGTGGCGCCGAGACGTGCCCGACATCGCCATCCGCTCCTCCTTCGTGGTCGGCTTCCCGGGAGAAACCGAGGAGGACTTCGACTATCTCCTCCAGTGGCTCGCCGAAGCCCGCCTTGACCGCGTCGGCGCCTTCCGCTTCGAGCCGGTCGAAGGCGCACCCGCCAACGACCTTCCCGGCCATGTGCCGGAAGAGGTCAAGGAAGAGCGCTACGCCCGCGTGATGGAACTGACCGCCCGGATCTCGGCCGAAAAGCTCGCGGCCAAGGTCGGCTCCAGCCTCGACGTCATCATCGACGCCGTGGACCCGGAGACCGGCGGCGCGACCGGCCGGAGCAAGGCCGACGCGCGCGAGATCGACGGCGAGGTCCACCTGCGTGATGCCGGCTACCTTGCGGCGGGCGACATCGTGCGCGTCGAGGTCGAGGAAGCGGACGAGCACGACCTGTTCGGCGTTCCTCTTCAGGAGCAAGCGCATGAGGCGGCTCGAGGATAAGCTCTGCGTCGTGACCGGCGGCGCCCGCGGCATCGGGCACGCCATTGTCGAGCGCTTCCGCGACGAGGGCGCCCGCGTGGTCATGACCGACGTCGACCAAGACGCCGGCATTCCCGCCGCCGAAGCGCTCGGCGCCGACTTCCTCCTTCTCGACGTGCGCGAGGAAGAGCAGTGGGCCGAACTCGCCCGCCTTCACCCCGCCTGCGACGTCCTCGTCAACAACGCTGGCGTGACCGGTTTCGAAGGCGCGGCCACCGCCCACGATCCCGAGCACGCCAGCCTCGCCGAATGGCATGCCGTCCACCGCACCAACCTCGACGGCACCTTCCTCGGCTGCCGCTACGCCATCGGCGCGATGAAGGCGAAGGGCGACGGTTCGATCATCAACATCTCCTCGCGCTCGGGCCTGGTCGGCATCGCCGGCGCCGCTGCCTACGCATCGTCCAAGGCGGCCATCCGCAACCATTCCAACTCGGTCGCCCTTTATTGCGCACAACAGGGCTGGCGCATCCGCTGCAACAGCGTCCACCCCGCCGCCATCCTTACCCCCATGTGGGAAGCGCTGATCGGCAACGGCCCCGATCGCGACGCGAAGATGGCGGCGATGGTCGACGACACCCCGCTTCGCCGCTTCGGCACGCCGCAAGAGGTCGCCGCCATGGTCGCCTATCTCGCCGCGGACGAGAGCGCCTACGTCACCGGGTCCGAATTCCACATCGACGGCGGCCTCCTCGCCGGCACGGCAGCCAGCCCGGGCGACTAGTTCTCGGGCACTTTTGCGCTACATCGCGCTGATGACCGATTTTGCCGCCCTGCTCCGCCCCGACAAAGGCGAACCCGCCAGCCTCATCCACCTCCTCGATACCGAGCGGCTCGCCGACTGGCTCAAGACCAGGGCCCAGCAGCGCCGCGCGCTGGTCGAGGCCGCGCGGTTCGAAGGCAAGGCGGGACAGCTGCTCATCGTCCCCGCCGCCGCTGGCTCCCCGTCCGACTTCGAGGTGCTGGTCGGCGTGGCCAATGCGACAAGCCTCACCCCCTGGTGCCTAGCCCATGCCGCCGACCGCCTTCCGCAGGGCAGCTACCGTCTCGCCGACGATGCCGCGCCGGGCCTCGCTGCCCTGGGCTGGCTCCTCGCCCAGCATCGCTTCACCCGCTACAAGAGCAAGCCGGACGAGCCGGTCGGCGCGCGCGTCCTGCTCAGCGCCGAACCCGCCCGCATCGACGAGCTGGTCCGCCAGGCCGAAGCCACCGCCCTCGTCCGCGACCTCGTCGACACGCCTGCCGCCGACCTCGGCCCGGCCGAGCTGGAAAAGGCCGTGCGCGACTGGGCCTCATCCGCCGGCGTTGAAGTGGAGGTCACCAGGGGCGACCCGCTTGAGCAGGGCTTTCCGATGATCCACGCCGTGGGCGCCGCCGCCGTCCCAAGCCGCGCCCCGCGCCTGATCGAGGCGCGCTGGGGTGATCCAGCCCACCGCCGCCTCGCCATCATCGGCAAGGGCGTGGTGTTCGACAGCGGCGGGCTCGACATCAAGCCGGCGTCGGGCATGCGCCTGATGAAGAAGGACATGGGCGGCGCGGCCCACGCGCTCGCCCTTGCCCGGCTGATCGTCGCCGAACGCTGGCCGGTCCGTCTCCACCTGCTTATCCCGGCGGTTGAGAATGCCATTGCCGGCGGCGCTTTCCGGCCGGGCGACATCCTCGCCAGCCGCAAGGGCCTGCGCGTCGAGATCGACAATACCGACGCCGAAGGCCGTCTGGTCCTTGGCGACGCGCTCACCCGCGCCGGCGAGGAAGGGGCGGAGATGATCGTCGACTTCGCCACCCTCACCGGTGCCGCCCGAGTGGCGCTCGGCCCCGATCTCCCCGCCACCTTCAGCAATGACGACGGCTTCGCGGCCGACCTGATGGCGGCCGGCACCGAGGTCGCCGACCCGCTTTGGCGCCTGCCGCTGTGGGACGGCTACGACGACATGCTGAAGAGCGATCTCGCCGACCTGACGAACAGCGCCGACTCACCCTTCGCCGGGACCATCACCGCCGCCCTCTTCCTCCGCCGGTTCGTGCCCGAGGGCGCCAAGTGGGCGCATCTCGACACCTTTGCCTGGCGCCCAGCACCGCGTCCCGGACGACCCAAAGGCGGCGAGGCGCTCGGACTTCGGGCCGTCCATTCCGCCCTCTCCCGCCGCTACGGCCGCGTTTAGCAACTGTTTTTTAACCAATCCCTTCACGGGAGCGCAACAATTCCCTCCCTCGCCGGTTGACCGGACACGCTAAGGCAGGCGAGGAGTTTCCAATCCAATGAGCGATGCTTCGCTGAGCGGGTGGATGCGTGCCCTGGTCGGCTATGTCCGGTCAGGTGAACCGGATCTCACCAACCGTCAGATGGCTCTTCTGATGATCGTCTATCTGACGCCCGGCCCCCATACCGTCCGTGGCCTCGCCCGCGTGCTTGGCGTTTCCAAGCCGGTCGTGACCCGTGCCTTGAATACGTTGGGTGCGCTCGGCTATCTGCGCCGCGAACGAGACCAGGACGACCGCCGCAACGTGTTCGTCGTCCGGACCAGCAGCGGGGCGGATTTCCTTGAAGGCTTCAAACGCAACATCCGGGGCAGTGAACGGGGCAGCGGCGGTGACCGCGAGGCCGACCGCCGCCCCGCCCTTGGCCAGCTCGCCCACGCGCATCGCTGATACGCCGCCGGGCGGTTTTCCGCTCGCCGGCCCGTCCAACCATCCCGATCCGCGCACCCATGCCTATCGCCAGGACCTCGCCGATGTGGCGCTGGCAGGACGGGTGATCGCTTCCCACTACGCCGTCCCCCTGCCGCTCAGCCTCAAGGAGGCCGCGACCCTGCTCGCCGAACCACGGCCCGGCTCGGTCAAGCTGGCCGACCTCCCGGCCGGATTCGAGGTCCGGATCCTCGACCGCCGCGGCGGCTGGGCCTGGGGTTATGCGGGAGCGACGGTCGGCTACCTCCCGGCAAGCGCGCTTTGACATGCTGAAGCGGCTCCTCGTCAGCGCCATCCTGCTCGGCGTTGCCGCACTGCTCGTCCTGACCTGGCTCTTCTGGTGGTCGGGCGCTTCCGCCTCGGCCGAGACGCAGACGGTCACGGTGGAAGAGGGCGCCACGCTCACCAGCCTCTGCCCGGGGCTTGAGCGGAAGGGCTTGGTGCGCGATTGCGCGCCTTTCCGCGCCTATGCCCGCCTGCTCGGCTCGTCCGACGGAATCCAGGCCGGTGAGTTCGAGATTCCTGCCGGCACCAGTCAGGCCGCACTGCTCGACATCCTCCAGCACGGCAGTCCGGTCCAGCGGCTGGTCACCGTCCCCGAGGGCATGCCGAGCATCCTCGTCGCCGAGAAGCTCGCCGCCCTTCCCTATCTTACCGGCGCCGTGCCCGACATCGCCGAAGGCTCCGTCCTCCCGGACAGCTACAGTTTTGCCCGCGGCGAGGCACGCTCGGCGGTGGCCCGGCGGATGGAAGCGGCCATGGCCAAGGCGCTTGCCGAGGAATGGGCGAAGCGCAAGCCCGGCACCTGCCCCGTCTCCACGCCCGAGGAAACGATCATCCTCGCCTCCATTGTTGAGAAGGAAACCGCCAAGCCGTCCGAGCGGCGCGCCGTCGCCGGCGTCTACTGCAACCGGCTGAAGATCGGCATGAAGTTGGATGCGGACCCGACGGTCATCTATCCCGTCACCAAGGGCAAGCCGCTCGGCCGCCGGATCCTCAGGTCGGAGCTGAACGCCGACACCGGCTACAACACGTACCGGCGCGCAGGCCTGCCGGCCGGCCCGATCGCCAACCCCGGACGCGCCAGCATCGCCGCCGTCCTCGACCCCGAACCGCACCAGTATATCTATTTCGTCGCCGACGGCACCGGCGGCCATGTCTTCGCCCGTACCTATCCGGAGCATCAGGCGAACGTGGAAAAGTGGTTCGCCATCCGCAAGGCGCGCAGAGAGATGTGAAACAGTCCCTTCCCCTTCACGGGGAGGTGCCCGAAGGGCGGAGGGGGCTTGAGTGGTGGCAAAGCGCCCTCGCTTGCCGCTCCGCGCCAAGCTGCTCCCCCTGGCGGGGGAACGACGTGTCAGACCGCCTTGACGATCAGGCTGGCGTTGGTCCCCCCAAAGCCGAAGCTGTTGTTGAGCGCTGCCCGCACCGGCCGCTTCTTCGCGACATGCGGCACCAGGTCGACACCCTCGGTACCCTCGTCGGGATCATCGAGATTGAGCGTCGGCGGGACGATCTGGTCGCGAATGGCGAGAATGCAGAAGATGGCCTCGACTGCGCCCGCACCGCCCAGGAGATGGCCGATCGCCGACTTGGTGCTGCTCATTGACGCGCCACTAAGATCGGCGCCCAACACGCGCTTCACCGCCGCAAGCTCGATCGTGTCGGCCATGGTCGAGGTACCGTGCGCATTGACGTAGTCGATATCGCCCGGTCCAAGGCCGGCCTTCTTGAGCGCCATGCGCATCGCCAGTTCGGCACCGCGGCCTTCGGGGTGCGGTGCAGTCACGTGATAGGCGTCGCCCGACAGGCCATAGCCGACCACTTCGGCGTAGATCTTCGCGCCGCGCGCCTTGGCATGCTCATATTCCTCGAGCACGACCACGCCGGCGCCTTCGCCCATGACGAAGCCGTCGCGGTTCTTGTCGTAGGGACGGCTCGCCTTCTCAGGTGCGTCGTTGCTCGACATGTTGAGCGCGCGGGCCTGGGCGAAACCAGCGACACCAAGCGGGTTGATGGTCGATTCCGCGCCGCCGGCCAGCATGATGTCGGCATCGTCGTCGCGGATCATCCGGGCTGCGTCGCCGATCGAATGGGCGCCGGTCGAGCAGGCGGTGACCACTGCATGGTTCGGGCCCATCAGCCCATATTTGATACTGACCTGGCCGGAGATGAGGTTGATGAGGCGGCCGTGCACGAAGTGCGGCGAGACCCGCCCGGGCCCCTTCTCGTGCAGCACGATGCTTTCGCTCTCGATGCCCGGAAGGCCGCCGATACCGCTTCCGATGGAAACACCGGTGCGCAGGCGCAGCTCTTCGGGCATGTCGGTCAGCCCGGCATCCTCGATCGCCTGGCCGGCCGCGTCGATTCCGAAGACGATGAACGGATCGACCTGCCGCTGGACCTTGTGATCGACGCGCTTGCCCGGATCGAAGCCATATTCATGGTCTGCCGGCTTCACCTCGCAAGCGATATGACACTTCTGGTCCGACGTATCGAATTTCGTGATGCGCCCTGCGCCGCTCTTGGAGGCGAGGATATTGCGCCACGTGGTCTCAACGTCACCGCCAAGGGGAGTGACCAGTCCAAGTCCGGTGACGACAACACGACGCATACCATTCTCCTCATGCGAAACAGGCCCGGCGGCGAGCCGAGCCTGCATCTTCTAAACGTCAGGCGAGTGGCTCAGCCCTGGTGCTGGTCGATATAGTCGATCGCGTCCTTGACCGTCGTGATCTTCTCGGCCGCGTCGTCGGGAATCTCGACCCCGAACTCTTCCTCGAAGGCCATGACCAGCTCGACGATGTCGAGGCTGTCCGCGCCCAGATCGTCGATGAAGCTCGCTTCCTCGGTCACCTTTTCGGCTTCAACGCCCAGATGCTCCACAACGATCTTCTTCACGCGCTCGGCAGTCTCGCTCATCTTTCTTCCCTTCCGGTGGTTCTTTAGGCGATGCGTTAGCGAGGCGTCCGGCAGTTGCCAAGAGTTTCGGGAGTGCCCCTTGAGATGGTGAGAGACGGGCGAGCGCTGACACAAGGCGAGACCGACATGGCCCGCTCGGTGTTCGGCGACGCCATCGACTATGGGCGAGTGCGGCTGATCCGGCGGCGATGGTGGCCGTTCCAGCCCAAGGGCATCGTCATGGCGCCGACCGGCAACATCCACTTCCACCCTGCCGACCCCGGCTGGCGTGAGGATTTCTCCATCGCCGACTGGCCGCTCCAAGGCCTCTTCATCCACGAGATGACCCATGTCTGGCAGGCCCAGAGAGCCGGCCGCTTCTACCTCCCGTTGATGCGCCATCCCTTCTGCCGCTACGCCTACTCCTACCGGAATGGCCGCCCGTTCCTCCGCTATGGACTCGAACAGCAGGCCGAACTCGTCCGCCACGCCTTCCTCCAGCGCCGCGGCATCATGCCGCGAAACAGCGCACAACTAGCTGAGATCGAGTTGATTTTGCCCTTTTCACAAGGCTGAGAGACCTGTCGCGCAAGAGTCACACTTGTGGACGGAAAGCTGCACATCGGCTGCACGGGGCTCCCGAAGATTCGGCAGAAAGGTTAGTTTCTTCCCCACAACGACAAATGGGGGTCAAGAACCATGCGCCTGAACTCTTCCGCCCGTCGCAGCCTGCTGGCGACCGCCGCCACTTTCGCCGTCGCCTTCCCGGCGGCAGCCCAGACCAGCCAGGAGCAGCAGGCGCAGGCCGTCAGCAGCACCGTCTCCGATCCGACTCCGGACGCTGACGAGCGCTCGCTCGGCGACATCATCGTCACGGCGACCAAGCGTGCCTCGACGGTTCAGGACGTCCCCTTCTCGATCAACGCCCAGACGCAGGAAGACATTCAGCGCGCGAATGCCGGCACCATCGAGGACATCAGCCGCAACGTCGCCGGCCTGCAGGTTCAGAACCTCGGGCCGGGCCAAAGCCAGGTCAGCGTGCGCGGCGTTTCCGCCGGCCAGATCGTCCGCGACCAGCCCGGCGTGAAGGAGCAGGTCGGTGTGTATCTCGACGAGAGCGTTGTCTCGCTGTCGCTCTTCACCCCCGACTTCGACCTGTTCGACCTGAACCGAGTCGAGACGCTCCGCGGTCCGCAGGGCACCCTGTTCGGCTCCGGCAGCGTCGGCGGCACCATCCGCTACATCACCAACCAGCCCCAACTCGGCCGCATGGAAGGCCTGGTCGAAGCCAATCTCAACAGCCTCAGCGGCGGCGGCAGCGGCGGTCACGTCAAGGGCGCGGTCAACTTGCCGCTCGGCGACAAGGTGGCGATCCGCGCGGTCGGCTACCGCACCAACTTCGCCGGCTTCGTCGATGCCGTCGGCCCGGCCGGCGGCGAGGACATCAACGACGGCGACCGCACCGGCCTCCGCGTCTCGCTGCTGTGGCAGCCGGTCGAGGCGGTGAAGGTCACGCCGCGCGCGGTCTACCAGGTGATCGAGGCGGACGGCTTCAACCGCCAGGAAATCTTCAACCTCTACTCGAACGTCTTCACCAGTCCGGGCCGCATCTACGACGAGCGCCAGCAGTATCTTCTGCTGCGCGAGCGCTTCAAGGACCGCACCCGCCTGTTTGACCTGACCGCGTCCGCGGACTTCGGCGGGGTCGAACTGACCAGCGTCACCAGCTACATCAAGCGCGACATCCTCGTCAGCCGCGACGCCTCGGCGCTGACCGGCTCGGTCTCGGTCGATCTCGGCTTCCCGACCGCCGCGGTGAACCTGCCGTCCAACCTGCGCGACAACACCGATCTCAAGCAGTGGAGCCAGGAAGTCCGCCTCTCCTCAACCGACAGCGGTCCGCTGCAATGGGTGCTCGGCGGCTTCATCTCGAAGGTCGACCGCGTCTATGCGCAGCGCCTGCCCACCCCGGGCTATGATGCCGCCACCAACGCCTGGTTCGCCGCCAACTGCGCTGCGGATCCGACCGACTGCCTCGTGGACAATCCGGCACCGACCCCGGACGTCCCGGTGACCGCGGCCGATATTGCCAACGGCTTTCCCGCCAACTCGCCCTACAATGCCGACCTGCCCTATGACATCAAGCAGAAGGCGGTGTTCGGCGAGGCGAGCTACGACCTCGGCCAGGTCAAGGTCACCGTCGGCGGCCGCTATTACGACTTCTCGGAAAGCCGCGACTTCATCTCGGGCGGCCTGTTCGCCAATGGCGACCGCCGCATTGGTGACAAGACCAAGTCGAACGGCTTCAGCCCGCGCGCGATCGTCACATGGGAACCGAACCGCAACCTTTCGGTGAACGTGCAGGCCGCCAAGGGCTTCCGTCTCGGCGGCGTCAACGATCCGCTCAACATCCCGCTCTGCAACGACCAGGACGAGGCGCTGTTCGGCGGTTTCCAGAATTATGACGACGAGTCGCTCTGGAACTACGAAGCGGGCGTCAAGTACAGCAAGGGTCCGGTCACCTTCAACACGGCCGCCTTCTATACCGACATCAAGAACCTCCAGGTGACGCTCGACGCGGGCAGTTGCTCGAGCCGCGTCGTGTTCAACGTCGACAAGGCCCACACCAAGGGCGTCGAGGCGGAATTCAACCTCCGTCCGCTCGCCGGCCTCGACCTTGGCTTCGCCGGCAGCCTCGTGCAGGCGGAGTTCGACACCACCCTTCCCGGCGCCCTCGCCGCGGCGACCGGCATCCGTGACGGCAACCGCCTGCCAAGCGTGCCCAAATATCAGTTCGCGGTCTCTGCCAGCTACGGCACCCGCCTGACCGACAATGGCGACTTCTTCGTCTCGGCCAGCTGGCAGCGCGTCGGCAATCGGTACACGCAGCCGGCCGACCAGGAGAACAATCCGCGAAGCTTCGTCTCGGGCCTGCCGTTCAACGGCGCGACCGGCACCGGTGCCACCGTCGTGGACCTCAAGCTGCCTGCCTACAGCCTCGTCAACCTCTCGGCGGGCGTCGATTTCGACAGCGGGCTCGGCATCCAGCTCTACGCCAACAACCTGTTCGACGAGAATGCCCTGCTCTCCTTCGACCGCGAGCGCGGTGGCCGTGCCCGTCTCGGCTACAACATCGGCCGTCCGCGGGAGATCGGCATCACCCTCCGGCAGAAGTTCGGCCGGTGAGCAAGCGCGGCACGCCTTCGGGCGCGCCGCCTGAGCTGAACGTCACGCGCCGCTCGCTCCTCCTCGGAGCGGGCGGCGTCGCCGTTTCGGCGCCGGCGATCCTTCCGGCCCAGCGCCGCGGCTCGGCGCCGCGAGTGACCGTGGTCGGCGCCGGCGTATTCGGCAGCTGGACCGCCGAGCAGCTCCGCCGCCGCGGCGCCAGGGTGACGCTGGTCGACGCCTGGAGCCCGGGTCACAGCCGCTCCAGCTCGGGTGGTGAATCGCGCATGACCCGCGCCGGCTACGGCAAGGACGAGATCTACGCCCGAATGGCGCTTGCCAGCCTGTCCGAATGGCAGTCGCTGAGCCGCGCCTCGGGCCTGCCCATCCTCGTCCCCCACGGAGTCCTCTTCTTCTTCCAGAACGACCTTTCCTATCTGCTCGCCAGCCTCGACGTGCACCGCCGCCTCGGCCTCCCAACCGAGTCGCTCGACCGCTCGGCGCTTGCCGCCCGCTTCCCGATGATCGCCTTCGACGGCGTCCAGGGCGGCATGTTCGAGCCGCGCTTCGGCGCGCTGATGGCCAGGCGGGCGATCCAGACCCTCGTTCATCGCTTCCTTGGGGCGGGCGGCCAGTTCGAGCAGCGCCGGATCGACGGCACCGGCGACTATCCCGCCGCCGACCGGATCGTGCTGGCGCTCGGGCCGTGGCTGCCCAAGCTCTTCCCCCGATTGCTCGGCCAGCGCATTGTCGCCACCCGGCAGGAGGTATTCACCTTCGTGCCGCCCGCAGGCGACCCCTGGTTCACGCCGGCCCGGATGCCCGGCTGGGCCGACTTCAACAATGGCGACGTCTTCTACGGCTTCCCCGATCTCGAGGGTAAAGGCGTCAAGTTCGCCCATGACGCCCACGGCGCCGTGGTGGATCCCCAGACGCAGGACCGGCGCTTCACCGACAAGGCGCTCGCCGAGGTCGTCGCCTTCCGCGACCGCCGCTTTCCGCGCCTGCGCAATGCCCAGCTCGCGACGGCCGAGGTCTGCCAGTACGAGAACAGCTCCAACGGCGACTTCCTCATCGCCCCGCACCCTGACGAGCCGCGCATCATCCTCGTCGGCGGCGGCTCCGGCCACGGCTTCAAGCACGGCCCCGAAGTCGGCCGCATGGCCGCAGAACTGACGCTTGACGGCAAGCAGCCAGATCCCCGTTTCAACCTTGCCAGCAAGGGCACGGTCCAGAAAAGGGAAGTGATCTAGTTCAGGGCTTGCGCGCCACCCCAACCAGCGCAGGCCGCAGCAGCCGGTCCTTCAGCACGTAGCCGGCCTGCATCTCCTCGACGACCGTCCCCGGCTCGGCGTCCGACGGCATTTCGATCATCGCCTGGTGGCGGTTGGGGTCGAGCGGCAGGCCCTTGGCCTCTACCCGGCTGACCCCATTGCGGCCGAACACCGCGTCCAGCTCGCGTGCGGTCGCCTCGATGCCCTCGATGAACGCCTTGAACCGTTCGTCTTCGCGCGCGCCCTCCGGCACATGGCCCAGCGCCCGGTCGAGATTGTCCTTCACGCTCAGCATGTCGCGGGCAAAGCCGGTGTTCGCGTAGGCGACCGCCTGGACCCGCTCCTGCTCGGCGCGGCGGCGCACATTCTGCACCTCGGCCGCTGCATAGAGCGCCTTCTGCTCGGCTTCTTCCAGTGCCTTCTGAAGCTCGGCCAGCCGGTCATGCTCCTGCAGTTCGGGGCTCTCCGCCGCCGTTTCCGCACGAATTTCCTCGGCCTCGTCGTGAAGCTTGTCCATTCCTATCCCATCAATCGTGTGAGTGCTTGCGCCGTATAGTCCACCATGGGAACGATCCGCGCATAGTTCAACCGCGTCGGCCCGATCACCCCCACAACGCCGACCACGCGGCCTTCGCTCCCGCGATAGGGCGCCGCGATGACGCTCGATCCGGACAGTGCGAACATCCGGTTCTCCGAGCCGATGAAGATCCGGCAGCCCTCGCCCTCGCGAGCGCTTTCCAGCAGCCGGACGATCTCCTGCCGGTCCTCGAGCTCGCCGAGCAGCCGCCGGACCCGCTCCAGATCCTCGGCCGCCGCCTCGTCGAGGAGGTTGGCCTGGCCGCGCACGATCAGCACCGGCCGCGCCGACTGGTCTTCCCGCCACTCGGCGAGCCCGGTCGCGACCAGCTCGGCCGCCGCCTGGTCGAGCGCCGCCCGCTGCTCGACCATCTCGGCCCGAAGCCGCGACTCCGCCTCGCTAAGCGTCAGGCCGGACAGGCGCCCGGTGACATAGTTGGCGACCTCGCCCAAGGCCGGCGCAGTCATGCCGGGCGGAAGGCCGATCACCCTGTTCTCGACGCTGCCATCCTCGCCGACGATCACCGCCAGCGCCTGCCCCTGGCCCAGCGGCACGAAGGCGAGCTGGCGAAGCCGCCGCTCGATCTTGGGCGCGACGACCACGCCCGCGCAGGCGGACAGGCCGGACAGCGCCGCGGTCGCGTTGGCCAGTGCCTCTTCCAGCGGCCGGCCGCGCACCTGCCCCTCGATCGTGGCGCGCTCCTCCGCGCTCGGCAGGTGACTCTGCATGATCCCGTCGACGAACAGGCGCAGCCCGCTTTCGGTCGGCACCCGCCCCGCCGACGTATGCGGATGGGTGAGCAGCCCCCTGCCCTCCAGCTCGGCCAGCACCGAGCGGATCGAGGCCGGCGACAGGTTGACCGCATGGGTCAGCGTCTTCGATCCCACCGGCTGCCCGCGGTCGAGATAGGCCTCGACCACCAGCCCGAAGATGTCGCGCATCCTGGTCGTCAGTTCGGGCAGCGGCGGGCTCATGGGCATCATGTAATCGCCCTTCCACCACCCGTCATCCCCGCGGACGCGAACGCGGGGCACGTTCGCCATCCTGTCCTACAGCTCTCGCTTGTGTCATATGGCTTCGATGCCATCCGCCCGCTTGCACCACCCGCATCCGCACGACCTCACCGTCCATTTCTGAACAACTGGACGAACTGGACGATATGCCTTTTTCCTTCCTGCGAGCGCGGACATAAGGCTAAGGGCGGCGCAAACGTCACAAGGAGAATGATCCCATGCGCCCATCCGGCCGCGCCCCCGACCAGATGCGCGAGCTCCGCTTCGAGCCCGGCTTCACCCGCCATGCCGAAGGCTCGTGCCTCGTCAGCTTCGGCGACACGCGCGTACTGGTCACCGCCAGCCTCGAGGAAAAGGTCCCGCCCTTCCTCCGCGGCAAGGGCCAGGGATGGGTCACCGCCGAATATGGCATGCTCCCCCGCGCCACCCACACCCGCGGCGCGCGTGAGGCGGCCAAGGGCAAGCAGTCCGGCCGAACCCAGGAGATCCAGCGCCTGATCGGCCGCTCCTTACGCGCCGTGACCGACCTTGGCCTGCTCGGCGAGCGCCAGATCGTCCTCGATTGCGACGTCATCCAGGCCGACGGGGGCACCCGCACCGCTGCCATCTCGGGCGCCTGGGTAGCCCTTCGCCTCGCAGTCGACGGCATCATGGACAAGCTCAGCGCCGACCCGATCCGCACCCAGGTCGCTGCCGTCAGCAGCGGCTTCCACAACGGCACCGCCGTGCTCGATCTCGACTATATTGAGGATTCGAACGCGGGCAGCGACGGCAATTTTGTCCTCACTGCCGATGGCGCCATTGTCGAGGCGCAGCTCACCGCCGAAGGCGCGACCTTCGACGAGGAAGGCCTGCTCCGCCTTCTCCGCCTCGCCCGCATCGGCTGCGGCGACATCTTCGAAGCGCAGCGCAAGGCCTGCGGTCGGTGACCCCGATCGGGCCGAAGCTGGTCATCGCGACCCACAACGAAGGCAAGCTGCGCGAAATTCGCGCGCTGGTGGCGCCGTTCGGCATCGAATGCCTCGGCGCCGCCGAGCTCGACCTGCCCGAGCCCGAGGAAACCGGCACCAGCTTCGTCGCCAATGCCGAACTGAAGGCCCGCGCCGCCGCCGACTCGAGCGGCCTTCCGGCCCTGTCCGACGATAGCGGCCTCAGCGTCGATGCGCTGAACGGCGAGCCCGGCATCCACTCCGCCCGCTGGGCCGAGGACGAAGCCGGCAAGCGCGACTTCGGCCGTGCGATGGAAAAGGTCGAGGCCGCGCTCGACGCCGCCGGTCCCGAGGCCGGCCGCGACGCCCACTTCACCTGCGCCCTCTCGCTCGCCTGGCCCGACGGCCGCACCGAGACCTTCGAAGGCAAGGTTTTCGGCCACCTCGTATGGCCGCCGCGTGGGGACAATGGCTTTGGCTACGATCCCATCTTCGTCCCCCACGGCCACGAGCGGACCTTCGGGGAGATGGAGCCCGAGGCCAAGCATGCGATGAGTCACCGGGCCAAAGCGTTCGAACTGCTGGTGGAATGGCTCGGCCAGTAACTCCCCTCCCGCAAGCGGGAGGGGGAGACCTCGCCCTCTACATTCACTGGCCCTTCTGCGTCAGCAAATGTCCCTATTGCGACTTCAATAGCCATGTTCGCGACGCCATCGACCAGCAGGCCTGGCGCAAGGCGCTGCTTGCCGATCTCGCCCATGAAGCCGCACTGCTGCCCGGCCGGCGGCTGACCAGCATCTTCTTCGGCGGCGGAACGCCCTCGCTGATGGCGCCCGCCACCGCCGAGGCGCTGATCGAGGCCACCACCACTCACTGGCCCGCCGCCGACGGCCTGGAAGTCACCCTCGAGGCCAATCCCTCCTCGGTCGAGGCCGAGCGCTTCGCCGATCTCGCCGCAGCCGGCGTCAACCGGGTCAGCCTCGGCCTCCAGTCGCTCGACGATCAGGCCCTGCACTTCCTTGGCCGCGCCCATTCCGCGGGCGAAGGCATTGCCGCGCTCGAGATCGCGCAGCGCCACTTCGCTCGCGTCTCCTTCGACCTCATCTATGCCCTCCCCGGCCAGACCGCCGATGCCTGGACCGCCATGCTGAACCGGGCCCTGGGCTTCGGTACCGGCCACCTTTCGCTTTATCAGCTCACCATCGAACCCGGCACGCGCTTCGCCGCCCTCCACGCCGCCGGCAAGCTCCAGCCGCTCGACCCCGAAGCCTCCGCCGACCTGTTCGAGCTGACCGCCGCCACCACCGAGGCCGCCGGCATTCCTGCCTACGAGATCAGCAACCACGCCCGCCCCGGCGAGGAGAGCCGGCACAACCTCACCTATTGGCGTTATGGCGATTATGTCGGCGTCGGCCCGGGCGCCCACGGGCGGCGGCATGGCCTCCGCACCGTGCGCCACCGGAAGCCCGAGAACTTCCTCGCCGGCCTTGTCCGCAATGGCCAAGGCATGGCCGAAGAGGCGCCGCTCTCCTCCATTGAGGCAGCCGATGAGGCCTTGGTCATGGGCCTTCGGCTTGCCGAGGGCATCGACCCCGCCGTCATCGCCTTACGGTTCGGCCTTGAACGCCTGCTCGACGACCGCGCCGTCGAGCGGCTCGTTGCCAGCGGTCATCTGGAGTGGGCGGGCAACCGGCTCCGCACGACGGCCGCCGGCCGCCTGCTGCTCGACACCATCCTCGGCCTGATCGCCGATCCTCAGCCGCCGTCGGCGACCAGCCGCTCCGAGAAGTTGGTCATATAGTCGGCGATCTGCTGGTCCGCGTCCGCCTCCGCTGGCCTCTTCGGGCGACCGTTGCGAAGGTCGATCGCCACTAGGGTCGAGCGGAAGGCGTTCAACTCGGACGCGCATGACGCCCGCGCTATGCCTTCGAAATCGCCTGGCGCCTTCTTGTCGGCTTCCGCCTTGGCGACCGTACCCCGAAGGCAGACCAGAAGCGCCTTGCGCTGCGCCGACCCGTCCGCCTGCATCGCCGCTGCGGCGGCGACAAACATCATTCCCGTGAGCATCCCCGAAGCTCCCTCGACTGTCTGTGACAGCAGGATGACTCGGGAACTGCGGCTTGAAAAGCCCCAATCAGAAGCTGCTCGGCGCCGCTGACACGAGGGTCGAGCCGCCGGCGGTCACCTGCCGCACTTCGAAGGCGCGCTGCGCGACATTGTCGCTGCGAAACCGGAAAATGCCGTCGACCCCGGCGAAGCCCTCGCGGTCGTCGATGGCACCGAGCGGAAAGCGCCGACCCGGCGCCCAGCTGCGCGATGCCCGCACCGCCAGCAGCACCGAATCATAGCCAAGGCTGGCGATGCGCGGTGGCTCGCCCTGGCCCGGGTAGCGCGCGCGATAACGCTGCACGAACTGCGCCCACCGCCCCTGTGTCGGCGCAGCATACCAGGCACCGCGAAGCCGCGGCGTCGAGCCGGGATTGCCGGCGGCCCACAACTCTGTGCCGAGGATGCGGGTGCCGGGCCGGAGGGCCGGAGCGGCGAGCGTCGCGACACGAGGACCATCGGCGATCAAGACGGCATCATGCGGCCTGCCGGCAAGCCGGGCTGCCGCGGCCCGAACGCCACCTGGGCCGGAATAGCTCTCGACGGCTACCACCTGCCCACCGGCGCGCTGGGCGGCTGCCGCGAGCGCCTGGACCGAGCGTTGTCCGTAGACGCCCGCAGGCGCGAGCGCGGCGAAGCGGCGGGCTCCGGCACCTGCAGCCTGCGCGACCACCCGCTCGACAGCCTGGCCAGGGGTGAAGCCAAGGATGTAGGCGCCCGGCGCGGCGGCACTCACGTCGTTGGAGAAGGCAATCACCGGCACTCGCGCCTGACGGGCGACCGGAGCCACGCGCTCGACCTCGTCGGCTCTCAGCGGCCCGAGGATCAGGCCGTGGTCGGCCGCAATCGCCTGGCCGGCCGCGGCGGCCGCGCCGCCCGCCGCCGTGTCGTAGAGGGTCAGTTCGAATGCCTTGCCGCCGCTGTCGAATAGGGCGAGCTTCGCCGCGTTGCCGAGCGCCCGCCCGACCGCCGCGTCGGGACCGCTCAGCGGCACCAGCACCGCCACCTTGTTGGTTCCAACCGGAGTGGCCGGGATTGGCCGTGTCACGGGTCCAGTGGCGCAGCCGGCGAGCAGTGCCGCGCCGATGGCTGCGAAGAGAAAGTTGCGACGGCCTTGTGCGGCCTCATGCGAGAATGCCATGACGTTCAATATATCCATGTCCACACCCCCGACGCCTGGCCTTTACATCGTCGCGACCCCGATCGGCAATCTTGGGGACCTCACGCCGCGTGCCGCCGAACTGCTGCGCAGCTGTTCCCTGGTGCTGGCCGAGGACAAGAGGGTAACCACCCGTCTCCTCATGCATGCCGGCGCTTCGGTGCCCATGCGCACCTACAACGACCATAGCGATGCCGCCGACCGGACCGCCATCGTCGCGCGTCTTGGTAGCGAGGCGATTGCGCTGGTCAGCGATGCGGGCACGCCGCTCATCAGCGATCCGGGTTTCAAGCTCGTGCGCGAGGCAAGGGCCGCGGGCCACGAGATTTTCACCCTTCCCGGACCCTGCGCAGCCATCGCGGCGCTGACATTGGCGGGCCTGCCGACCGATCGCTTCCTCTTTCTTGGCTTCCTCCCGCCGAAGGAGAAGTCGCGGGCCGAGGCCATCGCCGAAGTGGCGGCGGTGCGGGCCAGCCTCGTCCTCTACGAGAGCGGCCCGAGGCTCGGCGCGAGCCTGGCCGCGCTTGCCGCCGGGCTTGGCGACCGGGAGGCCGCGGTCGCCCGCGAGCTGACCAAGTTCCACGAAGAGTGCGTCACAGGCACCCTCACCCAGCTTGCGGATCGCTATGCCGATGCCGCGCCGAAGGGGGAGATCGTGATCGTGGTCGGTCCGCTCGCCGGTGCGCCCGAACCGACCAGCGACGACCTCGATGCGGCACTGCGCGCGGCGATGCAGGCCGGCGAGAGCCCCAGTCGTGCGGCTGCCAGCGTCGCTGCCCGGCTCGGAATCAAACGGAAGCTTGCCTATGAGCGGGCCCTGGAGCTCGGCCGCTGAGCGGCGCCCGGCCTGACCGGGCGGAAGCCGAACGTCGGGGACGGCGAGCGGAGGCGATGGCGGCCTGGTTCCTGCGGGTGAAGGGCTGGACCATCCTCGGCGAGCGGGTGCGCACGCCCGTCGGGGAGGTCGACCTGGTCGCCAGGCGGGGCAACGTGCTGGCCTTCATCGAGGTGAAGGCGCGTGCGACCCGCGAAGCAGTCGAGATCTCGCTCGACCAGCGCCGCTTGCAGCGGGTCGCCGCGGCGTCCGAGCTGCTGGTCCCCCGTTTCCTCGGCGATGCCGACACGGTGCGGATCGACGTCATTCACATCGTCCCGGGACACTTGCCCCGCCACCTCGTCGACGTCTGGCAAGGATGACAGCGGACGGCAGCCCGACTAAGGGGGCTGCCCAGCCTTCCTCGGAGCCTTCATGCGCTTGACCGTCGCGGTACAGATGGACCCGCTCGAATTGATCGGCATCGCCGGCGATTCCACCTTCGCCCTGATGCTTGAAGCGCAGGCACGCGGCCATCGCCTGTTCGAGTATCGTGCCGAAGCGCTGACCTATGAGGATGGCCGGCTCCGCGCGCTTGCACGGCCGGTCACCGTTCAGCGCGTCGAGGGCGACCACTTCCATGCCGAAGAGCCGCTCGTGATCGATCTCGAGGACGAGGTCGACGTCGTCCTGATGCGGCAGGATCCGCCATTCGACATCGCCTACATCACCGCCGCCCACCTGCTTGAGCGGCTCGCCGGCAAGACGCTCGTGATCAACGATCCAGCCAACGTCCGAAGCGCGCCCGAGAAACTGTTCGTCCTCGACTTCGCACGCTTCATGCCGCCGACCCTGATCACGCGCAGCATGGAGGAGCTCCACGCCTTCCACGCCAAGCATGGCGAGATCGTGCTGAAGCCGCTTCACGGCAATGCCGGCGCGGCGGTGTTCCGTATCGGTCACGACGGATCGAACCTCCGCGCGCTCGCCGAGCTCTTCTCGGAGACGTGGAAGGAACCCTTCATCGCTCAGGCCTTTCTCCCTGCCGTGACCGAAGGCGACAAGCGCATCATCCTCGTCGATGGAGAGCCGATCGGCGCCATCAACCGCGTTCCCGGCAAGGGCGAGATCCGATCCAACCTTGCCGCTGGTGGCACCGCCCACCAGACAGCATTGAGCGAGCGCGAGCGCGAGATCTGCGCGGCGCTCGGGCCGGAGTTGCGGAAGCGCGGCCTGCTGTTCGTCGGCATCGACGTGATTGGCGGCATGCTGACCGAAATCAACGTCACCTCCCCGACCGGGCTGGTCGCGCTCGACGCCTTCGAGGGCATCAACAGTGCCGGTCTGATCTGGGACGCGATCGAGGCGAAGCTCGAGGCCGACGCGCGTGGGTGACTGGGTCATCCGCATGATCGAGCAGTCGGGTTACCTCGGCGTCGGCTTCCTTATGTTCCTCGAGACCATCTTTCCGCCGATCCCGTCGGAGGTGATCATGCCGGTCGCCGGGGTCGCCGCCGCCAAAGGGCAGCTCAGCCTTGGCTGGGTGATCGCCTCGGGCACCGCCGGAGCAATGCTCGGCAACATCGTCTGGTATCTCGCCGCCCGTGCGCTCGGGATCATCAGGCTGAAGCCGCTGATCGATCGCTATGGTCGTTGGCTGACGATGGACTGGGAAGAAGTGCAGCGGGCCGAGCGCTGGTTCCGGCAGAACGGCACTTTTTTCGTCTTCCTGGGCCGAATGCTGCCGACGGTGCGGAGCCTGGTCTCTGTCCCGGCCGGCCTCCTAAAAATGCGATTCAAGACCTTCTTCGTCGCCTCGACGATCGGCACTGCCGGCTGGACCTCGGCGCTTGCCTATGCCGGCTTCAAGCTGCGCGAGCAGTTCAGCGAGGTCGACACCTGGCTCGGCCCGGTCAGCAATGCCATCCTGGTGACGCTGGTGCTTGGCTATGTCTGGCGCGTGATCCGCTACCGCGCGACAAATTGATCCAAGATGGAAGTGGCCACGGCGCTTTTCTGCCGATGCCTTGTAACCATTTCAGCTATTTAGCACCTTGTTAAGGCTGCGGGGGCCTAGGTCATTCCTGTCGAGGCGGCCGGTAGATCCCCACACTACCGGACGCCTCGACAGCTCCCCTCAGGCCCTCGGATGCGCGTGTCGCCAGACGTCCAGCAAGTGGGCAGCGTCCACGGCCGTGTAGATCTGGGTTGATGACAGGCTCGCGTGGCCAAGCAGCTCCTGCAGAGTCCGGAGGTCGGCGCCGCCGGCAAGCAGGTGTGTGGCGAAGCTGTGCCGCAGTGCATGCGGTGTGATGCGATCGTCGAGGCCGAGGACCCGGCGGGCGGCAGCGACCGCTCTCCGGACGACATCGGCACTCAACGGCCCACCCTTCGCTCCGCGGAACAGCGGCTCCACCCCGGCCAGCGGCCAGGGGCACAGCCGGACATAGTCGGCGACGGCGGCCGCCACGAGCGGAAGCACCGGCACCACCCGCGTCTTGTTGCGCTTGCCGATGACCCGGACGGTGCTGCCGAGCGGATGCGTGCGCGCGGGCAAGGACAGGGCTTCGGAAATGCGCAGGCCCGAGCCGTAGAGAAGCAGCAGAAGCGCCGTGTCGCGGGCGGCGATCCAAGGCTCCTTCGCCAGTGCCCCCGTCTCCTCGGCAAGCGCGAGGGCATCGCCGGGTGCGGCAGGGCGCGGGAGTGTACGCGGGCGCTTGGGCGCCTTCACCCGCGGCAACGCAGCAGGGGTGCCCTGCTGTTCGGCCGCGAAGCGAAGAAAGGCACGCACGGCCGACATCTCGCGCGCCGCCGACGAGGGACCGAGCCCCTCGCCCCGGCGCTGCGCCAGATAGGCGCGGAGATCGACAGCCTCGATCGCGCCGAAATGCTGCGGCCCGACAGGCCCGCCGCGATAGCTCTCAAGAAAGGCGATGAAGCGGTGCGCGGTCGCGACATAGGCGCGTGCCGTATGCGGGCTGCGCCGCCGATCGAGCCGAAGCGTCGAGTCGAAGCGGACGACGAGCGCCCGCGCGCCTTCGGTCAGGGATTGATCGTCCACCGCCGCAGTATAGCGGCGAGGCTGACGCCGAGGAACAGCAGCAGTTCAGAGCCATGACGACCATCGAGCGACTGGGCGCCGCGCTGCCCGAGGAGGAGAATGGCTTCGGGCAGTGCATCAGGCAGCCGGATCAGAGCTTCCGCCCCGATCAGGTCGGACGCGGGCCCGAAAAGGGCATGGCCCCGTTCCACAGTGCGCAGTTCGACTGATTCGGCCCGGTCGATCCACTGACGGAGCAAGGCCGCTTCGCAATGCTGTATGCCCGAACTGTCGACGCGGAAGCCACGATCACCGACGATCAGCCCCAGCGCCACCGCATCGAGGCCCAGGATGAGCGGCCATTCCTGCACCACGACGTGGAGAAGATGATCGAAGTCGCTCGCCTCCAGCGCGGCGAGCACCGCCTGGTGGATGGCGGCAACCGCGCCGGACTGGCCACGCGCAAAGGCGAGCAGGTCTTCCCGCGCCTCTTCCGCAGCAGCAACGCGCGCGCGCAGACGCGTCAACGCATGATCCTCGAACGAGAGGAGCTTACCCATGTCGCGAGTGTAGGCGGACGAAGGTTAACGTCCAGTGCCTTCCCGCGGCGACCGAATCAGCCGATCTTCTGGCCGGTCGCTTCCCAGTCCTTGAGGAAGGACGCGATGCCCTTGTCAGTCAGCGGATGGTTGAAAAGCGCCTTGATGACGGCTGGCGGCGCGGTCATCACGTCGGCACCCAGCTTCGCACTTTCGTGCACGTGGATCGGGTTGCGCACGCTCGCCACCAGGATCTCGGTCCCGAAGTCGTAATTGTCGTAGATCATCCGAATATCGGCGATCAGCTCCATGCCAGGGTAACCGACGTCGTCGTGGCGGCCAACAAAGGGCGAGATGAAGGTTGCGCCCGCCTTGGCCGCGAGCAGCGCCTGGTTTGCTGAGAAGCAGAGGGTCACATTGACCATCGTGCCTTCGCTGGTCAGCGCCTTGCAGGTCTTGAGCCCGTCGAGGGTGAGCGGGACCTTGATGGTGATGTTGTCGGCGATCTTCCGGAGCACCTCGGCCTCGCGCATCATCTCGGCATGGTCGAGCGCCACCACCTCGGCCGACACCGGTCCGGGGCAGATCCTCGCGATCTCGGTCACGGTCTCGATGAAGTGGCCGCCCGACTTCTTCACCAGGCTGGGATTGGTGGTCACACCATCGAGCAGGCCAGTGTCCATCAGCTCGCGGATATCGGCGATGTCGGCGGTGTCGGCGAAGAACTTCATGGGAGGGTACCGTCCTTGGGCTGCAGTTGCGTGTCGCTTAGCGGCAAGGCAGAGACGGGTCCATGACCGAGCATGTCAGAACCGAGCGCAAGGGCGCTCACCTCCGCCTTCTCCTGAACCGGCCGGACCGGCGCAACGCCATTACGGTGGCCATGTACGCCGCTCTCGCCGATGCCATCGCCGGAGCGCAGGATGATCCCGAGATCCGCGTCATCACGCTCGAGGGTGAAGGTGTCGACTTTACCGGCGGCAACGATCTCGCCGACTTCATGAACGAGCTTCCGCAGGATGGGCAAACCGACATTCCGGTCTGGCGCCTGCTGAAGGCACTCGCGACCAACCAGGTGCCCTTGGTCGCGGCGGTACACGGCAATGCGATCGGCATCGGCACCACCATGCTGTTCCATTGCGATCTGGTAGTCGCCGAGGAGGGCACGCGCTTCAAGATGCCGTTCACCGAGCTTGGCCTGGTTCCGGAAGCGGCCAGTTCGCTCATCCTGCCGCGGCTTGCCGGACGCCAGCTGGCTGCCAAATATCTGCTTATCGGGGAGCCCTTCGGAGTCGATGAGGCGGAGCGATTCGGCCTCGTCACTCATCGCGCGCAAGCTGGCGGCTTGTCCGAGACGGTGGACGAGGTGGTCGCTGCGCTACTCGCCCGACCGCCGCAGGCGCTACGGCTGACACAGCGCCTGCTTCGCGGTGCGCAGCATGAAGACGTGCTGGAGCGCATGGACCTTGAAAATGGCCATTTCTCCGAGCGCCTGACCTCCGAAGAGGTCAGGAGTGCGATCATGGCCTTCTTCGCGGCACGTGGTGCCCGCCCCTAGCAGCTTTTGCCGTTCTTCTTCGTGCAGCTGACATTGCCATTGCCATTGCCGTTACCGTTGCCAGGGGTTGGCGTCGGATCCGGGGTCGGAGTCGGGGTCGGGGTCGGCGTCGGATCCGGAGTCGGCGTCGGATCCGGGGTCGGCGTCGGAGTCGGCGTCGGAGTCGGCGTCGGGTCCGGAGTCGGGTCCGGAGTCGGCGGCGGAACGGAGGGGTCCGTGCTCGGTGGCGTCGGATCGGTCGAGCCGCCTCCGCTGCTGCCGCCACTGCTGCCACCGCTGCTGCTGCCACCGCGAATGCCGCCGGCCACCCAAACGCGCTTGGACTTACTGATGCTGATGTTCGGTCCAGCAAACAGCAGAAGATTGGTCGCCTGGGTGTAAGTAACCTCGAGGTCCTTGTAGCCCTCGGCCGGAACGTCGGTCACCTTGGTGGTGAAGGTGCCCGGTCCGATACCGTAAACCGCCTCGTCCATCTTGGCGTCGATCTGCTCGTCCGTCGGGGTCGGATAGAGCGTCGCATAGCGCGCGCCCTGCCCGAGGCTGTGCTGAATGCCCGAATTGGCCCGGAACACCAGGCCGAACTGGACCATCATCCACACCATCACGATGAAGATGGGGAAGGCGAATGCAAGCTCGACCGTGGTCGCGCCGCGATCGTCGCGGATCATGGACGGCATCTTCATTTGGTTCTCATCCCTGCCTGAGCGATGACGCGGTACTTCCCGTTGGAGAGCTTCGTGCCCAAGTGGAGCGTCGGGAACAAAGGCTTGTACTCGTCCGTCACGACGACCTGGATGTAATGGGCCGGAGTCTCGTCGGGATCGCATTCCCCTTTGGCGAATCCGTCGTCGTCCCTGCCCAGGTCAGGCAACAAGCGGCCATCGCAATATTTCGGGAAGGTCACCGTGACCCGGCTGGCATCGACCTTCGCCTGTATGGCGACTTCATCCGCGATTGTTGTCTGAACCTGCTTCAGCTGGGTCGTCTGCATGACCTTCTCGACCGCACGCTGCGCACCCTGTTCGAGCGCGAGCTTGCGGCTGTAGGCCAGCGCGATGTCGGCGGTGCCCATGATCATCAGCGCAAGGATCGGTGCCGCCAAGGCCAGTTCGATGATGGCAGCCCCGGCATCGTCGCCCGCGAGATTTCGAGCAAGCCGGCGCATCACGATACCAGCCTCACCAGCCAGCCGCCGCCACTGTGTCCGGTCAGCCCGGCATCACCGCACAGGCTGCCCATCTTGAACCCGCTGTTTCCGGTGAAGTCGACGCGCTTCGCAATCAGCTGCATGCACTTGTTCTGCGCAACGCCGCCGCCACCGTTATAGAGCAGCGATCTGCCCGGCATGTACATCACGCCCTGGATGCCACTGGTGTTGTTGCCGTTGACATGATTGGTGCCACGCTTGCCGTCGTCCACTGCCCGCCGATCCTGATAGAGCGCGACCCCGCGATAGGGCGCGTCAAGCGCTGTCGGCGCCTTGAGATCGAGCGTTCCGCCGGTCAGTCGGAAGTTGCCGGTCTTGGTAGGATCGGTGAGATTGGTGAGGATGATGGTGCAGCCATCACAGGTGATGCTGGTGTCCGTGGCATTCATCGTCAGGTCGTCGTTGGGACCGTTGGTGTTGATGATGTAGGTGCCGGCACCCAGCGTGAGGTGACCCTTCACCTCGAACCCTCCATTGATGCAGATGGTCTGACCGTCGTCGGTCGAACTCCGATCGATCGGATAGTCCTTCTGCTGGGAGGACATGGTGATGGTATTGCTGGAAGTGCAGTCTTCCGGCTTGGGCGAGGGAAGATTGGCGTACGGATCGGCCGCCGGCTCGCTGTACGGGAAGTAGTTCTTCACCTGCCAGTTCGGCGACTTCGAATATTGCACGCCGCCCACGGCCGCGATGCAGCCCGCCTTCACCGTGGAGCCGGCACCGGTGTTCTTGAACGCCTCGTTGGCGTGGGTCGAATTGGCGATCAGGCAGCAGTCGCCAAGATCCACCGTCGTGCTGCCGCCGATGTCGGCGCCGGTGACGTCCCGATCGTCGAGCGCGATGACGCAATATTCGCCGGCGCCCGGAACGCTGGCGGCGACCGCGCGCACCCGAATGATCGGAGCCGTCGGCATGAAGAAGCTGCTGAAGGGAAGTCCCTTCTGAAGCTTCAGGGTCACCCCTACCTGGTTGATCCGGCGGTCGGGTGCCGGCGTATCCGCGATGTCCAGCTCCAGCTCCGCCTCCTCGAGGAGGCTGCCAGCATGCTGGTTCAGAGTGAGGTCGCGGTTGACGGCCTGCTTGACGGTCGTCGTCGCACCGAGCGGGGTCGCGTTACGCTCGTAGACACCGGCGATCGCGGCCGAGTCGGCGGCGCGCTGCAGCTGACGCTTCCAGAGAGCCCACTGGATGGTATCGGTAGCCAGTCCGGCGAGGCCGATCAGCATCGGCATCGCCGCGGCAGTGATGATTAGGATATTCCCGCGCTCGTCGCGCCGGAGCTTCTTCAGCAGTCGCAGCATGGACTCTCTCGCGTAAGAAAAAAGGAGTTCGCTCGGCGCGTTCCTAGCTGGAACAAAGTAAGCGAAACCCTCGAAGACGCGGTTAACGGTTCCTTGACCACGTCCTACCGCTTGAAGCGGGGCTGTATCACTCTTACAATACACCCAAGCTTCTTGCGCCAGACAGGGCCTCCCGCCATGCTGGCCAGAGAAGGGGAGAATGATGGCTACCGACGCGACCGAGACCCAGATTGCCACGGCGACGAAGCTCAAGCTGGACCCGCCGGCGGTGCTCCAGCCCGTGCTCCCCCAGGAAGCGGCCGGCCTTGTGCCGCTCAAGGACGGCGAACGGACCGAGCTCGAGAAGAAGGTCGACAGCTTCGTCGGCGAACTCGTCGCGCTCGACAGCAATTCGCCGGAATTCGGCAAGAAGGTCGATCAGCTGACCGCCATGGGCCGCAAGGAGATCGCCGAGGCGGCCGGCGCGTCGAACCGCTTTCTCGACCGCCCGGTGAAAGCAATCGACAGCGACACCGGCATCGGCGCGGATCTCACGCAATTGCGGACCACGGTCGAAGCGCTCGATCCCAAGCGCAACGGCGCGCTGTCCCCCGGCCGCAAGCTGTTCGGCCTCATTCCCTTCGGCAACTCGATCAAGGGCTATTTCCGCCAGTATCAGAGCGCGCAGAGCCACATCAGCGCGATCCTCGCCAGGCTGCAGAGCGGCAAGGACGAGCTGCTGATGGACAATGCCGCCATCGACACCGAGCGCGCGAACTTGTGGAAGACGATGCACAAGCTCGAGCAGATGATCCACATCTCCAAGGCGCTCGATGCCAAGCTCGAGGAGACGGCGCTTAGCCTCGATGCCACGGAGCCGGCCAAGGCCAAGGCGATCCGCGAGACCGCGCTTTTCTACACTCGCCAGCGCACCACCGACCTGCTGACGCAGATGGCGGTGACGGTGCAGGGTTATCTGGCCCTCGACATCGTCAAGAAGAACAACGTCGAGCTGGTGAAGGGCGTCGACCGGGCGTCCACGACCACCGTCGCGGCCTTGCGGACGGCGGTGACGGTCGCCCAGGCTTTGACCAACCAGAAGCTGGTGCTGGAGCAGATCGGTGCGCTCAACACGACGACGGCGGGCATGATCGAGTCGACCGGCACGATGCTCAAGACCCAGTCGGCCGCGATCCACGAGCAGGCGGCGAGCTCGACCATCCCGCTCGAGACGCTGCAGCGGGCCTTCCAGAACATCTACGACACGATGGACTCGATCGACAGCTTCAAGCTGAAGGCGCTCGAGAACATGAAGCAAACGGTCAACACGCTCGGGACCGAAGTGGAGAAGAGCCGCGGCTACATCGCCCGTGCCGAAGGCGCCAATCAGGCCAAGCTCGATTCGGCACCCGCCTTCACCCCGCTCGACGCCAAGTGACCGAGACCGACGCCAAGGTTACCAAGGCGCTGGCCCGGTTCGAACGGGTCATGACCGTCATCGACGAGCGCGAAGGACCGGTCGCGATGCAGGCCCGGCGCGAGCGGCAACGTAAGCTGCGCCGCTACGGCCGCGCGACCCGCAATGCAGTGCTGGCTCTCCTGACGATCAGCATACTGACGATCGTGGTAGGCGTAGTGACGCCGATCGGCATGTTCGGCTTCCTTGCGGCGGTGGGCCTGGCAATCGCCATCGCCGGCCTGCTCTTCTTCTGGGGCAGCCGCGAGGAGACGACACTTCCGACCGTGCCGCAGGACATACCGAACGGCGAGATGGTACAGCGGTTCGACAGCTTCCTCTATCGTACCCGCCGCGCCCTACCCGCTCCGGCGCAGCCGGTGCTCGACCAGATCACGGCAGAACTGACGACACTGAAGCAGACCTTGGAGCGGGTCGATCTCCTCGATCCCGACGCACAGGACGCCCGGCGACTGATGAGTGTCCACCTGCCCGGCCTCATCGATCGCTATGCCAACGTGCCGCCCGCCTACCGGAGCGAGGCGGATGCGGAAGGCAAAACGGTGGACCAGCGGCTGGTCGAGGGACTAGCTGCCAGCCGCACCGCTCTTAGTGAAGTAAGCGAGCGGCTGGCGAAGCGCGACGTCGATGCATTCAGCACCCAGGGGCGCTTCATTGAAAGCAAGTATGGCCAGGCCGAATAGTGACTCGACGTCGTTCTGATCCCCGGATCAAGCCGATCATCACCTTTGTTCGCCGGCAAGCCAGCACTCATCCCCATCTTGGTGTTAACGCGCCTCCTCAAGCTCCCTTCCCAAGGTCAATTAATGACCCCGAAGTGGAAGCTTGATCGGCAAAAACCCCTATGTTTCCAGTTGGCTAGCTGAAGCCATGTCGCTACTCGCAGCGGCGGGAGGGGCAAGCGATGGGGTCGGTAGAGTTTAGGGAGCGTCTCGATGACGCGCTGAGAAAGGCCTTTGCCGCGTCCGATCCGCGCGTGCGGCTCGCCTACATGGATCTGGCCGAATTTTACGAGCGGCAGGTGCGCCGCTATGACGGGCTCGGACCATTGGTCGGCAACGCCTACGTTCGCTGATCTAGCGCCAGCGCTGCCAGCACCTCCGTCGTATGCTCTCCCAGGAGCGGGGGAGGGCGATCAGTGTCCAAACGATGTCCGTCGAGCCGGACCGGGCTTCCGAGCAGCCGGTATCCTTCCATCTCCCGCAGCATGGCGCGGTGGGCGGCTTGCGGGTCGGCGAGCGCCTGCGCGATGCTGTTGATGGGGCCGGCTGGTATGCCCGCCCGCTCGCAGGCTTCATACCAGTGAGCGGCCGGCCGAGTGCGGGTGACGGCTTCGATCGCCGCGACCAGCTCGGCGCGATGGGCAATGCGGGCGGCATTGGTGGCGTAGCGGGGATCGGTGATCCACTCGCCATTGCCGAGCAGGGTGGCGAGCGACGCGAACTGGCGATCGTTGCCGACAGCGATGATCAGCGGCTTATCGGCGCAAGCGAAGGGCTGGTAGGGTACGAGATTGGGGTGCGTATTGCCCTGCCGCGGCGGGCTTTGGCCGCTGACGAGATAATTGCTGGCCTGATTGGCGAGCAACGCCAGGCCGCAGTCGAACAGGGCGCTGTCGATGGTCGCGCCCTCCCCCGTCGTGCCGCGCCGGACCAGCGCGGCGAGGATGGCGCTGGCGGTATACATGCCGGTGAACAGGTCCACGACGGCGACCCCGGCGCGTAGTGGACCGCCATTCTCGACTTCGTCGGGAAGGCCGGTGATGCTCATCAGGCCGGCTTGGCCCTGGATCATGAAGTCGTAGCCGGCTTGGCCGGCGCGGGGGCCGTCCTGACCAAAGCCGGTGATGCTGGCGTAAACGAGGCGCGGGTTGCGGGCGCGCAGCGTCGCCGCGTCCAGCCCATAGCGGCGGAGCGCTCCGACCTTGAAGTTCTCGACGACGACGTCGCTGCGATCGGCAAGGGCGCGCACCTGTTCGGCACCTTCCTCGCTGGCGAGGTCGATGGCGGCACTGCGCTTCCCGCGATTGCAGGCGAGGAAATAGGCGGCCACGCGCTCCTCGCCGTCGCCATGCCAGGGCGGGCCCCAGTGGCGGGTGTCGTCCCCCTGCCCCGGCCGCTCGATCTTGATGACGTCGGCGCCGAGGTCGGCAAGGAGCTGCGTGCACCACGGGCCGGCGAGGACCCGGCTGAGGTCGAGCACCCTGATCCCGTCGAGGGGTTTCAAGCGCTGCGCTTCCAGGGACGGCGGTCGGCGAGGATGGCCTGCGCAGCGTTGTGGCCCGGGGCGCCGGTGACTCCACCGCCCGGGTGCGCGCCCGAGCCGCAGAGGTAGAGGCCGGGCAAGGGCATGCGATAGTCGGCGGCACCGATCATCGGACGGGCGCTGAACAACTGGTCGAGACCCATCTTGCCGTGGAAGATGTCGCCGCCGATCAGGCCGAAGCGGCGCTCGAGGTCGAGCGGCGAATGGATCTGGCGGCCGATGATGCTGGCGGCGAAGCCCGGAGCGTGGCTGTCGACGGTGGCGATGATGTGGTCGGCGACCTTGTCGCGCACCTTGTCCCAGTTCTTGCCGCCCGGAAGCTGGTAGCGGAAGTGCTGGCAGAAGAGGCTGGCGACATGCTTGCCCTTGGGCGCGAGGGCCGGGTCGAGCGTCGTCGGGATCAGCATCTCGATGATCGGCTGCTTGGACCAGCCCTGCTGCTTTGCATCGGTGAAGGCGCGGTCCATGTAGTCGAGGCTGGGCGCCATGATGATGCCGGCGGTGAGATGGTCGCCCTTCTCCGGCTTGACGGTGAACTTCGGCAGTTCGGAGAGCGCCACGTTCATTCGGAAGGTCGCGCTTTCGCACGCCCAGCCCGCCATGTGGCGGTTGACGGTATCGGACACCGCGCCCTGCGGCAGGAGCTTGCCGAACAGGAGCCGCGGGTTGACCCCGGCGACCACGCGCGACGCGCGCCACGCCTTGCCCTGCGCGACCACGCCGACGGCGCGGTCGCGCTCGACGATGATCTCTTCCGCCGATGCATTGAGGACGATGTCGACCCCCGCCTCGCGAGCGGCACGAGCCATGGCCTGGGTAATCGCGCCCATGCCGCCGATCGCATGGCCCCAGGCGCCGGGAACGCCGGCCGCCTCGCCGAACAGATGGTGGAGAAGGACGTAGGCGGTCCCGGCCGAATAGGGTGAGGCGAAGTTGCCGACCACGCCGTCGAACCCGAACAGGGCCTTGGCGAGATCGCCCTTGAAGTGGCGATCGAGAATGCCGCCGGCCGACTTAGTCGCATAATCGTGAACGATGCGCACTTCGTCAGTCGATAGGCCGACCAGGTCACGGCCGAGGCTGAGCATGGCAGGGAGACCAGCCAGACCGGCTCCAGCCTGTGGCGGTGCCTTCAGCAGCCACTTCTGAATGAGGGGTACGACTGTTTCGAGCTCCGCCATGTAGCGGTCGTAGCCGGCGCCGTCGGCTTCATGGTGGCGGACGATCTCGGCCCGGGTCAGCCCGCCGCGGCCGCCGAGGAGGTAGTCGCCGTCGCCGGGAAGGAAGTTGTCGATCTTGCGCAGGACGACCTTCAAGCCGTGGCGAGCAAGGTCGAGGTCGCGGATGACCTTGGGGTTGAGGAGGCTGACGGTGTAGCTTGCCGCGCTGTTCTTGAAGCCGGGCAGGAATTCATCGGTGACCGCCGCGCCGCCGACATTGGGTTGCGCCTCGAGGATGGCGACCTTCAGGCCCTTCTTCGCCAGATAGTAGCTGCAGACGAGGCCGTTGTGGCCGGCACCGATGATGATTGCGTCGTAGGTCACGGACGCGTGCCTAGCACTCCCCTCCCGCCTGCGGGAGGGGAATTGGAGTCAGCGCATCAGCACCAGTTCCTCGGCCATCGTCGGGTGGAGCGCGACGGTGGCGTCGAAGTCGGCCTTGGTGAGCCCGGCCTTCACCGCGATGGCGGCGCCCTGCAGGATCTCGGGCGCGTCGGGACCGATCAGGTGCACGCCCACCACCCTGTCCGAGCCCTCGTCGACAACAAGCTTGTAGAGCGCGCGCTCGTTGCGGCCGGCGAGGACATATTTCATCGGCCGGAAGTCCGACGTGTAGGTGCGGATTACGCCGAGCTTGTTCTTGGCCTGGCTTTCGGTGAGCCCGACGAGACCGATCGGCGGGTGGCTGAAGCAGCTGGACGGAATGTTGTCATAGTCGACCACGCAGGGATGCCCGCCGAACTGTGTGTCGGCAAAGGCATGCCCTTCGCGGATGGCGACCGGGGTCAGCTGCACCCGGTCGGTGACGTCGCCGACCGCGAAGATGCTGGGCACCGACGAGCGATATTCCTTGTCGACCACGATGGCGCCGCGCTCGGTCAGCTTGACGCCGAGCCGGTCGAGACCGAGCTCCTCGGTGTTCGGCAGGCGGCCGATGGCGAACAGCACCTCGTCGGCGACGATGTCCTGGGTGCCGCGCATGCGGCAGAGGATCGAGCCGTCTTCCTGCTGCTCCAGCGCCTCGAAGCCGGCGTTGAAGCGGAAGTCGATGCCCTTGGCGACGCTGATCTTCACCAGCCGGTCGACGATCTGCTCGTCATATCCGCGAAGGATGGTGTCCGAGCGATTGACGATGGTGACGTGGGCGCCGAGCTGGTGGAAGATGCCGGCGAACTCGTTGGCGATGTAGCCGCCGCCGGCGATCACCACCCTTTTGGGCAGCCGCTCGAGGTGGAAGACGTCGTTCGAGGTGATGGCATGTTCGATGCCGGGAACATCCGGCAGCGCCGGGCGGGCACCGGGCGCGAGCAGGATCTTGCCGGCGGTAATGGTCCGGCCGTCGGCAAGTGACAGGCTGTTCGGGCCGGTAAGCACCGCGCGCGTCTTGAAGACGGTCACCTTATGGTTGGCGAGCGTCTCTCCGTAGAGGCCTTCAAGGCGGCTGACTTCGGCAAGGACATTGTCGCGCAGGGTCGGCCAGTCGAAGCGGCGCTCGGGAATGTCCCAGCCGAACATGGCGGCATCGTCGAGGTCCTCGGCGAAATGGGCTCCGTAGACGAGCAGCTTCTTGGGCACGCAGCCGCGGATGACGCAGGTCCCGCCGACCTTGTGCTCCTCGGCGACTGCGACGCGCGCGCCATGGCCGGCGGCGATTCGGGCGGCGCGGACTCCGCCGGAGCCGGCCCCGACGACGAACAGGTCATAGTCGAAGTGCTGGTCGGTCACAGGCCTGCCTTCTCGATGAGGGCGCGGGTCGAGGGATCGAAAGCCGAGCGTGTCTCCGGATCGTCGATGGCGCGCGCCATCTCCTTGCCGAGTTCGACCCCGAACTGGTCGAACGGGTTGATGCCGAGCAGCACGGCCTCGGCGAAGGTGCGATGCTCGTAGAAGGCGATCAGGGCGCCGAGGCTGGTCGGGTCGAGGTCGTCGAGGAGGATGGTGGTCGAGGGGCGATTGCCGGGATAGTCGCGGTGAAGGTCGTCCGACGACCGGCCGGCCATCAGCGCGGCGCCCTGCGCGAAGCAGTTGAGGAGTAGCTCGCGGTGATGGGCGGGGTCCTGCTCGTCGCCCTGCGCCGCGACGGCGACGAACTCGACCGGCACGAGGTGGGTGCCCTGGTGGAGGAGCTGGAAGACGGCATGCTGGGCATCGGTGCCGGTGCCGCCCCACAGGATGGCGGAGGTGTGGCCGCCGGCCGGCTGGCCGTCGATGCCGGCCGACTTGCCGTTCGATTCCATGACGAGCTGCTGGAGGTAGGAGGGCAGCAGGCTGAGGCGATCGTCATAGGCGAAGACGGCGCGGGTCTCGGCCTTGAGCTGCTGCGTGTAGAGGAGGTCGGCAATGGCGGCGAGCAGGGGCACGTTGGCCTGCGGGGCGGCTTCGGCGACATGCTCGTCGACCATCGCCGCCCCTTCCAGCAGTTGCTCGAAGGCATCCATGCCGAGCGCAAGGGCGGCCGGAAAGCCGATCGCCGACCACAGGGAATAGCGGCCGCCGACGCTTGGCGCGAAGGGCAGGATGCGGGTCTCGTCGATGCCGAATTCGAGCGCGCGCTCGGGCGCAGCAGTAAGGGCGATCAGGCGGCCATAAGGGTCCTCAACGCCTGCCTCCTCGAGCCAGGCGAGCGCGGCGTCGGCGTTGCGCAGGGTCTCGGCGGTGGTGAAGGTCTTGGAGGCGATGGCGACGAGCGTCGTCGCAGGATCGAGCCGGGCAAGCGCTGCATCGACCGACTGGCCGTCGATGTTGGACAGGATCTCGACCTTGTAGCGCCGCTCGGTCCGCCCCAGCGCGTCGACCAGCAGCGCCGGACCGAGCGCCGAGCCGCCAATGCCGATGTGGAGGATGCCGGTGATGTCGCCGAAGGCTCCGGCCTCGATGGCGTCAATGAGGGCCCGCATGCGATGGCGGCGCTGACCGGCGAGGGCGACAGCGTCGGGCGAGCCGGTCCCGCGCTCGGCCGGATGCTCGGCGGCGCGCCCTTCCGTCGCATTGACCACCTCGCCCGCGAGCAGGCTGGCGAGGGCCGCGCCATAAGGCATCGGGTCGAGGCGATCGATCAGGTCGCGGCTGAGATGGGTCTTGCTGAAGTCGAAGCGAATGCCGGCGAGGTCGAAGGCGAGATCCTCCGCCCGGGCGGGATCGGCGGCGAACAGGTCGGACAGCGGCTGTGGCCGGAAATCGGCCAGGAACGATGGGGTGGGCATGAGGCGGACATAGCGACGGCGGGCACGAAATACACCCTGCCGCGCTTGACCGGCGGGCGACAGCGGACGCAAGGCTGGCAGCCGCATGGTTGAGACGACCGAGAAGAAGAAGGACGGCAGCGAGGCCGGTGGCGGGCTGTTGCGGATGGTCCTGCTGGTGCTGTTGTTCGCCTGGGTGCTGCGAAGCCTGATCGTCGCGCCCTTCAGCATCCCGTCGGGCTCTATGCTGCCCGGGCTCTATGTCGGCGATTACCTGCTCGTTTCCAAATGGCCCTATGGCTATAGCCGGGCGAGCTTCCTGCTCGGCTTTCCGCCGATCGAGGGCCGCCTGTTCGCCTCGCTTCCCGAGCGCGGTGACGTGGCGGTGTTCCGCGGGCCCGAAGGCAATGACGTGATCAAGCGGGTGATCGGCCTCCCCGGCGACGTGGTCGCGACCCGGCAGGGGCAGCTGATCCTCAACGGCCGGGCGATCCTGAGGGTGCCGGTCGCCGACATCGGGATCGAGGTCAGTCCCAATTCGCCGTGCCGCGCGGTGCAGCCGCGGGTCGAAGGCGGAAAGTGCCTGTTCAGCGGCTTTCGCGAAACGCTTCCGAACGGCGAAAGCTATGTCGTGCTCGACCAGGTCGACAATCCGGTGGTCGACGATTTCGGCCCGGTGCGGGTGCCCGCGGGCAATGTCTTCATGATGGGCGACAATCGCGACGACAGCGCGGACAGCCGCATCCCGCCCGCGCTGGGCGGCATGGGGTTCGTGCCGGTCGAGGCGCTGGTCGGCCGGGCGATGACGACCTTCTGGTCGACCGATGGAAGCGCGTCGTGGCTGCTGCCATGGACGTGGTTCACCGCCGCCCGCTACGACCGCATCGGGAGCGGCCATTGAGCGCGGTCCGCAGCTTCGTCGAGGAAAAGCTCGGCGCCAGTCCGGCCAACATCAAGCCGTTCGAACGCGCGCTGACCCACCCGAGCCACGGCAGGGAGCATTACCAGCGGCTGGAGTTCCTCGGTGACCGGGTGCTCGGGCTGGTGATCGCCGAATGGCTGGAGGAGCGCTTTCCGCGCGATCCCGAGGGGCAGTTGTCGCACCGGCTGACCTCGCTGGTGTCGCGGGCGACCTGCGCGGACGTCGGGATGGCACTGGGCGTGCCTGCGGTCCTGCGTCTGGGCAAGCAGGCGCGCGACGACAATGCCGCGCGCAGCGAGAATGTCGTCGGCGACGTTGTCGAAGCGCTGATCGCGGCGCTCTATCTCGAACTGGGGCTGGACGCGGCGCGCACCTTCATCCGGCGCGCCTGGGAGCCGCACCTCGCGGTACTCGGCGGCGAAGCGCCGCGGCACCCCAAGTCGCTGCTGCACGAACTGGCCGAAGCCCGGCGGCGGCGTTCGCCCGTCTACGAAGTGGTGAAGAGCAGCGGACCGAGCCATGCGCCGACCTTCACTGTCCGGGTCAGCCTCGGCAGTCTTGGCGAGGCGGAAGGTGTCGGCCCGAACAAGCAGGAAGCCGAAAAGGCCGCCGCGGCGGCGCTGCTGGAGAAGTTGAAGTGAGTGAGCGGTGCGGACTGGTGGCGGTGATCGGTGCGCCCAATGCCGGCAAGTCGACCCTGGTGAACGGGCTGGTCGGCCAGAAGGTGGCGATTGTCAGCCCCAAGGCCCAGACGACGCGGGCGCGGCTGATGGGCATCGCCATCGAAGGGCAAAGCCAGATCCTGCTGGTCGATACGCCCGGCATCTTCGCGCCGAAGCGGCGGCTCGATCGCGCCATGGTCAAGGCGGCCTGGGAGGGCGCCGAAAGTGCCGACCGGCTGGTGCTGGTCGTCGATGCGGCCGCCACGATCGGCCAGCGCGCCGAGATGGTGCTGGAAGGCATCGAGGGCCGGCCGGAGCCCAAGATCCTGGTCCTGAACAAGGTGGACATCGCCAAGAAGGGCGACCTGCTGAAGCTCGCGACCGAGCTGAGCGCAAGGCTGCAGCCGGAGCAGGTCTTCATGGTGTCGGCGACCAGCGGCGATGGCGTGGCGGATGTGAAGCGGCACCTCGCCGCGGTCATGCCGGAAGGACCATGGCACTATCCCGAGGACCAGCTCAGCGACGCGACCGATCGGATGGTCGCAGCGGAGCTGACCCGCGAGCAGCTCTACCTGCAGCTCCACGCCGAACTTCCCTACGCAAGCGCGGTCGAGACCGAGAAGTGGGAAGAACGCAAGGACGGCTCGACCGTCATCCACCAGCAGATCCTGATCGAGCGCGACAGCCAGAAGGCGATCGTGCTCGGCAAGGGCGGATCCAAGCTGAAGGCGATCGGAGCCGCCGCGCGCGAGGCGATCGCCGAGCATCTCGGGCGCAAGGTGCACCTGTTCCTGCACGTGAAGGTGGCACCGCGCTGGGCCGAGGATCGCGGCCTTTATGAAGACATCGGGCTGGACTGGGCAAACTGATGCCGGCCGACCTCATCATCGATGCGGTCGGCAGCGCGGCCGAGATCGGCGCGGACATTGCGAGTGATACGATCCGTCGGCGCTTTGGCTGGAAAGCCTGCCTGGTCGCCTTCCTGCTGGCCACCGCCATCGCCGTCGCGGTGGTGATCTACCTGACGTCCTGAAGCAGTTCGTCGACCCATTGCGGCACGATCTCGGACGCGCGGCCGAGGCGCGTCTCGTGGAAGAAGATGCTGCCCTGACTGGGGTCGAGATTGAGCTCGAGGCAGTGGGCGCCGACGTAGCGAGCGGTCTGAACGAAGCCGGCGGCCGGATAGACGGCCCCCAATGTCCCGATCGAGACGAACAGGTCGCAATTTCGAATGACCTCATCGATAACGTCCATCCCATAAGGCATCTCACCGAACCAGACGATGTCGGGCCTTACCATGCCGATGGTTTCGCAGACCGGGCAGCGCGCCCCCTCCCCCATCGGGCCGTCCCAAGGGAAGCGCGCGTCGCAGGCCCGGCACCAGCCCTTCTTCAGCGCACCATGCATGTGGATCAGTCGCTCCGACCCGGCGCGATCGTGCAGATTGTCGACGTTTTGCGTGACCAGCAGGAAGGGACCGGGCCAATGGCGTTCGAGCGTAGCGAGCGCCAGATGGGCAGCGTTCGGCGTCACCGACGCTAGCTTCGCGCGCCGTTCATCGTAGAAGTGGTGGACCAGAGCAGGATTGCGGGCGAAGGCCTGCGGCGTTGCAACATCCTCGACCCTGTGCCCTTCCCACAGCCCATCGGGCCTCCGGAACGTCGCCACGCCGCTGTCAGCAGAGATTCCGGCGCCGGTCAGGATGACAATTGCCGCACCTTTTCCTCGCTCCGACGCAACCATTCTATAACCTGTTTGTTGACACTATTGTCAGCAGCCACTGCAGCTACGATAAGGCACACCATGTATCGCCACAGCATCGGTATCGAGCCTGCAGACATCGACCACATGGGGCACGTCAACAACAGCGTGTACCTGAAGTGGGTCCAGGAAGCAGTGGTGCGCTATTGGGAAAAGGTGGCGCCGTCCGAAGCGGTGACCCGGCACCTGTGGGTAGCGCTCAAGCACGAGATCGAATTTCGCCGGCCGACCTTCCTCGACGATGTGGTCGTGGCGGACGTGATTGCCGAGCGGGTGCAGGGCGCGAGGGCCTTGTTCACGACGGTGATCCGTCGCGGCGAGGATGTGCTGGCCGAGGTGAAGAGCACTTGGTGCTGCCTCGACGCGAACAGCATGCGTCCGGCCCGGCTCGCCAAGGATGTGGTGAACCGCTTCCTTCCGGCCTGACGGCTCCGCCATTGCGCGAAGGTCGGGCCGCCGCCAAGGTGACGGCATGCGTACCGATCAGCAGCCAATCCGCCTGACACTCATCGCCCCCAACGGGCGCATGGGCAAAGCCATTGCGGCCGCGGCCACGGAGGATGGCGGCTTCGCCCTCTCCCCGGATCAAGGCGACATCATCGTCGACTTCTCAGTTCCCGAAGCGCTTGCCGGATCGCTCGACCGCGCGACCCGTGCGGGGGTACCGATCCTGATCGGGACAACCGGCCTCGACGACTTCGCCACGCGGCGCATCGCGGAAGCGAGCCGAACGGTGGCGGTGCTGCGGGCTTCAAATACGTCGCTTGGCGTGGCGCTGCTCGAGGACCTCGTTGAGCGGGCGGCACGGGTGCTCGGCCGCGAGTGGGACATCGAGGTCCTGGAGATGCATCACCGGATGAAGCGCGATGCGCCATCGGGTACGGCTCTGTCGCTTGGGGAGTCGGCGGCACGAGGCCGCGGTGTGCCACTTCGCCGCGAAGATGCGCGGAGTGGCCGCCAGCTGAAGCGGGAAGAAGGCGCGATTGGCTTTGCCGCGCTGCGCGGTGGCACGGTGGTTGGTGACCATGACGTCATCTTCGCCGGCCCTGAGGAACGGCTGATCCTCTCGCATCGGGCGGAGGATCGGATGATCTTCGCTCGCGGCGCGCTGGCGGCGGTGCGGTTCTTGCTCGGACGCGCGCCCGGACTCTACGGGATGCGCGACGTGGTTGCGACGAGATGAGCCGCAAGCTGGCTGGCGACATCTTCCTGCGGCTGGCGGAACTCAACCCCGAGCCACAGGGCGAACTCGAGTGGACGACGCCTTACACCCTGCTGGTCGCAGTGGCCCTCTCCGCCCAAGCGACCGACGTCAGCGTCAATCTCGCCACCCGCAAGTTGTTCAAGGTCGCGGACACACCGGCGGCCATGATCTCGCTCGGCGAGGAGGGCATCAAGGAGCACATCAAGACCATCGGCCTGTTCAACACCAAGGCCAAGAACATGATGCTGATGGCCGAGCAGCTCATCGAGCGGTTCGGGGGAGAGGTGCCGCGCAACCGGGCTGCGCTCGAGCAGCTGGCGGGGGTCGGCCGAAAAACGGCGAATGTCGTGCTCAACATCGCTTTTGGCGAGCCGACGATCGCGGTCGACACGCATGTCTTTCGAGTTGCCAATCGCACCGGCCTCGCTCCTGGCAAGACGCCGCTGGACGTCGAGCTAAAGCTGGCGAAGGTGACCCCGCCGCCGTTCCTTACCCACGCGCATCACTGGCTGATCCTGCACGGGCGCTACATCTGCAAGGCCCGCGTACCGGAATGCTGGCGCTGCCCGATCGTCGACCTTTGCCGCTACAGAGCGAAGCGACTGGATGCGCCTAAGCCCAAACGCGCTCATACCGACAGCCAAGTCCCGTAAGTAGCTCGTATTGGGACATACCGGAGAGCCGTGCGCTTTCCTCGAGCTCAAAGTCGAGCGTTACCCAGTCGCCCTCGCGCAAACCTGGGGCGGCGCTGGCGTCGAGGGTGACGAGATCCATGGAGACCCGGCCGATCACCGGAAGCTGTTCCCCAGCGAAGAACGCCGATCCGCGGGACGAAAAGCCGCGCCAGTAGCCATCCGCATAACCGATATTGATGACGGCCACGGCCATATCGCTGTCGGCGGTGAAGGTGGCGCTGTAGCCCACCGTCTCGCCACGACTGACGTTGCGTCGCTGTATGACCTGAGCTTCGAGAGCTACAACCGTCTGGATCATCCCCCTCGCCTCGGCTCGCGGAACGCCGCCGTAGAGCGCAAGACCCGGCCGGACGAGATCGAAGGCAAATTCGGGTCCGAGGAAGATGCCGGCGCTGTTCGCCAAGCTGTAGCGCTGGGCCGGAATTGCCGCGCGCAATGCGCGAAAAATGGTCAGCTGGCGCTGGTTGAGTTCACTATCCTCGTCAGCCGCGACAAGGTGGCTATGAAGCGTGTGGATCGTGAGCCCCTTGAGTGCCTCGATCTCATCGGGTCTCAGGCCGAGACGGTTCATGCCGGTGTCGATCATTACGTCGCAGGGCAGATCGGGTTGGGGAAGGGCCTTCCAGCGTTCGACCTGCTGGACGGAAATGAGCACGGGCCGCACGCTTGGCGGCGGTCGGTCGGAGGGACCAAGCCCGTGGAGAACGGCAACCGAGCCGTCAGGCAGATCGCCAAGCCGCGAAGCTTCCCACCAGGTGGAGACGAAGAAATCTCTGCACCCCGCCTCAAGAAGAGCGCGGCTTACTTGCCTAGCTCCGAGACCGTACCCGTCAGCCTTGATCGCCGCTCCAGCTGGAACGGACGCAACTCTCTGCAGTCGCTGAAAATTGCTGACCAGCGATGCAGCATCGCAGCGCAGGCGCAAGGGACAGTGCATTGTGTGGCCTTACGGCCTGACCCAAACGGGGTCGAGCCCCGGCTCTCAGACAATTGAGAACCGAGGCTCGAAGGGAGACTTAGCCGCGCTCAGGTGCGGGCGGAGGCGGAGGCGGCGGCGGTGGTGGGACCGGGCAAGCGTCCGTCGCCAAGATCACCGAGCCATCCGGGCAGGTCTGCGTCGCCGGAGGAGGAGGAGGAGGCGGCGGCGGCGGCGGCGGCGGCGGCGGCGGCGGTGCCGGCGGATTGCCGAAGTTGAAGATCAGGCTCGCCAAAACCGAATGCGACTTGAAGCGCCCATCAAGACTCTCGCCAAGGGCGCCACCCTCGTCGAACTGCGCCTTCGATCGGAAGTAACGGTATTTGAGGCCAAGATCGACATTGTAGTTCACCGGCACACGCATGCCGCCGATGATCTGCCAAGCCAAAGAACGATCGTCGGCACTGATCGTTCGCCCTGGAATGACACCAGGACCGGTGATGTCAGCATCGACTGAAATCCGAGCGACACCGATGCCGCCCCCGCCATAAACTTGGAGGCCGTCATTGGAGCCGAAGTCGAGAAGGAGGTTGGCCATAGCAGAGATGACCTTTGTCCGACCGTCGGCTGCCGGTCGGCCAGTGGTTGCCAGAACGGACGGGCTAAAGGCGACATCTTCAATACCTGCGCGCTTCCAGCCAAGCTCCCCTTCGGCTCTGATCAGTCCGAAGTCATAACCTGTGATTAGGTCCGCATCGAAGCCGCTCTCGTGCTCGAGAACGACACCGTTATCGACCGCGAGGGTGCCGCGCTCGTAGTCGAACTTCAGCTTTTCCGGCTTGGTGATGCCGAATTCGATGCCGACATAAGGCGTACCGTCGCGCGCCAGCGCGGCGGATGGCGCAATGGCCAATGTAGTTGCTGCAAGCAGGGCAAATCTCGAAAGCATGTCGCTCCCCCCAAATAGTGGTCGATCTCGGCCACTAATATGGAAGGACAGCGGACAGTTCCCGCTTTTGTGCGTGCAGCCGAAACGTTTTCAGGCGCCTGTGTCCTGCACGCCGCACTCAGCTGTCGATCAAGCCGTGGGCCCTAAGAGCCACGAGTATCTGATTTATGGCGCTCCGCGCCTCAGCATCGACATTGCTGCCACCCGCCACATCGGAAATCGACTGCCATCTAGGGCCGACTACTTTTTGATCGTTGATATGCAGTTCCTTCGCAAGGATCTTGCCTTCACGCCATTCCCCGTTTGCGAACTGCCATTGCAATCCGCTCGTCTTCGCTCGCAGTGCCATCCCTTCGAATGCGGGAATGAAGCGCCAGCCCGAGCCACTCCACATTGCAATCGCGTTCGAGCGCCCGGCCCAGGCTCCTGTCGGCGCAGTCCCGCACAGGTGAAGATCACCAACTGCCGGGCCAGATGGAGGCAAATTGGTCGGAGCACCAGCGCACACGCTCTGGACCAGCATGTCGAGCAGGACGAGCGCCTCGTTGTGCGTAAGCTCCTTTTGCGACTGGCCGACCGCGAGAAGCGGCAGAGTAAGCCGCGGAGAAGTTGCCATCGATGTTGATCCCTATTCGATTCTGAAGGTGAGCGACGTGCCGATGGCGTAGTCGCCAAGCTGCCGGATCTCACATTCCCAGGGCATTGCTCCTAGTCTTGCCAGCTCCGCATGCAGCAGCGACACCGAACAGCTCTCGACCTCAGTCTCGAACCAAGTGGACCCGTCACCCCTGAGCCGTATTCGGTAGCGCTCACGGCTTGCGTCGAGCGGTACATCGACACTGTCCAGCCAAGCGAGGCCCAGTCGTGACCTGCGGCTCCAACTCATCGTGAGACCATTATCGTCGATACGCCAATCCGGATGGACTGGGGACCATGGTCGGGTCGCAAGTCCCTCTATCGTGATCAGGCTCTCAGTGCTGGTGCCATCCGGTACCATCATCGTGAGGCGCGCCTCTGCTCCACTTTGCTCGACGTTCGCTTCCAGGCTCGCATAGGTTCCGGGTCTGAGCAAAAGGACGTCATCTCCGATGGCGTGCGCTCTGCCTGAGCCACTCGAATGCCGACACCGCAGAAGATGCCGCAAGCGGTATCGATGTTCGTCCACCCGTTCCGCGGTTCCGAACTGAAGCAATTCCTGATTGATCAGAAGAATATTGGCGCCGGAGAGCAGAGCGGGCTCGTCGCAGCTAATGAGCATGGGATCTTCGTCGAAGGCCACATCGATAACATTATCGCGGTCGAGCAACTCACTGACAGACGTGGCCAGAGCGCTCGTCAGCTTTCCGATGGCTGCTGGCGCAGGCGCTGGCACGACGTCTTGAGAAATGCCGCCCAGCGAAAGCTGCAATGCCTGAGGGCGCCATCCTCGCGGCCATCCAGACCAGGCAATCGCAAGCGCCGGCCTGTTCAACGCCCCAGAGGACATGGGAAGCTCGGCGAGCAATACCCTTGGCGTGCCTTCCTCAATACCTTCTGCAATCGCACGTCCTCCGGCATCTGCAGCGGCGACTCCGATTGCGTGGGGAGCTCTTTCGATCCGCAACGAGACTTGTTCGCCCGAAATGTGCTTTTCGCGCACGAGCCAACGCTGTGTGCCGTCTCCCCCGGACTGCAACTCATCGCCAACTGCGACAAACGCCCAGCGAAGCGGAAGGTACCCGACGTGAAGTTGGTGAGAGTGCCCTTGATAGGCTGACGGCTGATGCTGCCGTTGCTCAGCAGCGTGCCTCGGCCCACTTCCCGCTCTTGAGGTCGATCAACCCCTTGAACCGAGTAATAGAAGCTGTCCCCGACGGACAAGGACTCCGCGAAGCTCGAAAAGCCGGATGCAGCGGGCCCGCAGACAAAGGCTCCGGTGCCTTGGGTCGTCGTGGTGACCCGAACCATGTCCACGAACTTGGGCGTGAATAGTTGCGCCATGTGTGCTGTCGCGCTTTCTGCAGATCTGTCCGGGGGAAGAAGAGGAAGGTTAGGCGAACTTGAGAAGCTTGATCGCTTCCGAGTTCACGACCTGGCCGCCGACCCGCTTAGTCGCGTAGAAGTAGACGTAGGGCTTCTTCGAATAGGGATCGCGCAGGATGCTCGTTTCGGCCCGCTCGGTGATGATGTAGCCGGCCTTGAAGTTGCCGAATGCGATCGACAGGCTGTTGGCAGCGACATCGGGCATGTCCTCCGCCTCGACCACCGGGTAACCGAGCAGCGTCGCCGGCTGGCCGGCCACCATGCCGGACTGCCAGATGAAGGCGCCGTCGGCAGTCTTCATCTTGCGCACCACCGCCGCAGTCGCCGAATTCATCACGAAGACCGCACCCTGGCGATAGGGCTGACGAAGCGACTGGACGAGGTCGACGAGCTTGTCCTGGGGATTGCTGGCCGGGAAACCGCCCGCGACGCCCGTGCCGATCGTCTGCAACGTGCCGATCGGCCGGCTTGCATCAACAGCCGTCGCGTTGGGCGAGGAGAGGAAGCCGAGCGGTTGATTGGTGCCGGTGCCCTTCACGAACGCCATGCCTTCAGCGCGGGCGAATTCGGTCGCGATCTCGTTTGCGAGCCATGCCTCGACGTCGAACAGGGCATCGTCCAGCATGTGCTGCGAAGCGGCCGGATTGGCGTAGAGCTCACCGCTAGCGGGTACGATTTCGGTGAACGTTGGCGTCGCGGTTTCGGGGCGGAGAGCCTCGAACCCAACCCAGCCCGACGGCGTTCCACCATTGGTGATCAGCTTGCGGTAGTTGGAGCTGCCTACCTTGACCACGTTGCTGATGCGCCGGATCGGAGAGATCGCCACCAGGGTCCGGTCGATCACCTCGTCGATCTCGCGCGGCACAGCCAGGCCGCCCGCGCCCGCCGAAGCATTGTCGACCGACTTGCCTTCGGTGAGGGCCTCGCCGGTCCGGAGGAAGTCGGTAAAGCGCTCCTGTCCGGCGCTCTTCTGCTCGGCATCGATATCGGGTCGTCCTGCGGCGACAAGATTGTGCCGCAGGCGCGTCTTGAGCGCGTCCAGTTCGGCACGCAGCCCCTCGACGCCGTCATCATGCTGAAGGGCCACGAACGACTCCGCCAGCGGATCCGCCTTGAATTCCATTGATTTCTCCACTTGAAAATTGGTCGTTTGCTATTGCTGATCGAGCTTGTGCACGCGTGCGAGCGGCTGCATCGGCTGCCGGACCAGGCTTATCTCCAGCAGTTCGACTTGATTGAGTTCACGCGCTTCAGGACCGCGCGCCGAGGCGGTTACGCGGTAGCCGAAGCTGAGGCCCGAAAGCCGACCGCGCGAAAGTTCTTCGCCGAGAGCCCGCCCCAGCCGGTCGTCGTTCAGCCGCCCGATGACCTGCAGCCCGCGCTCATCCTCAGCCAGATGTTCGACGATGCCGATCACACGACCGGACTGATGCTGCCACAGCAACGGCACCCTCGCCTGCGCCTCGATCGTCCGCCGGAAAGCGCCACGACGGACGATATCGCCGCCCCTGTCCAGCTTGTCGAAAACCGAAGCGTAGCCAGCGAAGCGCAGGCCCATGCGGGCGCGCTCGTTGCGCATCTCAGTTCTTCAGCAAGTCGGTGAGCCTCAATCGGTACGCGAGCCCCAGCATCACGAGCGCCAGGAGAACCCTGACGATCCAGCGCGCAACTGCTTGCCAAGCCGATCTCTTCACGTCTCGCCACGTCCCCAGAAGTTCGCGTAACTCATCGACATCGCGGCGCGCGTGGCCGTCTTCGAGGCCAAGCACCGCGAGCGCTCGAATGGCGCCGGCATGACTGGCTTCCTCAACGAGTGCTCGCAGTCCGGCGAGGTCGAACGGCCGGCCCTCCGCGCTGACGATCAGCTTGGCCAGCAGTTCATCCGACGAAATGCGGGTCAATGAACGTCCCCCGCAATCGGCTTGAACCCGAGAAGCTCCCGCTTCTCGTCATCGGTGATGAAGTCGGCCGAGGAGACCATCTGCCACAGCCTCTCCCTGTCCTCAGCGAGATCGCTGATGGCGTCGGTGTCGACGGCCAGGCGCACGTGACCAAGCCACTCCGACAAAGCCTCCGACACTTCGCTCAGGATTCTTTCCGCCAGGGGCAGCACCGTCTGCCGGTACAAGGCGCGGCCCGCCTCGCGCAGATTGGCGTAGGCGGTGTCGCCCGGTAATCCCAGCAAGACCGGGGGCACGCCAAACGCCAGCGCGATGTCCCGAGCCGCAGCCTCCTTGATGGCGACGAAATCCATGTCGGTTGGGGTGAGGCCAAGCGCCTGCCAGCGCAGTCCCCCCTCGAGCAACATCGGCCGCCCCGCGTTGAGGCTTCCGCAGAACTGCCGTTCGACCTCCTGCCGCAGCCGTTCGAACTGTGACTGGCTCATCGCGGCTCCGTCCTTCGGCTCGTAGGTGAGGGCACCGGATGGCCGAGCCGAGTTGTCGAGCAGCGCCTTGTTCCAGTGACTGGCGCGATTGTGGATCGCAGCCGCTGCACTGGCAGCGCCCAGGCAACCCAGCCCCTGCTGCTCCTGGCTCGGGTTGAGGGCCTTCACGTGGATGAGCTTGACGCGCTCGAGATGGTCCCTCCGGCTGATGCGGCTGGTCTTGCGCCCTGCCCGGTAGAGATAAGCCCGCGGCCATCCACGGTCGTCGACTTCGACGCTGACCCGGTCCGCCCGAAGCGGAAAGATTTCCGCCGGCGTGTCGAGCGCTTCAATGATCTGCAGATAGGCATTGCCATGCAGGAGCAGCGACGCCGCGGCCTGTTCGAGAAGGCTGCACCGCCCGAGCAGTCCGGCCGCCTTCTCGTCACCCTCGATCGAATAAACCTTGAGCGATCCGACCGCACCGGCCACCAAGCGCACGGCGCGCTGTCCAACGGGGTTCTTGACGAAAACCTCGTTCAACTGCGCCTGTGGTCCGGTTGGAAACGGGTTCCGGTCCTCCTCGAAGGCAAACGGCAGGAATGGCGGCGGAAGGTCCGCCGACTTGCGTCCGAACCAACCCATTTCACTTCCCTGTTGATTGCTGCCGGCCGCTCTTCCGATTCAGCCTAGCTTGCCTTCTTGTGCCATAACAGCGTGACGATGTCAAGCGTTTTGTGCCTGTCTGGTTTCTACTCGATAGCGTTTCAGGCCGCATGCTTGCAGTGGGCGCCTTCCTGTGCCAGAGGCCTCCGTCCGCCGAGCAGATTCGTCTGGCTGGCGGGCAAGCATTATCGACGACAGCCGGAGGGGCTTCCGCATGGGGCGGGCGCCAGCGATCGGCCAACATGAGAGAAAATCATGCCGCTCTACGAGCATGTCTTTCTCGCAAGGCAGGACCTGGCGCAAGCCCAGGTGGACGCCCTTGCTGAGACGGCAACCAACATCATCACCGAGCACGGCGGAAGCGTTGTCAAGGCCGAGACGTGGGGCCTGCGCGGCCTTGCCTATCGCATCGCGAAGAATCGCAAGGCTCATTATGTGATGCTCGACATCGACGCGCCGGCCGCTGCCGTCGCGGAGCTCGAGCGTCAGACCGGCATCAACGAAGATGTCATCCGCTACATGACGGTGCGCGTCGACGCGCATGAGAAGGGTCCTTCGGCCATGATGCGCCGTCAGGAGCGCGATCGCGGCCCCCGCGGCGATCGTGGTGACCGGCCCGAGCGCGGTCCCCGCGAAGAGATGGGAGCGTAACCGATGGCCCGTGCATTCTTCCGCCGCCGCAAGTCCTGCCCCTTCTCGGGCAAGGACGCGCCCCGCATCGATTACAAGGATGTCCGTCTGCTTCAGGGCTTCGTGTCCGAACGCGGCAAGATCGTCCCGAGCCGCATCACCGCGGTGAGCACCAAGAAGCAGCGCGAGCTGGCCAAGGCGATCAAGCGCGCCCGGCACATCGGCCTGCTGCCCTACGTGGTCAAGTAAGGAGCGCTATTCATGGAAGTCATCCTGCTTGAGCGCGTCGAGAAGCTCGGCGCCATCGGCGATGTCGTCACCGTCAAGAACGGTTTCGCCCGCAACTACCTGCTTCCGAACAAGAAGGCGCTTCGTGCCAACGAGGCCAACCGCAAGCTGTTCGAAGCCAACCGCGCCAAGATCGAGTCCGACAATGCCGAGCGTCGTTCGGCTGCCGAGGGCTCGGCCAAGGGCATCGACGGCAAGACGGTTCAGCTGATCCGCCAGGCCTCCAACACCGGCCAGCTCTACGGTTCGGTCAGCGCCCGCGACATCGTCGATGCCCTTGAGGCCGACGGTGCCAAGGTCGCGAAGAGCCAGGTCGTGCTCGATCGTCCCATCAAGGCGATCGGCATGCACGAAGTGCGCGTGGCGCTTCATCCCGAAGTGTCCGTCACCGTGAAGGTCAACGTCGCCCGCTCGCCCGAGGAGGCCGATCTTCAGGCCCAGGGCGTGGACGTCATGGCCCAGATGTTCGAGCGCGACAACGCCGGCTTCACCGAGGAATACGATCCGAACGCCGAGCCGGGCGCCACCGCCGAGGTGACCGCTGAAGAGGATCAGGCCGACAACGCCTGATCTCCTTTTTCCGCGAACAACAAGGCTGGGGCCGTCCGGGAGACCGGGCGGCCCTTTCCTTTTGGCGCACCCGCCTTCGACTGGTCGCAAGCTGCTGGAACGTTGGCTCCCGTCCGACCTTTGTTGCTTCACGAGCATGGGGCGCACGGAGGAGAAGCACAGATGAACGCCGACGAACGCACGCCCGGCCAGCAAGGCTATGGTCAGCAGACATCGCAGGAAGCCGACGGGCAGCGCGCCAGGGATCAGCAAGGCAACCAGCAGCCGACGGGCCAGCAGCAGCAGCAACAACCCACCGATCAGGGTCAGGGCCAGGACGGCGGCGCGATGTCGACCGGACAGGCCTCGTACGGCAACAGCGGCGAGACCGACGAATTGAGCCAGAACAGCAGCAGCCTCGGCCAGGAGAATGACATGGGCCAGGATCGCGGCGACCAGGGCGGCCAGCGGCTCTTCACTGGCTCCGACGATGATCTGGGCGGCGCCGGCTCCGACGGCACGCCGTCCGCTCTTGGTGGCGGTGGTTACGGTGGCTCCGGCCAGACGACCGGCGGTGACGACCAGGATTTCGCGAGTGACGGTCAGGGCGCCCTCGACGACAACGACGGTGATGGCACAACGGACATCGAGATCGAGCGGAGCCAAGGTCGTGAGAGCGACGTCGAGGGTCGCGGGATCTAGAAAGCACGAAACTCCGGAAGGAGCGGAAGAACCACTCCGCTCCTTCCCTCTTCTACAATTCCACGGCCCGCCTCACTTCAATCGGTAATAGTCGGCAACACGATCCAGCGACATGCCGAGCACCAGCTTGCCTGCGCGCGCAGGCCAGCCGAGGGCAGTCTCGGCTTCGCGCATCCCCTCTCCCGCACAGACAATTCGCCATAGGATATCGGACATCCCCGGACCGGCCGCGGCAAGGGCACCGTCGAAGCGCTCCCGTGCTGCCGCTTGCCTCTCCGACGGCGCAAGCGCGCCCTCCTTGCTCCCGATCCGGCGCTGATGCGTGGATATGTCCCAGCGCATGGTGACGCTTGGCGAAAGGTTCGCCCGCTCCCAATCGGACCGCAGCTGCTCGCCGGCATCGAACTGACGAAGGCTCAGGTGCCCGTGCTTGTGAAGCCAGCCAAGCGGGGACTCGACCTGGTTCACCGTTACGGAACGACGCACCTTCTTGGTTCCCTCGCCTGCATCGGCAAGGCTCTTCTCTACCAGCATCCTTCTCGACATCTGCACCCCTTCCCAGCCCGATTCGAGAAGCATCTTGCCAGAGTTGATTAGATGTAGGACAGTGAAACTCACCGAAGCGGTTAGGGACAAGACATGATCACACGCATCAGGGAGGTTCGCAAAGCGAAGCGGATGACGCTCGACGACGTTGCCCGGGCCTGCAAGCCGCCGACCACGCCACAAACGGTCGGCCGGCTGGAGACGGGAATGAGAACGGTCAGCATCGGTTGGCTGAATCGCATCGCAGACGCGCTTGGCGTGTCCCCCACCGATCTTGTTGACCACCCGGAGAGCGAAAAGCTGGAGGTGCTGGCCCTGCTTGGCAGCGACGGCGCCTCGGCCCCGCGCAAGGCGCAGGTCGCCCTTCCCCCTCGCCCCGCCCCTGCTCAGGTGGCCATATTGGTTACATCCAGCATCGGCGACTATCGCAACGGCGACGAACTCTGGTGCGATCGCATCCAGGCCGAGGAATTCGGACGCGCAATCAACCGGGACATCCTGGTTCCGCGGCCGACCGGTCGATTTCAGTTCGGCCGCCTGCTTGCACGGGAAGACGGCAAGCTGCACCTCCTGCCCCTGGGCAGTGGAGCACGACAGGTGGTCATCAACGACCCGCCCTATGTCGCACTTCCGGTGAAGCTCGTGCGCTCGTTCGGCTGAACCGGTCCGATCGCCAGATCAGCGCAGGTCCGTCGATCTCTTCCATCAGCTGGTGCCCGGAACTGCCGGGCCCATGGCGAACAGAATCGGCGACGGGCCTGGAGAGCGCGTCATCTGCGAGGTCCGCGTCTGAGGTCCGTGGCGGAAGGCGAAACAATGATCTTGGAAATCATGGTGGGCGCTGACGGGTTCGAACCGCCGACCTACTCGGTGTAAACGAGCCGCTCTACCAGCTGAGCTAAGCGCCCACCCGGCGTCCGTGCATGGCTACGCGCGCGAACACAAGAGCGATGTTCAGACCGCGACCATGCCGGCCTCCTGAAAGTAGCGGCGGAGTGCGGCGCTGGTCGGTTGCGCCATCTCGATGAACACGCGGCGACCGTCATGGGGGTCATCCCGCCGCAGAAGCAATCCGCGGTCGGTCATGGCCTTGATCCAGCGCAGCGCCGTGGTCGCAGGTACGGCCGCGGCGATGCACAGGCTCGATACCGGCACCCGGTGCTGCACGATTTCCGCCTGGAGGAGGTCGAGGAGCATGTCCCACGCCGGATCGGCGAAGAGGTCCGCGGGGAGATAGCTGCTCCGCAGCCGCCGCGCCCTGATCATCGCGCGCAACGCCTCGGCGGAGACGGTCGGCAGGTCGGCGCGGGGCGGCGCCATCGTCGCGGGGGAAAGCGGCGGGCCATCGGAAGTGCTGCTGAGCCGCGAAAGAGCCGTCGCGATGCGGCTGACCTCTTCGCTGAGTTGCCGCAGGCGAGCCGCGCTGGCATCCGATGCGACATCGTGCGCGCGCATCTCCCGGGACGGCTGCACCGCCAGCGAAAGCGCCGCCAGCCGCTCCATCTCACTGGCGTTGACCAGCAGTTCAACATCGCTGTCGCCGACATGCTGGAGGGTTTCGTCTAGGTGCTCCAGGCGGAGAGACAGGACCACGCCGCAGCTCTTGCGGGCTGCCTCGCGACCCGCCTTGTCAAGCAGGCGACGGACCGCTGCGCCGGGTGCCTCGTCGAGCTCGATCCAGATCGCCGAAAGCGTCGCTCTTTCGTCCAGCGCCTCGCTCGCCTCTGCAGGCGTAAGGTCGGAGAGGAGCGAAACCTCGCTAAGTGACGCCGTTCCAACTGCGCGCCGGCGTGCATCCTCGGAGTCGCCGACCACCATGATGGGCGCACGAATTTCATGCGAATAGGACTGAACGAGGGGGGATAGGGCAAGAGTCATGACACCATCCTTATGGGTCAATTATCCGAGCTCGATGAGACTACATGGCAAAATGGCGCCATGTCAGCGAAAAGTTGCGCCAGTCTGGAGTTGATGGGCACGCACCCGCAACCAGTCCGAGGGATCTTGCGGCAGAGGGGGTGTGGAGCGAGAGGGTGGTCATGAACGAGCTGAATAGCGGAGACACGGCGGCACGAGGCGAACTACTGGTGACGCTCCGTTATGGACTGCGGCAGACCATTCGCCTTGCCGAGCATCTGATGAGCGACCCGGCGGCCGGCGGCGAGGCGCACGGCTTGCTGTCGCGGCTCCGCGCCATTCGCCGCGAGCTTGACGACATGGCAATCGAAGGCCCCGATCTCCGCCGCGCGAATGGTGATCCGATATGGAGCAATTCGGTCGATCAGCGATCGATCGTCAGGTCCAGTTGATCCAGGTACGGCTGCAGCAGCGGCGCCGCCCAACCGGCGGTTGCAACGAAGCCGCGGTTGAGGAACGCGGCCTTGCCATAGCCGAGTGCTCGCCCGTCCGGGCCATCGACCCGTCCACCCGCCGCAAGCAGCACGGCATGGCCGGCGGCCGTATCCCACTCCGACGTCGGCGACAGTCGCGGGTAGAGATCCGCCCTGCCCTCCGCCACCAGGCAGAATTTCAGGCTGGAGCCGACCGACACCAGCTTGGCATCGGGCGCGGCCGAGGCGACATAATCCGTGGTCGCCTGGTTCATGTGCGACTTGGAGGCGATCACCCTTAGCGGCGTCGAAGGCCGGCTCACCTGGAGCGGCTGGCGCTCACCGTCTCCTCCCTCGACGAAGGCGGAACGACCGACCACGCCCGCCCAGAGCCTGCACTGCTCGGGCGCAAGCACCAGTCCGAGCCGCGGCTCTCCCGCGACGATCAGCCCGACGTTGACGGTATAGTCGTCCCCGCCACGGACGAACTCCTTGGTGCCGTCCAGCGGATCGACGAGGAAGAAGGCGTCGCCAACGGCGGGCACGCGGCCCGCGGCCACTTCTTCCTCCGCGACCACGGGAATGCCCGGGGCGTGCCGGCCAAGCGCCGCAAGCAGGATCCTCTCCGCCGCGCGATCGGCGACGGTCACCGGCGACGAATCATCCTTATGCTCGACGTCGAAGCCGGCGCGCCGCACCGCAAGGATCGCTTCTCCCGCCTCGCGGCACGCCGCCGCGAGTGGCGGAAGAAGCGCTTCCAGATTCACGTGCTTACTTCGGGGCCATGCGGATGCCGCCGTCGAGGCGAACATGTTCGGCATTCATGTAGCCGCTCTCGACCATGAAAACGGCGAGCTGGGCATATTCCTCGGGACGACCGAGGCGCTTCGGGAAAGGCACCTGCGCGCCGAGCGCATCCTGGACCTGCGGCGGCATCATCGCGACCATCGGCGTCTTGAACACGCCGGGAAGAATGGTGTTGACCCGCACGCCTTCGTTCATGAGGTCGCGAGCAATCGGCAGGGTCATCGCCAGCACGCCGCCCTTGGACGCCGAATAAGCGGCCTGGCCGATCTGGCCGTCCTCCGCAGCGACCGAGGCGGTGTTGATGATCACGCCCTTCTCGCCGTCCTCGAGCGGCTCGGCGTCGACCATCCCCGCGGCCGAATGCGCGATGCAGCGGAAGGAGCCGATGAGATTGATGCCGATCACCAGTTCGAACTGGTGAAGCGGATACTTCTTCACCGCCTTGGTCTCGCGGTCGCGGCCGACGGTCTTCACGGCATTGGCGACGCCCGCGCAGTTGACCAGCACCCGCTCCTGCCCGTGGGCGGCGCGCGCCTTTTCGAAGCCGGCGGCGACGGTGTCGTCATTGGTGACGTCCACTTCGCAGAAGATGCCGCCAATCTCGGCTGCGACCTTCTCGCCCTGCTCCTGGTTCCGGTCGAAGATGGCGACCTTCGCACCCTTGGCCGCAAGCGCCCGCGCGGTCGCTTCGCCAAGGCCGGACGCGCCGCCGGTGACCACTGCCGCAATGCCGTTGATGTTCATGTCTTCACGCTCTCCCGAGAAAAAAGCAAGTCGCGTCCACGTCGTTCACTTGTTCAGCTTCGGACACTTCGGTGCCTTGCGCCGATGTATCGAAGCGGCCGCCTGTAGGACAGGATTATTCGGCTGCCTCGACCCGCGCGAGCAGGGCTTCCACCTGCACCTGCTGCCCGGCTTCCACGTTCAGTTCGGCGACCACGCCGTCGAAGGGCGCAAGCATGGCATGCTCCATCTTCATCGCCTCGAGCGTCAGCAACCGCTGCCCCTTGGTGACCATCTCGCCGGCCGCGACGTCGACGCTGGTAACCTTGCCCGGCATGGGTGCGAGGAGGCCGCCGTCACTGGCGGCAGCGCCGGTGCGGCCGCGCACGCCCCGTTCGAAGCTGAAGGCCTGGCCTTCGGCGAAGACGACCACGCGCTGCTCGTCACGAAAGCCAGAAGCCTCGGCGAACTCATCCTCGTCCCTGAGGATCAGGCGGCGCCGCTCACCGCCGTGGCTGAGCGTCACCGCCGGCTGGGCGGGAGCATTGAGGCGGAAGCCGGCCAGAGCATCCCCGCTTTCCCCTTCCGCCAGCGCAATCACCGCAGCTGTCCGCCACAGGGCGTCATCCGCTTCGGTCGCGGGCACCAGCGCGTCGAGCTTGCGGCCGATGAAGCCGGTGTCGAGCCGTGCCGCCTCAAAGTCGTCGTCGAGCAGGCAGTTGACGAGGAAACCGGCATTGGTCCGGACCGGCCAGACCTCGACCGAGTCGAGCATGGTGGCGAGACTGCCGATCGCCTCGTCCCGGTCGTCACCAGACGCGACCAGCTTGGCGATCATCGGATCGTAGAAAGGCGAGATCTCGTCGCCTTCCTCGACCCCCGTCTCGATCCGGCCATCCTCGCCAAGATCGAAATGCTCGAGCAGGCCCGTGCTCGGCAAAAAGCCGGTGGCGGGGTCCTCGGCATAAAGCCGCGCCTCGATCGCATGGCCGGTGATGGCGAGCTCGTCCTGACGCCTGGGCAGCGGTTCGCCGGCGGCGACGCGGAGCTGCCACTCCACCAGGTCCTGGCCGGTGATCTCCTCCGTCACCGGATGCTCGACCTGGAGGCGGGTGTTCATCTCCATGAACCAGATGCGGTCGGCCCGCAGGCCCTGGCTGCCGTCGGCGATGAACTCGATCGTCCCCGCGCCCTCGTAGTTCACGGCCCTCGCCGCACGGAGGGCGGCACCGCAGACGGCGTCGCGCGTCGCCTCGTCCATGCCCGGGGCTGGCGCTTCCTCGATGACCTTCTGGTGCCGCCGCTGGAGCGAGCAGTCGCGCTCGAACAGGTGGACGACATTGCCGTGGGCGTCGCCGAACACCTGCACCTCGATGTGGCGTGGGCTTTCGATCCACTTTTCGAGCAGGACGACATCGTTGCCGAAGCTGGACGCGGCCTCGCGCTTGCAGCTGTCGAGCGCGTCGGCGAACGATCCGGCGGAATCGACCTTGCGCATGCCCTTGCCGCCGCCGCCGGCGACCGCCTTGATCAGCACCGGATAGCCGATCGCGTCCGCCTCGGCCTTGAGCCGCGCCGCGCTCTGGTCGTCGCCGAGATAGCCGGGGGTGACCGGTACGCCGGCGTCGGCCATCAATTTCTTGGCGGCGTCCTTGAGGCCCATGGCACGGATGCTGTCGGGCTTGGGGCCGACCCAGATCAGCCCGGCGTCGAGAACGGCCTGCGCGAAATCGGCGTTCTCTGAAAGGAAGCCGTAGCCCGGATGGATGGCCTCGGCGCCCGTCGCCCTGGCCGCCGCGATGATCTTCTCGCCGACCAGATAGCTTTCGCGCGCCGGGCTGGCACCGATGTGGACCGCTTCGTCGGCCAGGCGCACGTGGAGCGCGCCGGCATCGGCGTCGGAATGGACGGCGACCGTGCGGATGCCGAGCGCGCGGGCGGTCCGGATGACGCGGCAGGCGATCTCGCCCCGGTTGGCGATGAGCAGGCTCTGGATCATGGCCGGCGCATAGCCGCCCGCCACGCTCCGGAACAGTGGCGGCGGTCAGCGGCGGGGCGGAGTCGCCTTGAAGAAGTCGATCAGCACCCTCGTCGCGTCGAAGCGGGTCGGGTTGGTGCCGCGAAGCCGCTGCATCACCCGTCCCGCAAAGCCGCCCGCGCCGGCCAGTTCCCCTTCGCTGCCGCTCGGCCAGCCGTGGCCATAGGACGCGAGGGTATATTGCGCGATGCGCCCGTTACGCGCGGTGACGGTGCGAAGCGTCACCTCTTCGTTCAGCTTCCTCTCGGCGGCGGTGGGTGTATCGAGCCTGGCGCTCCACAGCCGCAGCGTGTCGGCCGCCGAGGTCGTCCCGTTGCCGCCCTGGCTGGGGATTCGTCCGCCATCATATTTCATCAGCGGATCGGCGGCTCCGAGCACCTGCACGATGTCGACCGGTCGGCCCTTCGGACAGGCGGCGGCCAGATCGACGCTCATGTTGGCGACGACTGCGCCGACGCCGCGGATCCGGTCGCTCGCTTCGCAGGCAAGGCGAAAACTCATCATCCCGCCGTTCGACACGCCGGCCGAGAAGGTCCGTTCAGGCGAAATTGCCGCGCGCTTGGCGACGTCGGCCAGCACCGCGCGCAGAAAGCCGACGTCGTCGATCCCCGCCGCCACGCCCTCGCGGCCGTCGGCCCAGTTGCCATCCGCGGCCTTGGGCACGATCAGGATGAAGCCGTCGCGGCGGGCGGCGTCGACCATGCCGGTGGCAGTCGCGACCAGTTCGGGCGTACGCTCGCGGCCCGAGCGCTGCGCCATTCGCTGGCGAAGTTCGGGCGGCGAGCCGCCGTGCAGCATCAGCACGGTCAGGCAGGGCGTCGCCGGCCGGACGCAGGCGGCGGGCACATGCTCCGACCAGCTGCGCGTGCGCCCCTGATGCTGCAGCGAGCGCGGGGCGAGGTCGGGCGAGGCGGCGGCGGCGAGCGCCTGGGCGGCAATGATGGTCAGCATCGGCTTGGCTCCGTGATCGGCGGCACGGGCCGTTGCTGACCGAGCCAGCGTGAACAGGTGATTACGCATCCGTTCCGACGAAGCCTGGATGTCCCGCCGCGGGACTATTCCGCGGCTTCGAGCACCCGCATCGGCTCCTCGGCCTGCATCGGCCTGAGGCCGAGCTTGGCGAACAGCGCCGCATCCCTGCTGTCGCCGGCGTTGGCGGTGGTCAGCAACTTGTCGCCGGTGAAGATGCTGTTGGCGCCGGCGAGAAAGCACAGCGCCTGCGTCGCTTCGGACATGCTTTCGCGCCCGGCCGACAGGCGGACCATCGAGCGCGGCATGGTGAGGCGCGCGACGGCGACGGTGCGGACGAACTCGATGTCGTCGATCAGCCGCTCGCCCGCGTACATGTCGCCGAGCACCGTGCCCTTGACCGGGACGAGCGCGTTGACCGGCACGCTTTCGGGATGGCGCGGCAGGGTGGCGAGGGCGTGGAGGAAGCCGACGCGATCCTCGCGGCTCTCACCCATGCCGACGATCCCGCCGCAGCAAACCGCGATCCCGGCCGAGCGGACCTCCTCCAGCGTGTCGAGCCGCTCCTGGAAGGTCCGGGTCGAGATGATCTCGGCATAATGTTCGGGCGAGGTGTCGATGTTGTGGTTGTAATAGTCGAGGCCGGCGGCCTTGAGCTGCCGCGCCTGCTCTCCCGACAGCATGCCCAGCGTCATGCAGGTCTCCAGCCCCATCGCCTTGACGCCCTCGACCATCCGGCAGACGGCGGCCATGTCGCGATCCTTGGGGCTGCGCCACGCCGCGCCCATGCAGAAGCGCTGTGAGCCGGCGGCCTTGGCCTCGGCAGCCGAGGCGAAGACGGCGTCGACGTCCATCAGCTTCTCGGCCTTGAGGCCGGAGCCCGCGAACGCCGACTGCGAGCAATAGCCGCAATCCTCCGGGCAACCGCCGGTCTTGATGGAGAGCAGGGTGCAAAGCTGCACCTCGCCTGCGGCATGGTGCGCGCGATGGGTCTCGGCGGCGCGAAAGAGAAGGTCGGTGAACGGCAGGTCGAAAAGCGCGGCAACTTCCGCGCGAGTCCAGTCGGTACGCATAAGCTCCAATCGTGATTTGAGGTCGAAGCCTACATCCGGAAAACGCCGAACTGCGGACGCTCCGGAACGGGCGCGTTCAAACAGGCGGCGAAGGCGAGGCCGAGGACGTCGCGGGTCTGGGCGGGGTCGATGATGCCGTCGTCCCACAGGCGGGCGGTGGCGTGCCAGGGGTGGCCCTGCGCCTCGTAATCGTCGCGGATCGGGGCCTTGAAGGCTTCGGCTTCCTCCGGGCTCCACTTGTCGGCGTCACGGTGGACGGTGGCCAGCACGCTCGCCGCCTGCTCGCCGCCCATCACGCTGATCCGGCTGTTGGGCCATGAAAAAAGGAAGCGGGGCGAATAGGCGCGGCCGCACATGCCGTAATTGCCGGCCCCGAAGCTGCCGCCGATCAGCACGGTGACCTTGGGCACCTGCGCGGTGGCGACGGCGGTGACCAGCTTCGCGCCATGCTTGGCGATGCCCTCCGCCTCATACTTCCCGCCGACCATGAAGCCGGAAATGTTCTGCAGGAACAGCAAGGGCACTCGGCGCTGGCAGGCGAGCTCGATGAAGTGCGCGCCCTTGACCGCGCTCTCGCTGAACAGGACGCCATTGTTCGCCAGGATCGCGACCGGCATGCCGTGGATATGCGCGAAGCCGCAGACGAGCGTGGCGCCGTAAAGCGGCTTGAACTCGTGGAATTCGGATGCGTCGACGATGCGGGCGATGACCTCGTGCACGTCGTAGGGCGCACGGACGTCTTCGGGGATGATGCCGTAGAGTTCGGCGGGGTCGTAGAGCGGCGGCCTGCTCTCCTTGACGTTCGTGCTGAGCGACGTCGACGCACGCCCGTCGACGTCGCTCAGGGCGAACGCGCTTGGGGGCACGGTCGATAGAATATCCCGAACGATCGTCAGCGCATGCTCGTCGTCCTCGGCGAGGTGATCCACCACCCCGCTCTTGCGCGCATGGAGGTCGCCGCCGCCGAGGTCCTCGGCGCTGATCTCCTCGCCGGTCGCCGCCTTCACCAGCGGAGGGCCGCCGAGGAAGATGGTGCCCTGGCCCCGGACAATGACGCTCTCGTCGCTCATCGCCGGGACGTAAGCGCCGCCGGCGGTGCACGACCCCATGACGCAGGCGATCTGCGGGATTCCGAGCGCGCTCATGTTGGCCTGGTTGAAGAAGATGCGCCCGAAATGGTCGCGGTCGGGGAAGACCTCGGCCTGGTGCGGCAGGTTGGCGCCGCCCGAATCCACCAGATAGATGCACGGCAGCCGGTTGGCCTCGGCGATTTCCTGCGCGCGCAGGTGCTTCTTGACCGTCAGCGGATAATAAGTGCCGCCCTTCACGGTGGCGTCGTTGCAGACGATCATCGCCTGCCGGCCCGACACGCGGCCGATCCCGCAGATGATTCCGGCGCCCGGCACCTCGCCCTCATAGAGGTCATTGGCGGCGAGCTGGCCGATCTCGAGGAAGGGCGAACCGGGATCGAGCAACCGCTCGACGCGTTCCCGAGGCAGCAGTTTTCCACGGGAAACATGCCGGTCGCGCGACTTCTGATTGCCGCCGAGCGCGGACGCGGCGACGTCGGCGCGCAGCTTCTCCACCAGCGCCCGGTTATGCGCGTCACGAGCGCGAAATTCCGGGCTGTCCGGATTGACCTTGGTGTCGAGGCGCGGTGCGCTCATGCGGGCTCTTGCTTCCGTTCGTCGAACAGCGATGGTCGTTGGCGCCTAGCGGGCCGCGTGGCGCTTGCAAAGCACGTTGGCCGGTCGCAGCGAGGAGGCAGACAACCCCTTCCAAGGAAAAACCATGTCGCGCTCGCCCTTCTTCCTTGCCGCTTCGGCCCTCGCCCTCAGCCTTGCCATCACCGCCTGCGGCGGGACTGGCAGCGGCGAGCAGAAGGTCGAGGCCGCGGCCGGGACCGGGCTGGGCATCGTCCCTGCCGCGATGGACAGGTCGGTGGCGCCTGGCGACGACTTCTACGCCTTCGCCAATGGCGGGTGGATGAAGAACACGCAGATCCCGGCCGATCGCTCCAGCGTCGGCGGTTTCTTCATCGCCGACCAGGTCCGCGAGAAGAACACCCGCGAGCTGTTCGACACGATCCTCAAGAGCAACCCCGATGCCGGCACCAACGAGGGCCGCATCGCCAACTACTACAAGGCCTATCTCGACACCGCCGCGATCGATCGCGCCGGCATGTCGGCGGCCAAGGCGGACCTCGATGCGATCGCCGCCATTGGCGACAAGCGCGCGCTTGCCGCGGCGATCGGCGGCACGCTCCGCGCCGACGTCGACCCGCTCAACGCGACCAACTTCCAGACCGACAATCTGTTCGGTGTTTTCGTGACGCAGGGCCTGAGCACGCCGGGCGAGACCCTACCCTATCTGCTGCAGGGCGGCCTCGGCATGCCGGAGCGCGAATATTACTTGTCGGCCGATGCCAAGATGGCGGGGATCCGCGACAAGTACAGGGGCTATGTCCAGACGATCATGCAGGCGGCCGGATCGCCCGACGCGGCCGGCGCTGCGCAGCGGATCATCGCGCTCGAAGGCAAGATCGCACAGGCCCATGCCAGCCGCGAGGAAAGCGAGGACTTCAGCAAGGCAGCGACCGTCTGGACGCGCGCGGAGCTGGAGAAGAATGCGCCCGGCCTCGACTGGGGCGCCCTGCTCGGCGCCGCGCAGCTGGGATCGGCGCCCAAGTTCCAGGCCTATCATGCGACCGCCATTCCCAAGCTCGCCGCGCTGGTCGGCTCGGAGCCGCTCGACGCGTGGAAGGACTGGCTGGTCTTCCACACGCTGAACCAGCAGGCGAACGTCCTGCCGACGCCGATCCGCGACGCCAGCTTCGCCTTCAACGGCACCGCCCTTTCGGGCACGCCGCAGCAGCGGCCGCGCGAGGCGCAGGCGCTGAACGCCACCAGCAACGCGCTTCAGGACGCGGTCGGCAAGGCCTATGTCGATCGCTACTTCCCGGCGTCGGCCAAGGCCGAGGTCCAGCAGATGGTCGACAACATCAAGGCTGCTTTCGCCAAGCGCGTCGAGGCGCTCGACTGGATGGGGCCCTCGACCAAGGAAGAGGCGCTCAAGAAGGTGCGGTCGATCGTCGTCGGCGTCGGCTATCCCGACAACTGGCGCGATTATTCGGCGGTCACCATCGGCGCCGACGCCTATGGCAACCAGAAGGCCGCGAGCCTGGCCGAATACCGCCACCAGATCGCCAAGATCGGCAAGCCGATGGACCGCGCCGAATGGTGGATGCCGCCGCAGCTGGTGAACGCCGTCAACCTGCCCGTCCAGAACGCGCTGAACTTCCCGGCCGCCATCCTGGTGCGGCCCTTCTTCGATCCCAAGGCCGATGCCGCCTACAATTATGGCGCGATCGGAAGCGTGATCGGGCACGAGATCAGCCACAGCTTCGACAATAACGGCGCCTTGTTCGATTCGACCGGGCGTCTGCGCAACTGGTGGAGCCCGGCCGACTTCCAGCGCTTCCAGCAAGCCGGCGACGCGCTCGCCAGGCAATATGACGCCTATGAGCCGCTGCCCGGCCTGCGCGTGAACGGACGGCTGACGCTGGGCGAGAATATCGCCGACGTGGCCGGGCTCGCCGCCGCCTACCAGGCCTATCAGGACAGCCTCGGCGGCAAGCCGGCGCCGACCATCGACGGCACGACCGGCGACCAGCGCTTCTTCATCGCCTATGCGCAGGCCTGGGCGACCAAGATGCGCGAAGAGGCGCTCCGCGGCCGTATCGCCACGGACGGCCATGCGCCCGGCCAGTATCGCGCGCTTACCGTCCGCAACCTCGACGCCTGGTACAATGCCTTCGACGTCAAGCCCGGGCAGAAGCTGCATCTCGCGCCCGAGCAGCGGGTGAAGGTCTGGTAGTCGCGACTGCGGTCGCTCGCATCAGGGTTGCGGCCAGTCTTCCGTTCGCCGGAGGCTAGCCGCAACCGCCTGTCTCCAGCACGCGTTTCATGCCTGACAATCCGACAAGGAGATGGGCATGTTCGTACAGGTGAACCGCGACAATCAGATGGAAGATCGCGAGGCCGACCTGGACCGGGTCGAGCAGATGGTCGAGGACCGTCTCAGCCGCATCGCGGACAAAGTCACCCGCGCGGAGATCCACCTGGGGCACGTGAAGGAAAGCCGAACCAATAATCCGGAATTCCGCTGCATGGTCGAGGTCCGGCCCGAGAATCTCGCGCCGGTCGCAGCGTCGGCGGAAGGTGTCGGAGTCGAGGCGGTCGTCCGCTCCGCCTGCGACAAGGTGCTGCACGCCTATGACAAGGTGGTCGGCAAGCAGGGGGCGCGTTGAGGAGCCTTCAACCGTCACCCTGAACTTGTTCTAGGGTCCACGGCGCGACGCGAACGGTAGTTCACGTTGCGCTGTGGTTGCTGAAACAAGTTCAGCATGACGGAAGCAGGAAGGTCAGGCCCCGATCAGCTCCCGCCCGATCAGCATGCGGCGGATCTCGTTGGTGCCGGCGCCGATGTCGAGCAGCTTGGCGTCGCGCATGAAGCGCTCGACCGGCCAATCCTTGGTATAGCCCGCGCCGCCCAGCGCCTGGACCGCTTCGCCCGCGACCTTGAACGCGCTTTCGCTCGCCAGCAGGATCGCGCCGGCGGCGTCGAAGCGGGTGGTCTTGCCGGCGTCGCAGGCCTTGGCGACCTGATAGACATAGGCGCGGGCGGAATTGAGCGCGACATACATGTCAGCAATCTTGGCCTGCATCAGCTGCTGCGCGCCGATCGGCTTCCCGAACTGCTTGCGCTCGCGGACGTAGGGCAGGACCACGTCGAGGCAGGCCTGCATGATCCCGAGCTGGATCCCGGCGAGCACGGTCCGCTCATAGTCGAGGCCGCTCATCAGCACGCCGACGCCGCCATTCTCGGGACCCATGATGTTCTCGGCCGGAACGAAGCAATCGTCGAACACCAGTTCGCTGGTCGGTGAGCCGCGCATCCCGACCTTGTCGATCTTCTGGCCGATGGAGAAACCCTCCATGCCCTTTTCGATCAGGAAGGTGGTGATGCCGCGGCTGCCGGCTTCCGGCGACGTCTTGGCATAGACCACCAGCACGTCGGCATAGGCGCCGTTGGTGATCCAGAATTTGGTACCGTTGAGGCGATAGCCGTTGCCGCTCTTCTCGGCTTTGAGCTTCATCGACACGACGTCGGACCCGGCCCCGACCTCGCTCATCGCCAGCGCGCCGACCTGGTCGCCGCTGATCAGTCCGGGCAGGTACTTGCGCTTCTGCTCGTCATTCGCCCATCGGCGGATCTGGTTGATGCAGAGGTTGGAATGGGCGCCATAGCTGAGGCCCACCGAAGCCGAGGCGCGGGCGACTTCCTCCTGCGCGACGACATGCTCGAGATAGCCGAGGCCGAGCCCGCCCCACTCCTCCTCGACGGTGATGCCATGAAGGCCGAGCGCACCCATCTCGGGCCAGAGCTCGATCGGAAAGCGGTCGTCGCGGTCGATCTCGGCGGCGAGCGGGGCGATGCGGTCGGCGGCGAAACGCTCCGTCGACTCGCGGATGGTATCGGCCATGTCGCCGAGGTCGAAATCGAGTGTGGGTGCGGACATGGGGCGGCGCTAGCAGAGGCGCGGAGACTTGGACAAGGCGGCCCGAATGCTTATTGCAGTGCAACAATCTTCACACGGAGTCCGCCTCATGGCCACCGCCGCTTCCGATCCCGTCGTCATCCTCTCCTATGCCCGCACCCCGATGGGCGCGATGCAGGGCGCGCTCGCCGACGTCAGCGCGACCGATCTCGGCGCCACGGCCGTCAAGGCGGCGGTCGAGCGGGCCGGAGTCGAGGGCGGCGACATCGACCGCATCTACATGGGCTGCGTGCTCCCGGCCGGACTGGGTCAGGCCCCTGCCCGCCAGGCGGCGATCAAGGCCGGGCTTCCGACGAGCGTGCAGGCGACCACCGTCAACAAGGTCTGCGGATCGGGCATGCAGACGGTCATCATGGGCGCCGAAGCGATCGCGGTCGGCAATGCCGACGTCATCGTCGCCGGCGGCATGGAGAGCATGACCAACGCGCCCTATCTGCTGAAGAAGCACCGCAGCGGCGCGCGCATCGGCCACGACACCGCCTACGACCACATGTTCCTCGACGGGCTGGAAGATGCCTATGAGGAAGGGCGGGCGATGGGCAGCTTCGCGCAGGCGACCGCCAACGACTATCAGCTCACCCGCGAGAGCATGGACAGCTATGCCATCGAGAGCCTCAACCGCGCCAAGTCGGCGATCGACAATGGCGGGTTCGCCGACGAGATCGTGCCGGTGACGGTGAAGAGCCGGGCGGGCGAGACCGTGGTCGACACCGACGAAGCGCCCGGCCGCGGCCGTCCGGACAAGATCCCGCAGCTGAAGCCCGCCTTCCACAAGGAAGGCACGATCACTGCGGCGACCAGCTCTTCCATTTCGGACGGTGCCGCCGCCGTCGTGCTTGCCCGCGAGTCCGAGGCTCAGGCGAAGGGCCTGAAGCCCGTTGCCCGGATCGTCGCCACCGCCGCCCATGCGCAGGCCCCGGCCGAGTTCACGATCGCCCCCATCGGCGCCATCCACAAGGTGCTCGACAAGGCCGGCTGGAGCATCGGCGAGGTCGACCTGTTCGAGGTCAACGAGGCCTTCGCCTGCGTCGCCATGTTCGCGATGAAGGACCTCGGCATCGGCCACGACAGGATCAACGTCCATGGCGGCGCGACCGCGCTTGGTCACCCGATCGGCGCCAGCGGCACCCGCATCCTCGTCACCCTGCTCAATGCGCTCAAGCAGAAGGGCCTGAAGCGCGGTATCGCCAGCCTCTGCATCGGTGGCGGCGAAGCGACGGCGGTCGCGGTCGAGCTGGTCTAGCGCGGCGTGAGCAGGCCCCGCCGCCCGACGGCAACGAAGACGGCGACGAGGTAGAGCGCGAAGAAGCTGGCGAGGAATTCCAGCGGCGCCATCGGGGTCGCATAGCCAAGCTGCGCGGCCGCCGACTTCGCCCCGACGGTCGCCAGCAACAGCAGCAGCAGGATGCCGCTCGCTTCCTTGGACGCGAGTTGCATCATCTCGTCACCGAGATTGCGGTAGCGGATGCTGAGCGCCACGAGGATGACGACGGCAGCACCCGCGACGAGCGCCGCGACGCCGGTCGGCAGCGGGCCTGCCCATGCCGGAGTGCTCCCCAGCGCAAGGGCACCCAGGAAGATCGCCACCAGGAGAAACGAAAGGCTGCCGATGACCAGCGCCTGCTTCTGCTCGGCGATCTCCTCGCGGTCCTCGACGTTGAGCGTCTTCGCGCCGACCCCCGGAACGAGCGTTCCAAAGCCGACGAAGGCGGACATGAGCGCATAGATCAAGGCCGTGGCCAGCGCCGCCAGCCGCCCACTGTCCTCGAGCAGGCCGGCATGGCGTTCGAGGGCGGTCAGCATCGCGATCATCGCGACGGCACCGACCACCCCACCCATCACTAGCTGAAGGATCGTCTTGCGCACCTTTGCATTCGATGTCTGCAGCGGCGAGGTCATGCTTCCGGCTCCCAATGGTCAAGGAACAGCTGGTCGACCGGCACGGCGAACAATTTCGCCATGCGCAGCGCCAGCGGGAGGCTCGGGTCGTACTTGTCGGTCTCGACCGCATTGACGGTCTGGCGCGACACGCCGAGGCGGCGGGCGAGTTCGCCCTGCGACCAACCCGACTGCTCGCGCCAATCCTTGACCCGGTTCTCCATGGGCCAAGGGGTATGTCAAACACTCTTGTCAGTCAAGAGTTCTTTACAGGCCGCGCGCGCGCCTCAGTCGACCACCTCGTCGGGCGCAACACCCCACAAATTGCCGACCCTGATGTGGCCTTCGCGCTGGCCGATCGTGATGTGGCACCAGCCGTCGCCGCCGCAATCGTCGATCCGGCCGACGACTCCGGGCTCGACCATGTAGCGGACGCGGCTGGATTCGTCGGGGCGGGCGTGGACCGGCCGCGGTGACGAGCCGGCGACGAGCGCCGTGCGCGTGTCGCTGAGCAGGACCCGGCGCATCCAGCCGCGCGTGCCCTCGCTGTCCTCGATCAGCCGCCAGTCCTCATGCAGCTTGAGCACGCGGATCGGCAGGTCGCGGCGCATGTACAGCCAGGTGCCGGGATAGGTCGTCGCCGGGCCGGTTCGCATCAGCGCCTTGCCGCTCTTGATCGACGCCCAGTAAGGGACCGGCCTGTCCTGCGCAGCCGCCGTCGCGGCCACGACCATCAGTGACAGACCAAGCAGGCGCTTCATCATGCTCCCGTGCGGATTCGATCCACCAGCTGCTTCACGGTGGGCACGAAGCCATTGGAATAGAAGGGATCGGTCTTGAAGCGGAAGGCGGCGTGGCCGGCGAACATGAGGTTCTGGTCGACCGGACCGCCATGGGCGATGTCCTGCAGCGTCTTCTGGATGCAGAAGCTGCGCGGATCGGCAAGCCGGCCCGTGCTGTTCTTCTCGTTGTCCGCCCAGCTCGAGAAGCTGCACTGCGAAAGGCAGCCCATGCAGTCGGCCTGGTCCTTGCGGATGATCTTCTCTTCCTCGGGGCTGACGAAGACGAGCGTGTCGTCCGGTGTCTTCATAGCCTGGGTGTAACCCGCGCCATACCATTCGCGGGCATGCTGCAAATCGCCCTTGGTGACCCAGTAATTCTTCTTGGTGCCGATGCCGACATCGAGCTCGAACGAATGGTCGCCGACCGCTTCCTTGGTGAAGGCGATCTGCCGCTCGCTGCGCGCCTCGAGGCTGCGCAGGAAGGGATTGCGCACGGCGGAGGAATAGAAGCCGGTCGGGCTGAACTTGTGGAGCAGGACGTCGCCCTCCTCCAGTGTCATCAAGCGCGCCTTCCACTCGGCCGGGATCGGGCTTTCCTGCGTCAGCAGCGGGCGGGTGCCGAACTGGAACATGATCGCGCCCAGTTCGGGATTGTCGATCCAGTCTTCCCACTCGTCCAGCCGCCACACACCGCCGGCCATGACGATCGGCACGTCGTCGCTGATGCCGCCTTCGCGCATCACGGCCCGAAGTTCGCGCACGCGCGGATAGGGATCCTGCGGCGCGCGCGGGTCCTCGGCATTGCTGAGGCCATTGTGGCCGCCGGCCAGCCAGGGATCCTCGTAGACCACCGCGCTCAGCAGCTCGGAGACCTTGCTGTAGGCGCGCTTCCACAGCGCACGGAACGCGCGGCCGGAGCTGACGATCGGCAGGTAGGAGACGTTGTACTGGGCCGCGATCTCGGACAGCTTGTAGGGCATGCCCGCGCCGCAGGTGACTCCGGCGACCAGCCCCTTGGTCCGCTCGAGCACGCCGTGGAGGACGTGCTGCGCGCCGCCCATTTCCCACAGGACGTTGATGTTGATGGCGCCGCGCCCGCTGGCGACGTCATAGGCCTTCTTCACCTGCGTCACCGCGCCGTCGATCGCGTAGCGGATCAGCTCGTCGTGACGCTCGCGGCGAGTCATGCCGTTGTAGACCTGCGGGATGATGCGGCCTTCGGGATCGTAGCTGTCGGCGTTGACCGCGCTGACCGTGCCGATGCCGCCGGCGGCCGCCCAGGCGCCGGAGCTCATGTGATTGGTGGCGCTCACGCCCTTGCCGCCCTCGACCAGCGGCCAGACTTCGCGGCCGCGATAGTTTAGTGGCGACAAACCCTTGAACACAGCCCTGGCACTCCTTGCGTTAAGTGACGGGCCTATAACGCCCAAGCGGCCAGCCCCAAACGAAAAAGGACCGCCGGAACGTTCCCGGCGGTCCCCTGGTGCGGCTTGCGCGACGCTTAGTAGCGATAGCCGTAATCGTTGTAGCCGTTGTTGCGGCGCTTGCAGCTGTCCTTGTCGACCTTGCGGCCCAGCAGGGCGCCGACCGCACCGCCGATGATGGCACCGGTCGCGCTGCTTCCGCCGCGGCGGTTGCCGTAATAATCGTAGGTGCGACGCCCGCCCGCGATCTGGCTTCCGACCACCGCGCCGGCGACGCCGCCGATCACCGTGCCGGTCGTGCCCGAACAGCGGTTCCCGTAATAGGTTCGGCCGTTGTAGCCGCGGTCGTATCGATTGTCGTAGCGCCCGTAATAGGGGTCGCCCGGATAATATTGCGCCTGCGCGGCGGCCGGAATCGCGAGCAGCGAGGCGGCGGAGGCGGCGATGAGAAACTTCTTGGCCATGATCGGGCTCCTTCTTGTTGGAGCCGTTCTGCGCCTGTCGCACTGACGAGCGGCTGAACCGCGCTGTCGGTCGCCGTTCAGCTAAGTTAACGCGAAATCGAGCCCGATATCGACTGCCGGCGCGGACTGGGTGATGCGCCCGACGGAGATGTAATCGACGCCGGTCTCGGCAATGGCACGGATGGTCTGCAGGTTGACGCCGCCCGAGGCTTCGAGCGGCACGCGCCCGGCCACCAGCGCGACCGCTTGGCGAAGCACCGGCGGCGGCATGTTGTCGAGCAGAAGCCGTTCGGCGCCCGCCGCCAGCGCCGGCTCGATCTGTTCGATGCGGTCGACTTCGACCTGCATTTGAAGGCCGCTTCCCGCCGCCCTCGCGCGTGCTACGGCAGCGTCGACCGAGCCATTCACCGCGACATGATTGTCCTTGATGAGGAGGCCGTCGTCGAGCCGCAAACGGTGATTGGTCGCGCCGCCCATGCGCGCCGCATATTTGCCGAGGAGACGCAGGCCGGGAATGGTCTTGCGTGTATCGAGCAGGGTTGCGCCCGTACCGTCGATCGCATCGACATAGCGGCGGGTCAGGGTCGCGATTCCGGACAGGTGCTGAAGGGTGTTGAGCGCCGAACGCTCCGCGGTCAGCATGGCGCGCGCCTGTCCCGCAAGGCGCATCAGCACGGTCCCGGCCGGAACCCTGTCGCCATCGGCCACCTCGCTCGAGAGGCGCACCTCGGGATCGAGCCGGCGGAAGAAGGCTTCCGCCAGCGCAAGGCCGGCGACCACGATCTCCTCGCGGCAGTTCATGGTGGCGGTGAAGCGCGCGTCCGCCGGGATGGTCGAGGCGGACGTCACGTCGCCGCCCTGCCCCAGGTCCTCGGCGAGCACGCGGGTCACGAAATCATCCAGGTCGAAGCCGTCGATCATCGCTGCCTCATGGACGCGGCGGGCTTGTGGCTCAAGCCTCGGCCGGATCGCTCAGCACCCTGGCCTGGTGCCAGCCGTCCTCGGCGCGGCGGAACCGGGTCGGCTCGGCCGTCTCGAAGCGCGCGCCGGCCCAGCGCTTGAGGCCGATGGTGACCTCGCCCTCCGACGCCTCGATGATGTTGAAGCTCTGCTCCTCCTCGCGCAGCCGGATGGAGGTGGCGGTGCCGGCCTGGACGACCAGCGCGCCCCCTGCCCGAGTCACCAGGTCACGCGCCTGGTGGGTCGAAGCGCGATGATTGTGCCCGGCGAGCAGCAGGTCGATGCCGAGTTCGTTGACGGCGTCCAGCGCCAGCTCCTGCCGCCCGAGCGGCCGCCCGAGGATGCCGCCATCATCGACCGGCAGGGCGAACAGCGGATGGTGCGTGACCAGCAGCTTGAGGTCGCCCTTGGGCACATCGGCGAAGTGGCGGCGGACGAAGTCGATCTGCTCGGCGTTGAGCCGCCCGTCCTTGATGGTCAGCGACCGCGCGGTGTTGAGGCCCAGCACCGACACGCCGGGCAGCTGGTGCCACGGACAGAGCTCGTCGTCGATGAACCTTTTGTAGCGCGCGAGCGGCGAGAGGAAGCGGCGGATGACGTCGTAGAGCGGCACGTCATGGTTGCCGGGCACCGCCATCACCTCGTGCCCGGCATCGCGCAGCTTCTCGAGGAAGCGCCCGGCTTCGACGAACTGCTCGGTGCGGGCGCGCTGGGTGAAGTCGCCGCTGATGATGACGAGGTCGGGCTTGGCGCCGTCGACCTCCTGCAGGACGGCGGCGACGATTGTCTCGTCGTGCGCGCCGAAGTGGAGGTCGGAAAGATGAACGATACGGGGCATGGCGACACAATGCACCGGCCATGCGGCTTGTTTCGCGCTTCGCCGCGCTTAGGGTGCCCGCGATGGACCGTACCACCGCCAATACCGGCACCCGCAATGTTTCCGAGCGGCTCCGCTTCGACGAGGCGGTGCTGGCCGACTGGATGACGGCGCACGTCGCCGGCTTCGAGGGACCGCTGACCGTCAGCCAGTTCAAGGGCGGGCAGTCGAACCCGACCTACAAGCTGGACACGCCGCGCGCCTCCTACGTCCTCCGCCGCAAGCCGCCAGGCAAGACCCTGCCCGGCGCGCATGCGGTCGACCGCGAATACCGCGTCATGGCGGGGCTCGGCGGCCAGGGCTTTCCGGTGCCTCGGGTCCACGCCCTGTGCGAGGACGAGGCCGTCATCGGCACCGCCTTCTTCGTGATGGACATGGTGCCTGGCCGAATCGTCTGGGAAGCACATTTTCCCGGGCTGGAGCCGGCGGCGCGCGCCGCGCACTTCGACGCGATGAACGCCACCATCGCGCAGCTGCACAGCTATGATCCGGCCGCGGTCGGGCTTGGCGACTATGGCAAGGCCGGCGGCTTCGTCGCGCGGCAGGTGGCGCGCTGGTCGAAGCAATATCTCACCGACGTCGAGGCCGGCCGGCTGGAAACCATGGACAGGCTGGTCGCGTGGCTGGAGAAGAACCTCCCGTCCGACGAGGGCGAAAGCCGGATCATCCACGGCGACTATCGCTGCGACAACATGATCTTCGACGCGGCGGCGCCGAGGGTCCGGGCGGTGCTCGACTGGGAGCTGTCGACGCTCGGCGATCCGATCAGCGACTTCGTCTATCACTGCATGATGTACCGGATGCCGGCGGGCAGCGCGATGACCGGGCTCGCCGGGCTCGATCTCGCCGCGCTCGGCATCCCGAGCGAGGACGACTATGTCGCCGCTTACTGCCGGCGCACGGGCCGCGAGGGCATTCCCGCCTTCGACTATCTGATGGTCTTCAACCTGTTCCGGCTGGCCGCCATCATCCACGGCATCAAGGGCCGCCTCGCCCGCGGAAGCGCCTCGAGCGCCCATGCCGAGGCCACCGTAAAGGTGCTGGAACCGCTGGCCGCCATGGCCTGGGCGCAGGCGGAACAGGCGCGGCTGTAGCTGGGCGTCGTCCCGGCCTCAGCCAGGACGACGCCCCCCTTTTCAGTTCACCGGAAAGCCGCGACGCTTCAGCAGCGCCGTCACGTCCGGATCCCGGCCGCGGAACTGGCGGTAGGCCTCCGCACGGTCGGTCTGGTTGCCGGTCGACAGCAGGATGGTCCGGAAGCGCTCGGCGATCGTCTTGTTGAACGGATCGCCGGTCTCCTCGAACGCCGCCCAGGTGTCGGCGTCCATCGTCTCCGACCACAGATAGCTGTAATATCCGGCCGAATAGGCGTCCGAGCTGAACAGGTGGCCGAACTGCGGCAGGCGGTGACGCATCACCATCTCTCGGGGCATGCCGAGTTCGGCCAGGGTCTGCCGCTCGAACGCGTCCGGATCGACCTCTCCGCCGGGCTGCAGGTGCAGCTTCATGTCGACCAGCGCGGACGACAGATATTCGACCGTCGCAAAGCCCTGGCCGAAGGTGTCCGCCTTCTCGATCTTGTCGACCAGCGACTGCGGCATCGGCTGGCCGGTCTTGTAATGCTTGGCAAAGCGGCTGAGCACCGGCTGGGTCAGCAGCCAATTCTCGTTCACCTGGCTCGGATATTCGACGAAGTCGCGCTGCGCTCCGTTGAAGCCCGGATAACGCACCTCCGACAGCAGATAGTGGATGGCGTGCCCGAACTCGTGGAAGAGCGTGGACGCGTCATCGAGGCTGATCAGCACCGGCTCGCCCGGTCCCGGCTTGTTGAAATTGTTGTTGTTGCTGACCAGCGCCGGATCGCGGCCGGTGAGATCGCTCGGCAGGCGGTAGCTGGTCATCCAGGCGCCCGACCGCTTGCCCTCGCGGCCATAGGTGTCGAGATAGAACAGGCCGATCGGCTTGCCCTCGCGGGTCACCTCGAAGGTGCGGACGTCCGGGTGGAAGACCGGCACCGCGCCGGTATTTTCCTTGAACTGCATGCCGTAGAGCTGGCCCGCGCTCCAGAACATGCCCTCGACCAGGTTGTCGAGCTGGAAGTAGGGTTTGATCTCCTCTTCGCTGAGGTCGTACTTGGCCTTGCGCACCTTCTCGTTGAAGTAGCGATAGTCCCACGGCTCGACGGTGCGGACGCCTTCGCGACGGGCGAAGGGCGCCTGTTCGGCGACCTCCTGCTTCACGCGGGCGACCGCGGCCGGCCAGACCTTCATCATCAGCTCCATCGCCCGGTCCGGCGACTTGGCCATCGTGTCCTGCATGCGCCAGTGAGCATGGGTCGGATAGCCGAGCAAATTGGCGCGGTCCGCGCGCAGCTTCACGATCTGCCGGATGAGGCCGTTGGTGTCGTTGGCATTGCCGTTGTCGCCGCGGCCGACGAAGGCGTTGAACACCTTCTGCCGGAGCGCACGGTTGCTGCCGAAGGTCAGCACCGGCTCGACCGCCGAACGGGTGTTGCGGATGGCGTAGGTGCCGGCGGGCAGGCCCTTGTCCTTGGCGACGCTGGCGGCGACCGCCTTCACGTCGGCGGGAACGCCCCTCATTTCGGCCTCGCTGGCCTGGATGAACGTGCCCTCGTCGGCGAGCAGCCGGGCGTTGAAGTCGCTGAACAGCGACGCCAGCTGCTGGTTGTAGCCCGACAGTTGCTGCTTCTGCTCGGGGCTGAGCTTGGCGCCGTTGCGGACGAAGCTCTCGTAGGTGCGGGTCAGGAGGCGCGACTGCGCCGCGTCGAGACCGAGGCTGGCGCGATTGTTGTAGAGCGTCTCGATCCGCGCGAAGAGCTTCGGATCAAGCGTGATCTCGTCGCTCGCCGCGCTGAGCTTGGGGCTCCATTCCTTGTCGAGCGCCTGGATCTCGGGGGTCGACAGATTGTCGGTGTAGACACCGAAGATGGAGCCGACGCGGTCGAGCCGGTCGCCCGCCTTCTGCATCGCCTCGATGGTGTTGGCGAAGGTCGGCGCTTCGGAATTGTCGGCGATGGCGCGATATTCGCGGCGCTGCTCGTCGATGGCGAAGGTGAAGGCCTGCGGGAAGTCGCTGACCTTGACCTGGTTCCACGGCGGCACCCCGCCATAGGCGCCGGTCCAGTCGGCCAGCAGGATGTTGTCGGGCACCGCCGGAGCGGCAGCAGCCGGCGGCGCGGCGTCGGCCACGGCAGCCGGGGTCACGGGCTCAGCCGCGGGCACGGAGGCGCATCCGGCGAGCAGGAGCATGGCGGAACTGGCGAAAAGAGCAGGCTTGAGCATCAAGGAACGACCTCATCTTCGTTGCGCCGCTGTCACTGGCGGGGAATGCCGATCTCGCCAAGAGGAAGTTCGACAGACGGCGGGGCATGGCTTCCGACAATAGCGCACCGGGCTTAACCCGCGCTTGCTAAGTTGCTGATCCACCAAGAAGAAATGGCGCGAGGGGAAGCAGCATCTTGACATCCATGGCGATTCCGGCGGCGCGGCGTTCCGCGACGAAGTCCGCCAGCTCGGCCTTGGGCACGAGATGGACGATGATGTCCTCCTCGCCGGGCACGCCACCGCCCTCGCCGATCCGGCGGACGCCGTGGGCGCGGACGAGGGTGAAGCTTTCGCTGAGCATGCCGGGTGAGGCATGGAAATCGCCGAGCCTCTCGATCCGCTCGGCGGTGAAGCCCGTTTCCTCCTCCAGCTCCCTGACCGCGGTGCCTTCGATCGTGGCGCCGTCGCCATGGTCGCCGACCAGCCCCGCGGGCAGTTCGAGGCACTGGCCGCCGACCGCGGCACGCGGCTGCTCGACCAGGATCCAGCAGCCGTCATGCTCGGCAAGCACCACGACCGCGCGGATGCCGCCGACGCGGCCCGCATATTCCCACTTGCCCTTGCGCTGCGCCGTGACGAAGCGCCCCGCCCACATGGTCTCGGGCGGCAGGTCGAAATCGGGATCGCGGCTCACAGCTCGATCAGCTTGTCAGGGATTTCGTTGCTGTCGCCGCCGGTCTTGGGGAAATGGCGGGCGAGCACTTCGCCGACCTCCTCGACCGCCAGCACCAGTCCCTCGCCGGGCCTGGCGGCGCGGATCTCGGCGACCAGTTCGGCCATGGCGTCGCCCCAGCATTCGGGCGTGGTGACCTTCGCCACCGCCTCGTCGGCGACGATCTCGGCGCGGTGCTCGGCAAGGCTGAGGTAGATGAGCACGCCGGTGCGCCCGACCGTCCGCCGCTCGGCGGCGGCGCGGAACAGGGCGATGGCGCGGCGGCGGACCCGGCGGGTCTTGGTCGCGCCGGGGGTCAGCGCCAGCCGCAGCGGCCGCCACTTGAGGATCAGCAGCACGGCGAGGAATTTCGCCACTGCCAGGATCATCACGAAGAAGAGCAGCTGACCGGGGGTCGCATGCTCCCCCCAGTCGCCGAACAGCCGGTCCCACAGCGAGGCAAGGAAGGCCGTCTGCCAGGCCGCAAAGGCGAGGACGAGGATCATCGCCGCCACCGCCCAGTGCAGGGCGACGTCGTGATAGGCGTCGGATTCGCCGGACACGATGGTCAATATCTCGCCGTCGCTGCCCGCTTCGGCCGCGGCGATGGCGGTGCTGACGCGCTGGTGATCCTCGGGCGTGAGGCGAAGGCTTACCATGATCCCGACGCTCCCCCGCCGCCGAACGAACCGCCGCCGCCCGAGAAGCCACCGCCTCCCCCGAAGCCGCCACCCCCGCCGAAGCCGCCGCCCCAGCCGCCGCCACCACCCCTGCCGGAGCGGGCAGCATGGCTGAGGACATCGAGGCCCCACAGCACGACCAGCGGATCGACGCCACCCCGGCCCCGCTTGCGCTTGCCACGATAGCGACGACCGCCCGCGCGGCGGGCAAAGGAAAGGAGCACGAAGCCGACCACCATCACCCAGAAGACGACCGGGATGATGCCGGCACCGCCGGAGGAGCGCTGCCTGGACTGTTGCGCCTGCTGCTTCTGCGCCGCCTCGAGTACGGCCCGCTCTGCCACTTCGGGAGGAGCCTGGAGTTGCGCAATAAGGGCATCGGTGCCCGCCGTGATCCCACCAGGGAAGTCACCCTCGCGAAAACGCGGGATGATGGTGTCCTCGATGACGCGGTTTGAGAAGGCATCGGTGAGAATGGGCTCGAGCCCGAGGCCGACCTCTACCCGCACACGCCGCTGATTCGGCGCGACCAGAAGGATGGCGCCATTGTCCGCTTCCTTCTGCCCGATTCCCCAGCTTCGGCCGAGACGGACGCCATAGTCTTCAATCTCGAGACCGCCGAGATCGGGAACGGTCGCGACCACCAGCTGGCGGGTGCTTTGCTGTTCGAGTGCTTCCAACTTGGCGTTGAGCGCCGCTTCCTCGGCCGGCGGGATGATCTCAGCGGCATCAACAACGCGCCTGTTGTCGAGCTTGGGAAAGTCCTGAGCCGCGGCAGGCTGAACTAGCGCTAGGGCGGCGAGCCAGAGGAGAAGCAGGCGCGCCATCAGGGCGCCCGCTGTTCAAGTCGGGTGAGGCCACGATCGACCGCCTGCGCAATCTTGCCGGTGGCTAGGTCATCGCGCATCGCGGCGGCGACGGCAGCCTTGTCCTCGAGCCGTATATCCCCTTCGACCCGCACCTGACGGCTGGCCGGATCGATAAGGACGATGATGGGGCGGCTTGCTCCGATCGACCTGCCGACCGCCCAGCCTACCTGTTCCAGGCTTTGCGCCTCGTCGGCCTTCAGGACGATGAAAAGGACCGCTCGTCCATCGGCCTGCCGTTCGTGGGCGACCCGCCGATCAAGCGCGAGCTTCTCGGCCGGCGTAAGGACGCCAGCGAGATCGATGATCCGCCCGCCCCCGTCGTTCGGAGAGGATCGCTCTCCCACACCGACGGCAGGCGTAGCGCCATCACGCTCGCCTCCGCAGCCGGCAACGAGCAGGGTCCCGAGCATGAGCGCGCCGCGCACCTTACTGCGTGTTGAAGTTGATCTTGGGCGCGACGTCGGCGCCCGGGGTCACCGCCTCGAACGGAACCCTGGGCTTGGCGCCATGGATGATCCGTGCGCCGATCGCGTCGGGGAAGGTGCGGATGGTGGTGTTATACTGCTGCACCGCCTCGTTGTAATCCTGCCGCGCGATGGAGATGCGGTTCTCGGTCCCCTCGATCTGCGCCTGCAGGTCACGGAAGTTGGCGTTGGCCTGGAGCTCCGGATAGGCTTCCTGCAGCTGGCGGAAGACCACCGGCGGCGCGAGCCGCGCCTGGGCATCGGCATAGCGCTGGATGGCGGCGGGATCGGACAATTGCTCGGGCGTCAGTCGGATCGAGCCGGCCTGGGCGCGGGCTTCGGTCACCTCGCGGAGCACCGTCCGCTCCTGGTTGGCGGCGGCCTGCACCGTCGACACCAGATTGCCGTAGAGATCGACCCGGCGCTGATACTGGTTCTGCACATTCGCCCACTTGGCGTTGACGTTCTCCTCGGCGGTGGGGACCGAATTGATCCCGCAGCCGGCAAGGCTGACGGCGGCCAGCGGCGCGAGCAGGCCGAAACGACGGATGGTGGTCATGGTGCGTGGCATCCCCTCAAAGCCTCAGGTGACTTACGTAGGTGGGACACTGGCGGCTTGCAATGCCGCTTCGTCCCTTCCTACTTCGGTCGTCCGCTGTAGCCGGCCGCGGTGCGGAGCGCATCGGCGTCCATCACGACCCCGTCGCTGACCACCGTCAGCGTGCGGCGGAGCGCGCCGAGGTCGGCCGAGACGTCGCCGTCGACCAGCACCATGTCCGCTTCCTTGCCGACGGCGATGGAGCCGGTGCGCTTGTCGGCGCCGACCACGCGGGCGGGCACGATGGTCGCGGACTGCAGCGCCTCGGCATTGGTCATGCCGGCCTGCCGGTAGATCTCCAGCTCGCGGATGATCTCGACGCCGAAGCCGTCGGTGCCGGCGACGATCGGCACGCCCGCCTTGTGCAGCCGGCTGATCAGCGCGACCATGTTGGCGTAGCTCTTGCGATAGTCCTCGCGGGTATAGCCCTCGACCAGCGGATAGCCGCCCCTGCGGAAGGAGCGGTCGAGCACGGGCGAGATGATGCCCATGTAGGGCGCATAGGCCGGGTGCGGCTTTCCGCCGTCCTGGGTGAGGAAGCTTTCGAAGATGACGATGGTCGGGTCGACCACCGTCTTGCGGCGCGCCAGATCGGCGATGAAGCCCTTCATCAGCGGCGCGTCGAGGTCGACGTCCTTGAAGAACTTGGCCGGCCCCTCCATCCGCTGGCGCGTATTGGCACGGTCCAGCACGTCCTTGGGCATCGCCTCCATCACCACGAAGTTGAGGTGGGTGAGCTCGTCATAGCCGGCGGCGACCGCCTGGCTCGGCTTCATGGTGGCGGGGACGTGGCCGTGGACGTGCAGCCCGAGCCGGTGCGCCTCGGCGGCGGCGGGCGCGATCCACGCCGGATTCATCGAGGTGTAGAATTTCGCGCCCCACAGGCCGGCATCCTTGATCCGGCGCACGGCGGCGATCGCCTCGGCCTCGCTCGACACCACTTCCGATCCTTGCGCGGCGAGCGGGTCCTTCTTGTCGATGATGGCCGAGATGAAGGGCTCGCCCATTAGCAGCGCGCCCGACTTGCGGCGGCTGGTGGCGTCGGCGGCGCGGGCGATCTCGGTGCCGGGGCTGCGGAAGCTGGTCATGCCGCCGGCAAGGTTGGCCAGCACCGCCCAGTCGTCGCCGATGTGCATGTGCGCGTCCCAGATGCCGGGAACGAGCGTGTTGCCCTTGCCGTCGATGCGGCGGGCGCCGGCCGGGGCCTTCAGGCTTCCCGCCGCGCCGATTGCCTGGATCCTGCCGTTCACGGCAAGTACCGCCCGGCCTTTCAGGAACTGGCCCTGGTCGGCGTCGAACAGCTGGACGTTGTCGAACAGGACGGGCGCCTTCGCTTCGGCGGTCAGGAAGCGCGCGGCGACGTTGCGGATCTCGGCGGCGGTCGCCTCCTCCTGCGCGGCCCGAAGCAGCTTGTGCGCCGATTCGTAGCCGGCCGGCACCACCGAGATGGAGTCGACCATGGCGAACAGGCGGCGGTTCTCGTCGAGCCAGACCGGGATCGGCGAGGACAGGATGCCGCGCACCCAGGCGAGATGGACGGTCTTGGGCCCACCAGGGCCGGTCACCTGCATCGTGCGGCCGAGCGTCAGCGTCGCCTTGCCGCTCGGCAGCAGGTCGGTGCCCCTGTCCCCGGCCGCGACCAGCCGCGCGATCAGCAGCTCGTTCGACATGTCGATCCCGCCCGACGGCAGGTAGAAGGCGCCGGCCAGGGCCGAGCCGCTGTCGCTTGCGCTCTGCCAGCTGGCGGTCCCATTCGCGGTGGAGAAGCGCTCGGCGGCATCGCCGGCCAGCGTGACCCCGCGAATCTCGACGTCGAGCGGATTGCCGGCCGGATCGAGCCGCACCGTCTGGTCGGTCTCGGTGATCCAGCCGCGCAGCTCCTGCGAGTAGCGGTAGGCGATTCGGCCATCGGGCAGGGTCCAGCGCCACTGCTGGCCGTGCGTGCCCGCATCGGAAACGACGGTGAAACGTGCGGCCTCGGCCGGCGGGACCAGCAGTTGCTCCTTCGGGACAGGCTTCGACGGCGCCTTCTGCGGATCCTGGGCGAAGGCGACCGGTCCGTGCATCCCGTCCGAAGGATGGGCGAGTAGTGCCGCGGGCGCGGCGGCAATCATCAGTGCGAAGACGGCTCGGCGCATGTTCCTGACCCCCACATGGACGGAGGCAGGCTGACATGGCGCGGAAGGAAAGAAAAGTGGGGAGCTTCTGTTGCCCGGCGCTCCCCGTGCCGCTGGAATCCGATTCTGTTGCCCGGTTCGGTCCAACCGCGCTTAAGCTTTGTAACTTCTGACCGTTAGGCCGTCAGTTACGCAGCAATCGCGAGCGCCTCGTTATCGTTGGCACTTGTGAGAATGACGGTTTTACGGCCTGTCCAAGCCGGCTGGCAGCAAATCCTTTATTGCACCCGTCGATCCTGTTTCGCCCCCATCAGCAACGGCGCGCACGGGGATCCCCGCTCAAATCCATCGCGCCGCTGCTGGTGGAGGCGCCGGGGTACTGCCCCCCGGGTCCGAAATGCCTATTTCAACCTACCATCTACCAGCATAGCCGGTTGCCCGGCCCGACCGATGTAGGGGATCAACCGAAAAAATCCAAGGTCGGTGTGACGGAACCGAAAGGATCGGGCTGGCGTTTGGCGCGATCAAGCGGGTAGAAGACCCGTCGTTCACGAGAACCATAAGGGGAGTGACATCATGAAGAAGATCAGTTTCGCGCTTGTCGGCGCTGCCAGCCTCGCCCTCGCTGCCTGCGGTGGCCAGGGTGACGATTCGCTCGGCGAGAACGTCCAGGAGAATTACGAGGCGGCTGCCGACAATCTGGAGGCCATGGCCGACAACACCACCGGCGCCGAAGCCGCGACCCTCGAGAACCAGGCCGATGCCCTCGAGGCCGAAGGCGAGCGCAAGGAAGAAGCGATCGACGAAGCCGACGTCAACGCCGCGAACGGCGCTGGCGCGGCTGCTGCCGTCAACGCGATGTAAGCATCGGTTCGCGCAAGCGAACGAGGGAAAGGCCGGTGCCCGCGTGGCGCCGGCCTTTTCTTTTGCGCGATGCTTTTCCATCTTGGACGGTGATGAGCGACAGCGAGGCCATTCCCGCCGCGACCCTGGTGGTGATCCGCGACCGGGCGAGCGCCCCGCCCGAGCTGCTGATGGTCGAGCGGCCACGCACCATGGCGTTCGCCGGCGGCGCGATGGTCTTCCCCGGCGGCCGGATCGACGCGGCCGACTGGGAAGGCGCGTCCTCCCTCGAGCAGGCGGCGGCGAGGGCGGCGGTTCGCGAGACGCTCGAAGAGACCGGACTCGAGATCGCGCTCGAGGCACTGGTACCCTTCGCCCGCTGGCGGCCCGACAATGTCCGCCACCGCCGCTTCGATACCTTCTTCTTCCTCGCTCCTGCACCGCGCGACGAGGTCGAACTGACCCCGCAGCCGGGCGAATGCGAGCGGGCGCTGTGGATCGGTGCCGGGGCGATGCTGGCGGAGATCGCCGCGGGCGCAGCGAGTGCCATCTTCCCCACCGTCCGCAACCTCGAACGGCTGGCGCAATTCGCCGGCTTCGCCGAAGCGCGCGACCATGCCCTCGCCCACCCGGTCGAAATCATCAGCCCGTGGGTGGAGGAACGGGACGGGACTCGCTGGCTGACCATCCCCGCGCACCTCGGCTATCCGGTTACGTCCGAAAGGCTAGAGACCGCGCTCCGGACCTGAGCCAGCCGCCTGGCGTTCTCGATATCGATGCGCGGCGCCTTCAAGTTATTCCTTATCTTCTCGCTCGTGGCCCTGTTCGTGATCGAAGGCGCGGCCTGGATGAAACGAAACCGGTCGGACCTGCCCTGGACCGAGCTCGACCTCGCCGCCCCTCCCGGCCGCTTCACCGCCGCGAAGATCGCCGAACTCGGCCAGGATCCGCCGCGCTGCCGTGCCCTGCTCGCGGCGGCGGGCAATGACAGCCGGCCGGCACCCGACCGGCGCGTTAGCGAGACCTGCGGATATCAGGACGGGACCGCGCTCGCGCTCGGCATCACGCCGGCCCCCGCCGGTCTCGTCACCAGCTGCCCGGTCGCGGCGGCGCTGACCGTATGGGAGCGTGAGACGCAGGCGGCGGCGCAGCGGCTGCTCGGTACCGAGGTCCGCCGCTTCGTCCATGCCGGCAGTTTCTCCTGCCGCCGCCTCTACGGCAGGGAAGAGGGCGCCTGGAGCGAGCATGCCACCGCCGACGCCGTCGACATCCTCGGCTTCGAACTGGCGGACGGCCGCCGCCTTTCGGTCCTGCGCGACTGGCAGGAACAGGGGGCCGAGGGTGCGTTCCTGCGGGAAGCGCGCGATGCCGCCTGCCGCAGCTTCAGCACCGTCCTCTCCCCCGACTACAACGAGGCGCACCGCGATCACCTGCACCTCGACACGGCCGATCGCGGACCCGGAGGCTGGCGCGCCTGCCGCTAGCGGCCTGAGTCGCGCACGCGACGCATGAAAAAGGGGACCCGCCCCGGGCGGATCCCCTTCTAAGCCGTCTCGGCCTTGCGGCGCTTACGAAAGGTGCTTGGACAGGTGCTTGTTCATCTCGAACATGGTGCACTTGTCGGTGCCGAAGACCTTCTTCAGCTTGTCGTCAGCGAGGATTTCCCGCTTGTTCTGCGGATTCTGCAGGTTGTTCTTGCGAATGTGATCCCACACCTTCGACACGACTTCGCTGCGCGGAAGCGGCTCGCTGCCGACAATCGCTGCCAGATCAGGCGACGGAGTCACCGGACGCGCGAGACCGCCCCCTGCCTTACGCCCAGTCCCGCTCGATGCTTTTGCCATAAGGCCCTCCTGTTGATTTCGGAGAGGAGATAGAGCGCAAAGCGCGCCCCTCTGCAAGAGGGCGTCTAGAGAGAGCGCATCATGCGTTGCGGCAAGGAAACGGCACCACCTTGTTAAGCACGTCGTGGCCGATGTCCGCATGGCCGCCGAACGGCACGCCGGACCGCTCGCACCAGCTGCGGACGACCGCCTCCAGGTCGGCGCCGAACGGCCGGTCGTTGTCGCGCAAGGCGCAGCGGCCGAGGCGCAACTGGCGGAGCCTTGCGAAGCCGGGCTGGCTGGAGACATGGAAGAGGAAGCGGTCGATCCGGTAGATCTCCTCGTCCACCTCCTCGATCAGCAGCTCGGCGCCGTCGAAATCGGGCTCGAGCGGCGTGCCCATCAGGCTGGAAAGGACGACGAGGTTGAAGGCGAAGGCCGGGCCATCGACGCCCGGCTCCACGGCTGCGGCATCCCGCTTCACCAGCCAGGAGAGTGCACGGCGCACTGCCGCCTCGCCGCCATCGCGGAGCACGTCCTGCACCATCGGCCCATGCGCCACCGGAACACCCGCCTTGTGGAGGGCAGCAAGGACGAAACCGCCATCGCTGTAGCCGAGCACCAGCTTCGACCTTGCCGCTTCGGGAAGGTCGCGGGCGGCCGCCTCGGCGATGCGGTTGGAGCCGTAGCCGCCGCGCGCCAGCCACACGGCATCGACCGCCGGATCGGCCAGCACTTCGCGGATCGCCGCCAGCCGCTCGGCGTCGCTGCCGGCGAAGTGGCCGTCCTCGAGAAAGGATTGCGGGTGGACGGCAAGGGTCGCGCCATGCTCGGCGGCAAGCGCCTGCACGCGCTCGGCCGCCTCCCGCTTCAACGGGCAGCTCGGCGCTACAATTGCGATCCTCATGCCATGCTCCGTTGCCACTCGCCGCGGCCCTCAATAGGGCGGTCGGCATGACGGGTTCCAGCACCTTCTTCTGCGGCATCGGTGGCAGCGGCATGCTTCCCCTGGCCTGCATCGTCGCCGCCAAGGGCGGCAGCGTCGCGGGTTCCGACCGCGCGCTCGACGCCGGCCGGCTCGCCGCCAAGTTCGAATTCCTGAAGGCGCAGGGCATTGCCCTCTTCCCGCAGAACGGCAGCGGCCTCGCGCCCGGCATGACCCTGATCACCTCGGCCGCGGTCGAGGAGACCATTCCCGACGTGGTCCGGGCGCGGGAACTCGGCCTTGCCCACCTCACCCGCCCGCAACTGCTGAGCCAGCTCCTCAACGCAGCCGGGCGCAGCGTCGCGGTCGGCGGCACCTCGGGCAAGTCGACCGTCACCGGGATGATCGGGTGGATCCTCCACGCCCTCGATCGCCGCCCGACGGTGATGAACGGCGCCGTGATGAAGAATTTCGTCTCCGCCGACACGCCCTTCGCCAGCGCCCTCGTCGGCGACCCCGGCCTGTTCGTCAGCGAGGTGGACGAAAGCGACGGCTCGATCGCGCTTTACCGGCCAGGCGTCGCCCTGCTCAACAACGTGTCCCTCGACCACAAGGAGATGGACGAGCTGCGGGCCCTGTTCGGCGGCTTCCTCAGCGCGGCGGGCACGGCGGTGGTCAATTTCGACGATGCGGAAAGCCGGGCGATCGCCGCCGACGTGCCCGGCGCGGTCGGCTACGGCTTTGACGCTTCTGACGCCCAGGTTCGCGGCAGCGACCTTGCCCTCGACGCGCGCGGCTCGACCTTCACCGTGGCGAGCGGCGCCGAGCGCACCACCGTCACTCTGCCCCTGCCCGGCCGCCACAATGCCGCGAATGCGCTCGGTGCCCTTGCCGCGGTGCAGGCCCTGGGCGTGCCGCTGGCCGAGGCGGCATCGGCCCTCGCCTCCTTCGCCGGCCTCAAGCGGCGGCTGGAGACGGTCGGAACGGCCGCGGGCGTGACCGTCATCGACGATTTCGCGCACAATCCCGACAAGATTTCTGCGACGCTGGCGACCCTCGCCGCCGGCCCTGGACGGCTGCTGATCTTCTTCCAGCCGCATGGCTATGGCCCGCTCGCCAAGATGGGCGAGGAGCTGAGCGCCACCTTTGCCGGCGGCATGCGGGCCGACGATCTGCTGTTGCTGTCCGACCCCGTCTACCAGGGCGGGACGGTGGACCGCTCGCGCGGATCGGACTGGCTGGCCGACGCGATCGTCCGCGGCGGCGGCAAGGCGGAGCATGTGCCCGAACGGACCGCGATCGGCGCTCGCCTGCTCGCCGAGGCTGGGCCGGGCGACACCATCGCCATCCTCGGTGCGCGGGACGACACGCTCAGCGAGTTCGCCGCCGATCTTCTCCGGAACCTCGGCAACCGCGGCTGATTGAGGGGCGATGACCAACGGCTGGACCCTCGACCCCGATGAACGCGAGGCGCTGCTTCGCGACCACCCTCCCCGCTACGCCCGGGTCGTCGCGCACCACGTCACCCTCGATGTCCGCCTCAGCGAGCCGCCGCAGGACGTGCGCGCCGCCGTGCTCGGCTCGACCGACGACGACCAGGGCGTGGAGGCTTTGGTGGTCAGCATCGACGGCAGCGTCGACCGACCCGACGGCTCCATCTACCACATCACCTGGTCGCTCGGGGACGGCCGCTCGGCCAGGGAGAGCAACGACGTGCTGAGGGAGCGCGGCTGGAAGGAATGGGATCATCCCGTGCCGCTCACCCTCAAGCCCGCCCGCCTGCGGTGAGCAAATCGAAGCTCTTCCTCGATTGCGACGGCGTCCTCGCCAACCTCGACGCTGGCGTACAGGCTCTCCTCGGAAGCGATGCCCGGAGCTTCGAGGCACTGCACGGCAAGGGCGAATTCTGGAAGCGGCTGGCGCGCGCCAGCGACTTCTACGCCACGCTGCCGAAGATGGCGGATGCGGACGAGCTTTTCGATGCGGTGCGGCACCTCGAGCCGACGATCCTCACCGGCCTGCCGATCGGCAAGTGGGCCGCGCCGCAGAAGGTGCGCTGGGCCGCCGAGCATTTCCCCGGCGTTCCGATCATCACCTGCATGGCCCGCGACAAGCACCGGCACATGGCCGGCGCCGACGTGCTGGTCGACGACAGCGAGCGGCACATGGCGGCGTGGGAGCAGGCGGGCGGGATCTACATCCTCCATCGAAGCGCGCGCGACAGTATCGCGCGGCTTGCGGAGATCTATCCGAGCGTGAGGGCGTCAGCATCATCCCGGCCCTGACCGGGTCCCGCTTACCTGCGTTCGACCTTGGCGCTGCGAAGGGCTGACCCCCGGGTCAGTCCCGGGGTGACATGATCAGGCCGCCGCGGCGACGTCCACCTTCTCGACCCACTCCGGCCAGAACACCGGCTCGCGGTTCGACCAGCCTGGCGCGGTGGCCGCGCTTTCGCTGATCGACTGCAGCAGGGTCCGGCGACGGTCCGGATGCAGGTGCGGGAGGGCCGACGCGGCGCAGAAGGCCGCCGGCAGCCAGGCCCGCGCCCCCGCACCGAGCAATCGCTCGTAGAGGAAGCGGTAGGCGGCGAAGTTCGGGATCCGGTCCTGGCCCAGATCGAAGGCGGTCAACGTGATCAGCAGGCCCATGAACGGGTCGATCGTGTCGAGCCCACTGTCGTCCGGAACCTGAAGACGGAGCGCTTCGAGCTGCTTGTAGAGCCGGCCCTGCGCCCGGATCGAGGCGGCTTCGCCCTCGTCGCGCGCCCAGCATTCAAGCGCATCGCGACGACCGAACGCGATGTCGAGGCTGCGTCGGATGTAGCGCTGCGTGGCCTTCGGAAAGCCCGCGAACTCCTTCATCTCGCTCAGCAGCAACGCTCCACCGGCAGGCTGCGTCGAACGCGTCGTCATGCTCCCAGCTCCTTTAACTCCGGGAGGAACATTGACGTATCAAGCGTTGCAAATCGCTTAACCATCGGCCCATCCCCGGTTCATATTGAAACTGGTTCCGGAGGCGATTGCACGGGAATTTCTCGTGAAGATTCAATAATCCGCCTGCTGTCGCAATCCTGCAACGCAATGATCATCTCACCTTGACCCAGGGCATTGCCCTAGGACGGGAAGCCAGAAGACGGCACCGGCTCGTCGTCACAACCCGGCTGCGAAGACGAAGGCGGGTCGGAGGCGTCCATCGACTCGTCGCTGCCGACATCGACCTTGGCGTCACCGTCCGAAGGATTGTGGCGCAGCCTCTTCTCCAGCTCGCGGTCCGGATCATTCGAAAGAACCGGAGGCGGCGTGCTCGTATCGGGACGGTCGGTCATTCGGGGCAGTTCCTTTCGCGGGGAGAACGGTCGGCGCTCGGCCACGTTCCACTTCGACCAGTGCACCTTTCCCTTCGCCGAGCGGACCGGCGGCGCTTGCGAGTCCCGGCTGCACAAGGCAGTCTCCGGCCCATGAACATGCCGCTTGCCGCCGACCAGTTGCACCCGTCCGACCGGAGCGGGCGCAGGCGCTTCGCCGACTGGCGCCTGGCGCTTCAGGCGATCCTCGGCTTCTGGGCGATTTATTGTGTCACCGTCATCGCTCGCGCCTTCCTGAGCAGCGACCCGCTCACCATCCTGCTCAACAAGGTACTCACCCTGCTGGTCGGCCTTGGGCTGACGGGCCTGCTCTACGTGGCCATCGCCACGCTGGCGGCCGGAACGTCGATGCGACGAAAGGCGCTGGTCGCCGGCATCGGCTCGCTCGTTGCCTCGGCGACGCTGGCCGCGACCCTTGTCCTCAGCGAGGGACAGCTCAAGACCAGCAAGGAGGAGTTCCGCTTCCAGGCACGCGAGGGCTTCGTCGTCGTCCAGAAGGGTGACCAGGTGCGCATCGAGCGGGCCGCCGCCGATCCGGTGGTCGTCACCATGCCGCGCATGCAGGATCTCAAGCAGCACGACCAGTTCCGGATCGCGGCGGATGCGGCGGTGGTCTGGCTGTTCTTCTTCGCCGCCTGGTCGGCCGTCTACCTCGCGGCGGTGAGCCAGGCCCAGGCGCTGGACATGCAGCGCCGCGCTGCGGCGGCCGAAAGCGCCGCCCAGCTCGCCCAGGTTCGGGCGCTCCGCTACCAGGTCAATCCGCACTTCCTGTTCAACACGCTCAACAGCCTGTCGAGCCTGGTCATGAGCGGCCGCCCGGAAGAGGCGGAATCGATGATCCTGAAGCTTTCGACCTTCTTTCGCTCCAGCCTGTCGCTCGACCCCACCGCGGACGTCAGCCTCGCCGAGGAGATCGAACTCCAGCGTCTCTACCTTGAGATCGAGAAGGTCCGTTTTCCGCGCCGGCTCAAGGTAGAGATCGTCGTGCCGGACCGGCTCTCGACTGCCCGGCTGCCGGCCCTGGTGCTGCAGCCGATTGTCGAAAATGCGATCAAGTACGGGCTCGGCAACACCCGCGACAAGGTGACGCTCCGGATCTGCGCCGAGGAGCCGTTGCCAGGTCGGCTGCGGATCGAGGTCAGCAATTTCGGCGGCACCATGCTCAAGGCGGCGCGCCAGTCCGGGCCCAAGCCCGGCACCAAGGTCGGCCTCGCCAATGTAGCGCAGCGCCTCAGCGCCCGCTTCGGCCGCTCGGCCGGGGTCGAGCATGGACCTTTGCCGGACGGCGGCTACAAGGTAGCTTTGACTCTGCCGGTGACCAGCCAGGATGGATGATCCGCCCTTGAAGACGTTGGTGGTCGACGACGAGCCGCTCGCTACCGAGCGGCTGCAGCTTCTGCTCGCCCGAATTGGCGGTGTCGACCTCGTCGGAACCGCCAGCGACGGCGAGGCGGCGTGCCGCATGGCCGAGGCGCTGCGCCCCGATCTCCTTCTCCTGGACATAGCGATGCCGGGGATGGACGGGATCGATGTCGCCCGCACCCTCGCTCACAGCGCAGGGCGACCGGCGGTCGTGTTCGTCACCGCCTTCGACCAGTTCGCCGTCTCCGCCTTCGAGGTCGAGGCCGTCGACTATCTCGTCAAGCCGGTCGACCCGGCCCGGCTCGAGCGCGCCCTTCAGCGCGCCCGCGATCACCTCGACCTGCGGGCGAGCGGAACTGCCCCGCCCCCGCCGGCCGGCCGCTATCTTGACGAATTCTGGGCATCCGACCTGACCGGCCTGGTCCGGATCCGCTCGATCGACATCGACCGGGTGTCGGCCGAGCGGGACTATATGCGGCTCCACGTCGGCACGCGCAGCTGGCTGATCCACCACAGCATGGCGGCGCTCGAGGAAGGCCTCGACCCGGCGGTCTTCGTCCGGCTCCATCGCTCGGCGATCGTCCGGCGCGACTTCATCACCGGCTTCCAGCGTAACGCTTCCGGCCGCTGGATCGCCCGCCTCGGCGACGGCAGCGAACAGCCGGTTGGCCGGCTCTACGCCGACAGCGTCCGGGCCATCGCCGGCCGCTGACCTCGTCCCCGGTCGCAGGTCAAAGGAAGGTTGCGGCGCGGGGGTTTGCCATCCGTTCGAAGGACGTTGCCAATGGCGAATTCGTCGTTCGGCCCGCGCCGCCCTCTTGTGATGGGCGGGCAACCCTGAACTGTCGCTTGCCGCTCGACCGTCCGCCTTCCGCCGTCTGCCGACCGACGAACGGCGGTCAGCCGCCGTCCGCCAACACGTCATGCTCATGCTCGTGCTCGGACACCGCCCCGGTCACCGCCACGTCGAGCACCACATTACCGAGCGTGCGGAAGGTGTCCGGAATCGTCTCGAGCGCCAGCAACAAGGCGAGTGGCTCGATCGGCACGCCCAGCGCGATGCTGATCGGCGCGATCGAGGTGACGAAGCTGATCTGGCCAGGCAGGCTGACCGCGCCGAGCGAGGCCATGGCGGCGACGGCGATGCCGGCGATGTAGCCGGTCCAGCTGATGTCCACGCCCAGCCAATGGGCGACATAGAGGGCAACGCCGATGTTCATCGCCGGCCCGGTCGCCCGGAACAGCGCCACCGCCAGCGGCAGCACCACGTCGGCGTCGCGCTGGCGGATGCGCAGGTCGGCCGCGGCCTGCAGCATGGCCGGCAGGGAGGCGAGCGACGAACGCGTCGACAGGGCGACGACCGAAGGCGGGGTGATGGCACGGAAGAAGCGGCCAGGCGCAAAGCCCGCGACGGCAATTGCGATCGCAAAGCCGAGAACTGTCAGGATGATCCCGAGGATCGAGATGACCACGACATAATGGACGACCGCGCCCAGTGCGGAGCCGCCAGCGCCCGCACCGACCGCGAAGGCCAGCGCCAGCACGCCGATCGGTGCCAGCGCCAGCACCCAGCCGATCACCCGCAGCATGGCGTCGGCCACGCCTTCGAAGAAGCCGAGCACGCTGCCGCGACGCGCAGGGTCGACCCGGGCGAGGGCAAAGGCGAAGACCGCGGTGAAGAAGACCAGCGGCAGGATCTGGTCGTTTGCCGCGGCCGCGATCGGATTGGGCGGGATGATCGTCTTGAAGAAGTCGGCGACGGTCGGGACCGCGGCAGCCGTGGCGCTCTGGTCGACGCCGGCGAGCCCCGCCTGCAGCGCCTGCGCCGCAACTTCGGGGAGCGGCCATACCGACAGAATGGCAGGCGTCATCACCGCCCCGAAGATGGCCGAGAAGATGTAGAAGCCGACGAACCAGGCGACCGCCTTGGCGGCCAGCCCACCGGCCCGGGCCGCATCGGCACCGCCGACCACGCCGACCACCAGCAGGGCGACGATCAGCGGGATCACGGTCATTCGAAGCGCATCGAGCCACAGCCCGCCGATCAGGCCGGCGGTCTGGACCAGCGGTTCCTTGATTCCGTCGCCCGAACCGGCGACGAGGATTCCGAGCACCAGGCCGACGACCAGCGCCGCCATCAGGATGAGTGCGCTTCGGCCGCCCCCACCGGCAGGAGCCGGGGTGGGTCCGGCCGTCATCTGCGCGGTCCGTTCAGTCATCGTGAGATCTCTCCAGGCGCGAGCACGCAGCCTCTGCCTAGCGGCGACTCTCCCGCATGCAAGTGCACAAGTCCGCCGGTTGCGGCACCGCCTCGCCGCGATCCTGCGCCTTTATTCGTTTCCGATTCGAACCGGCGCGGTGGCGGGGCGTTATTGCTTCAACACCTTCCCACCCCCCTACACAGACGAGGAGTTCATCGATGATCGGTTCGGACAACAAGAGCGGCGTCGGCACGCTCGAGACCCTCACCTCGACGCTGATCGACAGCGTCAACGGCTATCGCGACGCCGCCCAGAATGCGGATGGCACGCGCTTCCAGGAAATCTTTCGCCGCAACGCCGACGAGCGCAGCCGCATCGTCGAGGAGCTTCGCTCCGAGATTCGCCGCCTCGGCGGCAATGCGCCGGATGACGGCAGCTTCCTCGGCGCCACCCACCAGCGTTTCCTCGATCTCAAGGCGGCGGTGACCGGCCGCGACGACAAGGCGATCATCAACGAGGTCGAGCGCGGCGAGGATTATCTGAAGGAGAAGTTCGAGGCGGCGCTCGGCTCGGACATCGACCCCCAGGCCCGGACGATCATCGAACGTGCCTATCAGTCGGTCCGCCACGGCCATGACCAGATCAGCAGCCTGAAGCACGGCCTCGAAGCGTAAGCCCGTGGGCATCTTCGACAAGATCAAGGGCGCGATCTTCGGCCACAAGGATCCGGGACCGGGCAATCGCCCGACCATCCCGGCCGGAATGGCCGGAGGTCCGCCCCTCCAGCAGCAGCAGCAGCAGCAGCAGCAGCAGGCCCAGCAGGGTGGCACCGTCACCCAGCAGCAGGCCCCTGCGCAGCAACAGCAGCAGGTGGACGTCGAGCAGGTGCTCGCCGACATCAACCGGCAGCGCGGCAATCCCGGGCTCAACTACCAGCGCTCGATCGTCGACCTGATGAAGCTGCTCGGAATCGATTCCAGTCTCGAGAACCGCAAGGAACTCGCGCAGGAACTGGGCTACACCGGCGAGCTCAATGGCTCGGCGGAGATGAACATCTGGCTGCACAAGGCCGTCATGAAGCAGCTCGCTGCCAATGGCGGGCGCGTGCCGGCCAGCTTCATCGACTGACGGAGGACCGCGGGCTCCGACCGGGGGTCCGCGGTTACTTCGCCGGGGGATCGAGCGCGATGGCGGTGACCGACCCGTCCGGGCCGACCGCTGACGGCAGGATTGCCGGCCGCTGCCGGTCCGGTCCCCGGCTGACCACCCATTGCACCGACAGACGCACGTTGGTCGTGCCCGGCGGCACCGCATCGGCAAAGCTGGTCTGGAAACAGGGCGCAGGCTCCCAGTCGAAGCGGGCGGAAAAGCGCCCCGCCGAACAGTCCCGGACCGACCGATCCTCATTAAGTCGGTAATCCCCCTCGCCGCGCACCAGCAGTTCGCCGCGGCTCTCATCGTGGGGCGGCAGGGGATCGAGCGGATCGGTCACCCAGCGGTTCTCCAGGCGAACAGTCAGCAGGTCGCCCGGTCGCGCCTTCAGATATTCCGCGGCGGCGCGAACCAAATCCCTGTCGATCGGCATGCAGACAGGCACGTGGATCAGCCCCCCGCCTTCGAAGCGAAGCTCGCGACGGCACGAACGCTGGCCGCCGGCGGTGGTCGTTTCCCAGATATCGTCGCTCCCGCGCAGCGCCGAGTTGCCGTCATCCTCCGGCAGCACCCAGCGGATGCTTGCACTCGCCACGTCGGCAACGGCCCTTCCCTTGCTGTCCCGCGCGGGAACGAAGCGCGGGCGCTCGGTCATGATCCGGCAGGTCGTGGCATCCAGGGACTTCGACCCGCTCGAACTGGTGACCCGGCAGGCGGTCACCCGGCCCTCGGGCGAGACGTCCAGTTCGAAGCCGACCGTGCCCTGCTCCTCGTTGCGGATGGCATCGGCCGGATAGTCGTCATGGCTCAGGTAGGAGGCGAGATTGGCCCTCGACCGCGCGCCTTCGGGCGATGGGGGACTGGCGGCCGGGGCGGCGGCGAGCAGGAACGCGATCAACATGGCGGGAGGCTAACCTTCCGCCCGGTTCCCGTCACCCCTCTCGCGTTTCCATCTCCGCCGGAGGAGGCATGGGTTGCGTGCAGTCCGACGACTCGCTTGTCCGCGCCGGCGCAAATCTCGTGACGACGATCGGCGGCTTCCCCTTCGGGCCCGACTGCGAAGAGGATCGTGACCCGATCCGGCACCGGTCGCGGTGGCACCTTCCACCGAGCCGACCACTCGCCCCTGTCCGCGACAGCGCGCTCAGTTCTATCCTGGGCGGCGATGGCAAGCGACAGGCTGGCGAGCATGCGGCGACGCTAATCCGTGCGACGCCCCTTTTTGTGCTCAATCCTTCGCCGGATCATGACCCCAGTTCTTGAGGCTCGCCGCCCAGCGCGAGCCGTCGGGGTGCGCCGGCTTCTGCGCCAGGTGCCGGTGCACATAGCCGACCACCTTCTTCATGTGGGCAAGATCGTCCTCGTCGAGATCGTCGGCCTTGGTGTGCAGCAGCTCGATGATCCGCCGGCCCGACTTGTGTCCGACGCTCTCGCCCGAGCCCTGCCCGTCCTCGCCTTTCCAGCCGACCTCGCGGCTTTCGGCGGTGGCGAGCCACTTCTCCAGTTGCGAAGGGGTCATGTTCACCGCGTCGCGGAAATCGCTGACGATCTCCTTCTTGGCGTCGGCATCGATGGTGTCGGCCATGGCAAGTCTCCTCGCCGCCTCAACCGACGAAGGCCGGCAAGGGTCTCACCTACGGACCTTCGGCCAGCCTCATCCCGCCTTGGTCAGCACAGCGGACGCGCTGGCGACGAGCCGCCGCTCGCCGTCGCGGAAGGCGAACAGCCGGGCGTCGACGAAGAGCTGCGCCTTGCCGGCCCTGGTTACCGTGGCCGAAGCCTCGAACCGCTCGCCCCTGGCGCTGCTCAGGAACTGAGTGCTGAACTGGAGCGTGACCACCGGCCCGGCGATGGTCGCGGCGGCATAGCCGGCGGCCGTGTCCAGCGCCGCGCACTGCACGCCCGCATGCAGCGCGCCGGCATGGTTGAGGAGTTCGGGTCTCGCATCGAAGGAGAGCGCAGCCTCACCCTGCCCCGCCGCCTCGACCGCAAAGCCGGTCACGCGGTGGAAGGGCGACATGGCGTTGGCGGCCTCGAGCGCCAGCTTCAGCCCGTCGTCGCTGCTCATCGTGACCCTCGCTCGCCTGTTCTCGCCACCCCGGACCTGACCCGGCTTGCGCACCGCCTGGCGCGACGCGATCGATGAAGAAGAGGAAGATGGACCTCGGATCAAGTCCGGGGTGACGGGCGAGGTCCTCCCGCAGCGCTGCTAGGCAGTCAGCGCCCGGGTGACGAGCGACGAAAGCGCCACCGGCGGGCTGCCGGACGAAAGGAGTTCAAAGGGACAATCAGGCCCCAAACGAGAAATGGGGCCCGGCATTGCTGCCGAGCCCCACTGCGCCGAGACAGGTTCTGCCGGTGTTCGTTCCGTCCGAGAATGCCGCTCCGAAAAGCGAAACTCTCCTTCATCCCGATCCTCGCGTGCCCGCTCAGGCGTCGCGTCGGTCCCGATCGGCTGCCCGGTCTCCCGGGCTCTTCCCCGGATCTCGGCTCCAGCGACCTTGCGGCCCCATGTCGCCTCCACCCGGCTCTGCCGGCGCCTCCCGGCTGTCCGCTTCCGACCCGAAGGCCTTCCGCTCACTGCCGTTCCGCTCCGACGGTCATGGTCCTCGCCTCCGCTTGTCCGACCACTCCCTTGCGGGAGCGACTTCCAAGCCTCGGTCCGGTCCTGGACCCGCTTCCCGCACCAGCCCCTGGCAAGCCAGGCTCGGCACGATCCGCCACCGTCCGTCCGTTCGCGGCCCTTCTTGGGACATTCGTCTTTCGCGCTGCCCTGATCAGCTCTTGCGAGCCGGCCCGGCCTGCGGCGGTGAGACGAGCATCTCTTCCGGCGCCTCTTGCCGGCTTCGCTCCGGAGATCCTCCGCATTTCCTTCCAAGGCGTCCTGGGGAAGCCCTGGAGCTCGAAACGAATTCCACTCCATCGCCTTGCCGGCGGAGATCGGAAGTTCCTTCCCTTTCCCGTCGCGTCAGCCCTTGCGGGCCTCTTCCTGGGAGAGGGCCGGTTGCCCCCCGATCACCTGTTCAAGATGACTCCGTTTGTGAGTCGCGCAAAGCATAATCGGCAGCATCATGCCTGTGGATAACGGGGATATCGGGTGCAATCGTTGCGCAGCCGTTCCTTCGCCCGGTGTTGCCGTTCCGTTCTCCCCGGCCTAGGGCAATGCAAGTGCCCGAATCCGCCGCCATTTCCCCCGAACCGGCCTATCTCTCCGGCCTGAACGCGCCCCAGCGCGAAGCCGTGCTGACGACCGAAGGACCGGTGCTGGTGCTGGCCGGCGCGGGAACGGGCAAGACCGCCGCCCTGACCGCGCGACTCGCCCACCTCATCGCCACGCGCCGTGCCTGGCCGAGCGAGATCCTCGCGGTGACCTTCACCAACAAGGCAGCGCGCGAGATGCGCGAGCGGGTCAGCAAGATCAGTGGCGGCGCGATCGAGGGCATGCCCTGGCTCGGCACCTTCCACTCGATCGCCGCCAAGATGCTCCGCATCCACGCCGAGCTCGCCGGCCTGCAGAGCAATTTCACCATCCTCGACACCGACGACCAGCTCCGGCTGCTGAAGCAGCTGATCGTCGCGGCCGAGCTCGACGAGAAGCGCTGGCCCGCCCGCCAGCTCGCCTCCTGCATCGACCGCTGGAAGAACAAGGGGCTCACCCCGCAGATGCTCGACGCCGGCGAGGCGGAAGCCTTCGCCAACGGCCGCGGGGCCGAGCTCTATGCCCAGTATCAGGCGCGGCTCAGGGCCGTGAACGCCTGCGACTTCGGCGACCTGCTGCTCCACATGCTGGTCATCTTCCGCACCCACGAGGACGTGCTGGAGCGCTGCCGCGCCCGCTTCAAATATCTGCTGGTCGACGAATATCAGGACACCAACGCCGTCCAGTACGAGTGGCTGAAGCTGCTCGCCGAGCCGCGGCGCAACCTGTGCTGCGTGGGCGATGACGACCAGTCCATCTACTCCTGGCGCGGGGCAGAGGTCGCCAACATCCTGCGCTTCGAGCGCGATTTTGCCGGCGCGGCGGTGATCCGGCTCGAGCAGAACTATCGCTCCACCCCGCACATCCTTGGCGCCGCCTCCGGCCTCATCGCCAACAATTCGGGCCGCCTCGGCAAGACCTTGTGGACGGAGTGCGACGCGGGCGAGAAGGTGCGCGTCATCGGCGTGTGGGACGGCCCCGAGGAAGCGCGCCGGGTGGGCGAGGAGCTCGAAACCCATCAGGCCCGCGGCGGCAAGCTTTCCGATGCCGCCATCCTCGTCCGCGCCCAGTTCCAGACCCGCGAGTTCGAAGAACGCTTCATCGCGATCGGCCTGCCCTATCAGATCGTCGGCGGCTTCCGCTTCTACGAGCGGACCGAGATCCGCGACGCCCTCGCCTATCTCCGCCTGGTCCAGAGCCCGTCGGACGACCTCGCCTTCGAGCGGATCGTCAACACGCCCAAGCGCGGGCTCGGCGACAAGGCGATCGCCAACATCCATCGCTACGCCCGCGCTGCCGGCCTGCCGCTCCTGCTCGCCGCCGCGCAGATGCTCGATTCGGACGAGCTGACCCCGCAGGCACGGCGCAGCCTCGGCCGCTTCGTCGGCGACCTCGCCCGCTGGCGGCAGATGCACCTTGCCGCCGCCGACCAGCAGAAGAGCCCCCACGAGCCGCCGCCCCATGCCGAGCTCGCCCGCCTGCTCCTCGACGAGAGCGGCTACACCGCCATGCTCCAGGCCGAGCGCACCGCCGAGGCGTCGGGCCGGCTTGAGAACCTCACCGAACTCACCCGGGCGATGGAGGAATATGAAAGCCTCCCCGCCTTCCTCGAGCATGTCAGTTTGGTCATGGACAATGACGCCGACGAGTCCGGCGACAAGGTCACCATCATGACCATCCATGCCGCCAAGGGGCTGGAATTTCCGATCGTCTATCTTCCCGGCTGGGAAGAAGGGGTCTTTCCCTCGCAGCGCGCACTGGACGAGGGCGGCACCGCCAGTCTCGAGGAGGAACGCCGGCTCGCCTATGTCGCCATCACCCGGGCGCGCGAGAAGGCGACCATCGTCCACGCCGCCAACCGCCGCATCTACGGCCAGTGGACCTCGTCCATTCCCAGCCGCTTCGTCGCCGAACTGCCCAGGGAGCATGTCGACGAGGAGACCACCATGACCGGCGGCGAAAGCCTGTGGCGGGCGCAGTGGAGCGAGCGCGGCGACCCCTTCGCCCATGTCGCCGCCCAGCGCCCCGACCGGCTCGCCACCCGCGGCCCGGGCTGGGGACGCGCCGCCCAGACCTTCACTCCCGCGCCCCAGCGAATCGTCGAGGCGCGCGCGTCCGCCGTCAGCCTCGGCAACAAGGGCCGCGACGACCTCGCCGTCGGCCAGCGCGTCTTCCACGGCAAGTTCGGCTACGGCACCATCGCCGTCATCGAAGGCAACAAGCTCGAGATCGACTTCGAGCATTCGGGCCGCAAGCGGGTGCTCGACAGCTTCGTCTCTGTGGGCTGAGGCTTACCGCCGCCGCAGGGTCTTCGGCTGCCGCGGCCGCGGTGGGCCGCCGCCGGCGGCATGATGCTCGTCGGGACTGGTGCTGGGCTCGACCAGGATGCCGTCCTGCGCCATGGCGGGCGAGTTCTTGCGCAGCGCCTTGACGAAGGTCTGGAGGGCGCGCGGGCTCACCTCGAAATAGCTGTCGGTCGCGGCGACCTTGATCGCTCCGATCTCGCTCCGGGGCACGTGGCCGATGCGGCAGATCAGCGGCAGCAGCCACTTGGGATCGCCTCCCTGGCGCCGCCCGGCATTGATGCGGAACCAGCCGGCCCCATCGAAGCCGCCATGCTGCGGCCGCTCCTCGGATGGACCGTCGAGCAGATCCTCCGGCGCCGGAAGGTCGGAGGCGAGCGCCCGCACCAGCGCCGCGGCGACGCCCTCGGGGCCAAGCTCCTCCAGCAGTTCCGCCGCGAACGCCTGGTCGGCTTCCTCCGCCTCGACCGGCTCGCGCAGCTTCTCCATCAATCGGGCGCGGTCCCTGGCGCGGATCTCATCGGCGCTCGGCACCGACTTCCATTCCACGGGGATTCGGGCAAGGCGAAGCATCGACTCCACCCGACGGCGGCGCATCCCGGGGACGATCAGCAGCGCGATGCCCTTGCGGCCCGCGCGCCCGGTCCGGCCCGACCGGTGCTGGAGCGCCTCGGCGTCGCGCGGAAGCTCGACGTGGATGACGAGGCTCACGCCCGGAAGATCGATGCCGCGCGCGGCAACGTCGGTCGCGACCAGCACGCGCGCCCGCCCGTCACGAAGCGCCTGGAGCGCGCGGTTGCGGTCGGCCTGGCTATGCTCGCCGGACAGCGCGACCGCCGAAAATCCGCGTTCGGAGAGCGTGCCGTGGAGCCGCCGCACCGCCTCGCGCGTCGCGCAGAACAGGATCGCCGTCTCGGCCTCGTGGAAGCGGAGCAGGTTGACCACCGCATGCTCGACGTCGGTCGGGCGGACGGTCACCGCCTGATAGGCGATGTCGCCATGGCCGGCATTCTCGCCGAGCGTGCTGATGCGTAGCGCATCGCGCTGGTAGCGGCGGGCAAGCGCCACGATCGGTTTGGGCAGGGTGGCCGAGAAGAGCAACGTCCGCCGTTCGGGCGGGGCGCCGTCGAGGATCTCCTCCAGCTCCTCGCGGAAACCCATGTCGAGCATCTCGTCGGCCTCGTCGAGCACGACCACGCGAAGCGACGACAGGTCGAGCGCGCCCCGCTCCAGATGGTCGCGCAGGCGGCCCGGCGTGCCGACCACGATATGCGCGCCATTCTCCAGGCTGCGGCGCTCGCGCACCGGGTCCATGCCGCCGACGCAGGTGACCACCCGGCCACCGGCGGGCTCGTACAGCCACTGGAGCTCGGCCGAGACCTGCAGCGCCAGCTCGCGGGTCGGGGCGATGACGAGGGCGAGCGGCGGCAGAGAGAAGGGCAGGCGCTCGGCGTCGCCAAGCAGCTCGCCGGCCATGGCGAGGCCGAACGCAACCGTCTTGCCGGAGCCGGTGCGGGCGGAGACGAGCAGGTCGCGGCCGGCGGCTTCGGGCTTCGACACCGAATCCTGGACTTCGGTCAGCTGGTCGTAGCCACGCGCGTCGAGCGCCCGGCGAAGGGCCGCGGGAAGATGATCATGGGGCATGGCCGCTCCCTTAGGCGCGTTCGGCGCCGAGCGCCACTGCCGGGAACCCCCGATGCGTTCCGGGCGCTGGAGCGGCAGCCACAGGAGAGCCCAACCCATGCCCACCGCCCAGATCACCCGGATGGTCCTGCCCGACCACGAATGCCCGTTCGGCCGCCGCGCCCTCAACCTTCTCAAGGACCATGGCTTCGAGGTGGAGGAGCGCCAGCTCACCAGCCGCGACGAGACCGAGGCCTTCAAGGCCGAACATGGAGTCTCGACCACGCCGCTCATCTTTGTCGATGGCACCAAGATCGGCGGCTGCAGCGACCTCGAGAAATTCCTGGTGGCGCACGCCTGAACGACGTCGTCCCGGCGTTAGCCGGGACGACGATCGCCTCTCTAGACCGCCGCCACCTTGGTCTTCTTCAGGGCCGCCAGGTGCACCTCCGGCCCGTCCTTCTCGATCTCCGCCTCGTAGCGCGCCTTGGCCTTGGCCAGCGTCTCCCCGAGCGCGTCCATGTCGACCCCGTGCCTTTTGGCCTGGCTGAAGATGCCGGTCAGCCAGCGCTCTTCCTCGCCGACATGATGCTCGATCTCTTCCTTCAGCACCTTGACCTTTGCCTCGGCAAAGTCGTCGCCCTTGGTGCTGGCCAGGATCTCGGCGATCAGCACGTTGGCCGCGTCATGCTCGACATAGGCCTCCTTCAGGTCCGCCTCGTCGACCTTGCCCTCGCAGGCCGGGTAGAAATGCTCGTTCTCGATGCGCGTGTGAACGATCAGCGCACCGGCGATCCGTCCGGCGATCTTCTGCTTCGCGGCCGGGCCCGAGGCATTCTCATATTCCTTGAACAGGCCTTCCACCTCGCGATGGTCGTTCTTGAGCAGGGTAATCGCATCGGGGGCGGCGTCGGCCATGGCTGTTCTCCGGCAAGCTTGAAACCGGTCAACCGGAGGCCGGCCGCCTTGTTCCCGGCTCAGCGACGGTCGCCGCTCCCGGTGGTCGCCACATCATCGGCCGGCTCGGGCTCGGGCGCGACGCCGCCCTTCTTGTCGAGCTCCATCCAGTCGCGGAACTCCAGCCCGTAGAGCATGTCCATCACCTCGAACTCGAGACCGCCGGGCTGGCTGGTGTTGCTGTTCCACAGCGCCACCACGCCGCTCTTCAGCTTGGGATCGAACAGGATCAGCGAGCGATAGCCGTTCACCCCGCCGCGATGGCCGACGATGCGGTTCCCGGCATAATCATAGGATCGCCAGCCAAGTCCGTACCAGGCGTCGCCGACCCGCTCGAGGAACTTGCGCAGCCGCCGCCGCTCGCCCGGTGTCTTGACCAGCGGCGCATGGATGGACTCCAGCAGCCGCGGGCTCAGCACGCTCGGCATTCCGCCAAGCTGCGCGATCATCCACAGCGACAGGTCCTTGACGTTGCTGTTGACCCCGCCGGCCGCCGGCACGCGATAATAAGGCTCCAGCACTTCAAGCGGCCGCCGCCCGACGCTGTGCGGGCGCGCCCAGCTTGGCGAGGTGACCAGTCCTTCGCGGGTGAGCGACGCGCTGGTCATGCCGAGCGGCGCGAACAGCTGCTCCTGCACCGCCTGCTGGTAGGGCGTCCCGGTGGTCCGGGCCACCATGTCGCTGGCGCTGTCGAACGCGATATTCTGGTAGCTCCAGCAGGTGTCGGGCGGGCAGATGGCGTTTAGCGTCGACAGCTCGGCCCGGAGCAACTGTGGCGACTGCCCCTCCTCCAGCTTGTTGTCGAGCGCATTGCGGTAGAGGCCGAGCCGGTGGCTCAGCACGTCGGCGACACTGGCGCGATATTCGTTGCCGGCCGGAAGCTTCAGTCCCGGCGCATATTGGGCGACCGGCGCGCCGAGCCGGATCTTGCCCTGCTCCGCCAGCTTGGCGACCATCGTGCCCGCCACGCCCTTGCTGACCGACGCCCAGCGGAACACGGTTTGCGGCGTCACCGGCTCGCCCGATCCAGCCACCGTCTCGCCATAGCCGCGAAGGAAGGTGATGCGGCCATTCTCGACCACCCCGACCGCGAGCCCCACCATCGTCGGTTCGGCCGCCATCCGCCGCAGCCGCGCATCGAGGCGGCCATAGTCGACGCGCTGGCGGGCGGCGGGCTGGATCTCGGCCAGGCGCAGGCTCGCGGCCCTGGTCGCCGCGAGGCCGTCACCGGACGAGGATTGCTCGGGCTCGACGACCCGGATGCTGGCCAGCGCCCCGCCCATCAACAGGACGGCAACGGCGCCAGCGATGACGCGCTTCTTCAGTGACTTGTCCTCCCCGGCTTCGGCTTGGAACGGAGCAGCGCCGGGCTCAACCACGACGGCGACTCGGCTGCGGCAGGACGAAGCCTTGCAGCGACGAACGCATCGCATCTGGCCATGGCGGGCCGCAGCTTCTAGACACAGCTTCCATGCAGTTCCTGCGAACGCTCTTCTGGGTCGTCCTTGCGGTATTCCTGGCAATCATCGCCCGCAACAACTGGACGGACGTGACCATCAACCTGTGGGGCAGCCTGCAGGCGGACATCAAGCTTCCGCTGCTGGTCGGCATCGCCGTCCTGGCCGGTTTCCTGCCGCCCTTCCTGTGGCTGCGCGCACGCCTGTGGTCGCTCCAGCGCCGCCTGTCGGTCGCCAATCCGCCGGCCCCCGCACCGGCAGTTCCGGCACCGTCCGAGCCCATCGGGCCGGCACAATGACCAACCCCATCTTCGTCGCCCTCGACACGCCCGACCTCGATCGTGCGCGCGCCCTTGCCGAAGCGGTCGCGCCTCATGTCGGCGGCTTGAAGCTCGGCCTCGAATTCTTCGCCGCCAATGGCCCCGCCGGCGTGCGCCTCCTTGCCCAAGGTGGCCTGCCGATCTTCCTCGACCTGAAGCTCCACGACATCCCCAACACGGTCGGCAAGGCCGTCGCCGCGCTGGCGCCGCTCGCACCCGCCGTGCTGACCGTCCACGCCGCCGGCGGCCGCGCCATGCTGAAGGCGGCCAAGGCCGCCGCCCCGTCCGGCTGCAAGGTCGTCGCCGTGACCGTCCTCACCAGCCTCGACTCCTCCGACCTCGCCGACGCCGGGATCGCCGGCAGCCCGGCCGAGCAGGTCGAGCGCCTCGCCGACCTCACCCGAAGCGCAGGCTGCGACGGCATCGTCTGCTCGGGCGAGGAGGTCGGGGATATCTCGGCGCGCTGGCCGGAGGGCACCTTCGTCGTCCCCGGCCTCCGCCCCGCGGGCGATGACCTCGGCGACCAGAAGCGCGTGCTCACCCCCGTCGAGGCCCTTTCGCGCGGCGCCTCCATCCTCGTCATCGGCCGCCCGATCACCGCCGCCGCCGACCCGGCCGAGGCCGCTCGGCGCATCGCCGCTTCCCTCCAGGCCGCGCCGGCGCTACCCGCCACCGCCTGATTCATTCACAAGGAACAGCCATGAGCTGGCTCAGCCGGGTCCGCAACAGCATCTCGTTCCTGCCCAAGCGGCAGACCACCGACACGCTGTGGCACAAGTGCAAGAAGTGCGGATCGATGGTCTTCACCAAGGAATGGGAAGACAATCTCCAGGTCTGCCCGCGCTGCGATCACCACAATCGCATTCGCGCGGAGACCCGCTTCGCCCAGGTCTTCGACGAGGGCGCCTATGAACTGCTGTCCTCGCCCGAAGTGCGCGAGGATCCGCTCAAGTTTCGCGACACCAAGCGCTACATCGACCGCATCAAGGCGGCGCGCACCACGACCGAGCAGAAGGACGCCTTGCTCAACGCGCGCGGGACGATCGGCGGCCGGACCGCGGTGGTCGGCGTGCAGGATTTCGCCTTCATGGGCGGATCGATGGGCGTGGCGGTCGGCTCGGCCTTCGTCGCCGGGGTCGAGGCGGCGATCGCGGCGCATGCCCCCTACATCGTCTTCACCGCGGCCGGCGGCGCCCGCATGCAGGAAGGCATCCTCAGCCTGATGCAGATGCCCCGCACGACCGTCGCGCTCGAACTGCTGCGCGAGGCGGGCCTCCCCTATATCGTCGTGCTGACCGACCCCACCACTGGCGGCGTCACCGCCAGCTACGCCATGCTCGGCGACGTCCAGCTCGCCGAGCCGGGCGCCCTCATCGGCTTCGCCGGCCAGCGCGTGATCGAGCAGACCATTCGGGAAAAGCTCCCCGAAGGCTTCCAGCGCGCCGAATATCTGCTCGAGCATGGCATGATCGACATGGTCGTCCCCCGCGCCGCCCTGCGTGAGCGGCTGATCCAGCTGATCGACTATCTCGCCCCGGTGCGGGAGGCGGCGTGACCATCCTCCCCCTCCCGCTTGCGGGAGGGGGCCGGGGGGAGGGCCTGTGGGGCCTTCACCCGCACAGGCCCTCCTCATCCCCTTGCGCACGCAGGAATGGGTAGATGGCCGACTTCGCCCGCTCCACCCATCCCGGCGTGGCCGCCCAACTCGCCCGCCTCGCCGCCATCTCCCCGTCCGGCGACCGCCTTGGGCTCGAGCGGATCACCGCCCTCTTGTCCCGCCTCGGCGACCCGCACCTCCACCTGCCACCCGTTTTCCACGTCGCCGGGACCAACGGCAAGGGCTCGACCTGTGCCTTCCTCCGCGCCGCGCTGGAGGCCGATGGCCGGACGGTTCACGTCTTCACCTCGCCCCACCTCGTCCGCTTCAACGAGCGCATCCGGGTCGCCGGCAGGCTGATCGGGGACGATCAACTCGAAGCCCTCTTGAGCGAGGTCAACGACCACGCCGCGGGCATCGAGCCGAGCTTCTTCGAGGTGACGGCGGCCGCTGCCTTCCTCGCCTTCGCGCGCACGCCGGCCGATGCCTGCGTGATCGAGGTCGGGCTCGGCGGGCGGCTGGACGCCACCAACGTGGTGCCCGATCCCGCCGTCGCCGGCATTGCTGCGCTTGGGCTCGACCACCAGGAATGGCTCGGCCCCAAGCTCATGCACATCGCTCGCGAAAAGGCCGGGATCGCCAAGAAGGGGCGCCCGCTGGTGACGATGGATTACGAGCCCTCCGCCACGCTCGCGATCGAGAAAGTGGCGGAGGCGGCGGGCGCCCATCTGCTCATGCACGGCCGGGCATGGGGCGGGAGGGCCCTGCCGCAGTGGCTCGAATATTGGGACGAGACGTCCAGAAGGCTGTCTCCCCACACCCGGCAAGAGGAGAGATTCTCGCCGCCCTCCGCCCTCGCCGGCAAGCATCAGTACCGCAATTATCTGCTCGCCATCGCCATGCTGCGGCATCAGGACCGGGTGCCGGTCAGGACGGAGAGCCTGGACATGGCGGGCAAGCTCGCCCGCTGGCCGGCGCGGATGCAGCAGCTCGGGTCCGGGCCCTTGCGCGACCTGTTGCCGCCGTCCGCGGAACTCTGGCTCGATGGCGGGCACAATGAGTCGGCGGCGCGGGCGCTTGCGGGCTGGCTGGCCAGGGACGCGCTGCAGGGGCGGCCGTGTTCACTCGTCCTCGGCATGCTGGCGAACAAGGATGCCGACGGCTTCATCGCCCGCCTCGCCCCGCATCTGCGGGCTCTGGTCGCCGTTCCGGTGCCCGGGCACGATCACCATGCTCCGGCGGCGCTCGCGGCGCTTGGCGCGCGTCACGGCATCGCCGATTGCGCGACGGCCCCGGGCCCTGCCGCCGCCGTCCGCATGATCGCCGAGCGGGGCGCTGGCGAACTGACCCTGATCGCCGGCTCCCTCTATCTCGCGGGCGAGGTGCTGGCCCTCAACGACGAGGTGCCGGACTAGGCCCTGAGCCTTGCAAGTTCGCCCATCGCCCAGTCGTACATGCCGGCCTCTTCGGCCCGCGACTGCCGGTCGAGGTGGCGCATCCGCTGCTCGACTTCCTGCAGCACCATGCGGGCGTCGCGCTTGCGCCCCATCTTCAGCAGCAGCGCAGCATGACGGCAACGCGCCTCGTCGCCGGGCAGTCGCTGGCTGACGTCCGCATAGATCGGAAGCGCCTCGTCGTCCCGGCCAAGGTCTTCGAGTATGCGCGCCCGAAGCAGGGCCACGCGATCCCGATCGCTCTGCACGCTGGGAGCCGGCAGCCGGTCGACCGTCTCCAGCGCCTCGCTCGCCTGGTCGTTGAGATACAGACAGCGGGCGAGCCGCTCGCCCGACCGGAAGTCGGGCCGCGGACCGGCAGCGGCGCGATAGAGCGGCAAGGCTTCGCCGTGGCGGCCAAGGTCACTGAGCGCATCCGCCACCCGGCTCCGGTTGGCGACGGTGTCGGCCAGATCGAGCGCCGACCGGGCCGATCGCAACTCCCGCTCCGGATCAAGCCGCCGCCCGACCTCCGCCCGCGCCTGGCGGAAGTGCCGGTTGTGCTGGAAGCGCGGGAGCACCTCGATGATGAGATAGGCGATGGTGCTCGCCAGCGGCAGGAACAGGAGCGCCATGATCCACAAGTTGTTCCGGCGATTGCGGATCACGTCGACGATCATCGCAATCTGAATGGCGAGGATGGCGACGAACATGATCATGCGGTTGCGCGCTCCCCGCCGGGCGGCCCGTCATCCTCGGTACTCGGCTGCCGCACCGACTGCACGACATAGCCCTTGCTCCACAGCAGCCAGAGCAGGAACATGCCCGGGATGGCGGCGACGATGGTCAGGCCCCAGAAGCCGACCCAGCCGAGATTCTCCGCCGCGATGCCGGCCGGCGTCGACAGCCAGGTCCGCCCGACCGCGGCGAAGGACGAGAGCAGCGCGAACTGGGTCGCAGTATAGGCGAGGCTGGACAGGCCGGAGAGGTAGGTGGTGAACACCGTCAGCCCGATTCCGCTGGTCAGGTTCTCCGTCACGACCGCCGCCACCAGCATCCAGTAATTGTTGCCGACCATCGCCAGCATCATGAACATGACGTTCGAGAACATCATCAGCAGGCCCGAGTAGAGCAAGGCCCTGCCCATGCCGAGCCAGAGGATGAACGGTGCGCCGATCGCCGACCCGACGATCAGTGCGGCAAAGCCCCAGGCCTTGTTGGCCGACACATAGTCGAGGTCCGCAAAACCCAGCTCGACGATCATCGGCGAGAGCATGATCTGGCCCATCGCATCGCCCACCTTGTAGAGGAGGACGAAGGCGAGGATCAGGAAGGCGCCGTTGCGACCGAGGAACTCGCGGAACGGGTTCCACACTGTCTCGCGCAGCCATTGCCCCGCCTTCTTGCCCGATGCTTCGGCGAAGCGGTCGACATAGCGGCCAGGCCCGACCCACAGCGCACCGACGATCGCCGGAATGATCGCCAGTCCGGTCAGTGCATAGGCGGCGCCCCAGCCAAGACCGAGCCCCTCGCTCGACGCGATGAAGATGGTGCCCGCGCCGGCGATCAGATTGCCGGTGCGATAGCCGAACTGGTTGGTGGCCGTGCCGTGCGCCATCTCGTCATCGTCGAGAATCTCGATGCGGTAGGCGTCGATCACGATGTCCTGCGTCGCCGACAGGAAGGCGACCAGGATCGCCCAGAAGGCGAAGGTGCCCATGGCGCCCACCTGCGGATTGCTCGACCCCAGCTGCCACACGGCGACAAGCAGCAGCGCCTGGATGAAGAACAGCCAACTGCGTCGCTGGCCGAAGATTCGCGTCAGCACCGGCAGCGGCAGCTTGTCGACCAGCGGCGCCCACAGGAACTTCAGCGTGTAGGGGGTCGTAAGGCCGACGGCGAAGCCGATCGTCGCCTTGTCGATGCCGACCTTGGACAGCCAGAAGGTCATGGTCGAGAGCAGAAGCGTCAGCGGGAAGCCGCTGCTGATGCCGAGCAGGAAGGCGACCAGCGGGCGCTTGCGCAGGTAGGGGCGGAAAGACTCGATCCGCGTCGCAAGCAGGCCGAGGGAGACCAGCAATCCCACGAAGATTGCGACCTGCAGACCGTTCATTCCCGTTCCTTGCCTAGACCTTGTCCGCGCGACCCTAGCAGCAGCACTGCGCCTGAACAGTGGGTGAGTGCTTGCGCTCGTCACTCGGGAAGCGCAGTCTGGCGAGGATGGACGTTCCCCTGCTGTCGACCCGTCCGACGCCCGGCCAGCGGGCGCTTGCCGAACGGCTTGCCGGCGGCGAGGAGGCGCTCGGGGCGGGTCTGGCCCGCCTGCCCGCCTCCCTCTACACCGACGAGGGTCGCTTCACCGTCGAACAGGAGCGACTGTTCGGCCGCCTGCCCCTGCTCCTCGCGCCCTCTGCCCTGCTGCCCTCACCCAGGCAGGCGACGGCGCATGATGCCTATGGCCTGCCGCTGATCGTCAGCCGTGACGGCAATGGGCGGGCCCATGTCCTCGCCAACGTCTGCCGCCATCGCGGCACCCGGCTGATCGAGCAGGACGGCGTGGTGCCCGCCGCGCGCATCGTCTGCCCCTATCATGCCTGGACCTACACGCCCGACGGCAGCCTTGCCGCCCTGCCCCGGCCCGACTGCTTCCCCGGGCTCGACAAGAAGGATCATGCACTGCGCCGCTTTCCGGTGCGGGAGAGCGGCGGCCTGCTGTGGTACGCGCGCTCGGCAGACGCCGACTTCTCAGCGGTTGACGCCCTCGCGCCGGACATGGACGCGTTCGGCCTCTCCTCCCTCCATCTCTACCGCCGCCGTACCCACGACGTTGCCGCCAACTGGAAGCTGATCGTCGACGCCTTCCTCGAAAGCTATCACGTCCAGCGCCTCCATGCGGCGACCATCGCGCCCTTCTTCGCCGACGGCATCACCGCCGCCGACCGCATCGGCCCGCACCAGCGCGCGGCGGTGGGCCGCACCGACTATCTGGCAAAGGTCAACCGCGACGACTGGCGGCAGCTGCGCAAGGCGGTCACCTACACCTACCATTTCTTCCCCAACGCCATCCTGATCGTCAGCCCGGATTATGTGAACCTTCTCACCTGCTATCCGCAGGACGTGGGGCGCACGCTGGTCGAGGACGTCATGCTCATCCCCGCGCCGCCGCAAAGCGAGGAGGAGGAGCGTCACTGGCAGAAGAGCTGGGATCTGCTCGACGGCGGAACCTTCGCGGCCGAGGATTTCCGCGCCGCCGCCCTCTGTCACCAGGGGCTTGCCAGCGGCCTCATCGGCGACGTCACCCTCGGCACGCTTGAGCATGGCCTCGCCGACTTCCACGCCATGATCGAAGCCGCGCTGGAGGGCTGAGGCTCAGGCCGCCAGTGGCGCCGGGAACAGGATGACGCCTTCCGGCGCCTTCACCTTCGTCTTGCCGGCGAGCAGCTGCTCGATCGCCTTGAGCGCGGCCTTCAGTCGCCGCTCGTTATAGGGCTTGAGGAGCACGCCCATCGCCAGCGCCTCCCCGCCCTCCGGCGGCTCGGCAGTGGCGAACAGCACCGGCACGCCGAGCTTCTTGGCTTCCACCGCCAGGTCGAGCCCGCTGCGCTGGCCGGTGAGTGTGAGGTCGGTAAGGATGAGGTCGACACCCCTCTCCTCCGCCTCTTCCCCATCTTCTTCCGTTCCCGCCACCTGTTCGCGGGCAAGCACCGCCAGCGCATCGCCGACCCTATCGACCGTCGCCACCACCGTGTAACCGGCGGCTTCGACCATCATTTCATTGTCGAAGGCGACGAGCGGCTCGTCCTCCACGATAAGGATGCGCTTGACGTGGCGTTCCCGTGTCCCGAACAGCATGCGCACCTTGAAAGGTAAGAGATTGTCACCGCAACGAACGAGGGCCCCGCGCGGTCCGAATCGGCCGGCCCAGGCGAACGATAAACCGAATCGCCGTGCCCCGTCAGCAACAAGAGCCGTGCCACGCGAAACCGGGCCGCAACGCATCGCCAAACTGCTCGCGCGGGCCGGAGTGGCCTCCCGCCGCGACATCGAGCGGATGATCGCCGATGGCCGCATCGCGCTCGATGGCAATGTCCTGACCACCCCGGCCACCTTGCTCGAGGATCTCAAGGGCGTGACGGTCGACGGCAAGCCGGTGGCCGCCCCGGAAGCCGCGCGCCTGTGGCGCTTCTACAAGCCGGCCGGCTGCCTGACCGCCGCCTTCGACCCCAAGGGGCGGCCGACCATCTACGACCGGATGCCGCCGGGCCTGCCGCGGGTGATGCCCGTCGGCCGGCTCGACTTCATGACCGAAGGGCTGCTGCTGCTCACCAACGATGGCGAACTGAAGCGAAAGCTGGAGCTACCCTCCACCGCGATCGTCCGCCGATATCGTGCAAGGGCGTTCGGCGAGGTCACCCAGGCGCAGCTCGAAACCTTGTCCGAAGGCATTGAGATCGACGGCATCCGCTACGGCTCGATCGATGCCAATCTGGAACGCCGCACCGGCCGCAACTGCTGGATCGAGCTCGCCCTTACGGAGGGCAAGAACCGCGAAGTCCGCAACGTCCTTGCCCATCTCGGCCTTCAGGTGTCGCGTCTGATCCGGACCAGCTACGGCCCCTTCTCGATGGAAGAGCTCGATCCCGGCCAGATTGGCGAGGTCCAGCGCGAGGAGCTGTTCCGGTTCAGGCAGACGCTGAAGTAAGGGCTTGCCCCCGGCAACTCGGCTGTGCTGCCGATTTGCCATTCGGCCCCACCCGCGCTATGCGCCCGCCCGCTCCTGCATGGTCATCCCTGGAGGCGTGGGGAGCGGTAACTTACTCTTTCAAAGGAATGCACGCATGAGCGAACAGCTGACGCTGCCCGCCGAGACGCGCGACCGGGCTGGCAAGGGAGCCTCCCGTGAACTGCGCAATCAGGGTCGGGTCCCCGCCGTTGTCTACGGCGCCAACCAGGAGCCGCTGAGCATCCACGTCGAGGAAAAGCTCCTCGCCAAGATGCTCTCGACCGGTCACTTCATGAACTCGGTCGTGATGATCGACGCCGGTGGCCAGACGACGCGCACCCTGCCCAAGGACGTGCAGTTCCACCCCGTCACCAGCCGCCCGGTCCACGTCGACTTCCTCCGCATCTCGGAGCACAGCAAGGTCACCGTCGCGGTGCCCGTGCGCTTCACCGATGAAGAGGAAAGCGCCGGCATCAAGCGCGGCGCGGTGCTCAACATCGTCAAGCACGAGATCGACCTCAGCTGCGACGCGTCGGAAATCCCCGACGACATCGCGATCAGCCTCAAGGGCCTCGACGTCGGCGATTCGATCCACATCTCGAACGTCTCCCTGCCCAAGGGCGCGACCCCGACCATCACCGACCGCGACTTCACCATCGCCACCATCGTCGCTCCGTCGGCGCTGAAGAGCGATGAAGGCGACACCGCCACCGAAGCCGCCGAAGGCGAAGGCGAGTAAGCGAACCTCCCCTCCCGCCTGCGGGAGGGGAAAGCCGCGTTGCGGCAGGGGAGGGCCTGTGATGTCAGGACTGGCACGACGCGCCCTCCCCCTGCCCTTCCCGCAAGCGGGAGGGGAGTAAGGGCATGCAGCTCTGGACCGGCCTCGGTAATCCCGGCGTCCAATATGCCCTCCACCGGCACAATGTCGGCTTCATGGCGCTGGACGTCATCGCCGAGATCCACCATTTCGGCCCGTGGCAGAAGAAGTTCCGGAGCCTGGTCGCCGAAGGCCGTATCGGCTCGTCCAGGATCCTGCTCCAGAAGCCCCAGACCTTCATGAACGACAGCGGCGACGCGGTTCAGCAGGCATTGCGCTTCTTCAAGCTCGACGAGACCGCCCTTACCGTCTTCCATGACGAGCTCGACCTCGCGCCGATGAAGGTCAAGGTGCGCATCGGCGGCGGCCTCGCGGGCCACAACGGCCTTCGCTCGATCAATGCCGCCCTCGGCCCCGACTTCCGCCGTGTGCGCATCGGCATCGGCCACCCCGGCCACAAGGACAAGGTCACGCCCCATGTCCTCGGCAATTACGCCAAGAGCGAGATGGACGCCCTCTCCGACCTGCTCGCCGCCATCGCCGCCGAGGCTCCCTGGCTCGCGAGCGGCGATGACGCCCGCTTCATGAGCGACGTCGCGCTTCGCCTGCAGGACGACTGATGCGCCAGCTCTTCGCCACCCCTCTCCACGAGGCCGACCTCGCCATCGACCTCGACGAACTCGCCCATTCCATCCGCACCCTTTCCGAGGACGACGGCGCCGGCCGCCGCTGGGCGAAGGAGCATGGCTACAAGGGCTATACCAGCTACGCCTCGCTGAACGACCTGCCGCGCCGCGATCCCGTCTTCGCCGACCTGGCGAAGCTGCTCGCCCGCCACGCCGCCACCTTCGCCCGGGAGCTTGCCTGGGACGTGAAGCCCAAGCTCGACAGCCTGTGGGTCAACCTGCTTCGCGGCGGCGGGCACCACAGCGCGCACATCCACCCCCATTCGATCCTGTCGGGCACCCTCTACGTCGAAGTGCCCCAGGGCAGCGGCGCCATCCGCTTCGAGGACCCGCGCCTGCCAATGATGATGGCCGCCCCGACCCGCCGCCTGGACGCGCCCGAGCCGCTCCAGCCCTTTGTCGCCGTCCAGCCTCGCCCCGGCCAGCTCCTCCTGTGGGAAAGCTGGCTGCGCCACGAAGTCCTCCCCGGCACCGGCAAGGCCGAGCGGCTGAGCGTCAGCTTCAATTTCGCCTGATCCCTGCTAGAGGGCGGGCAAACCAGAAAACAAGGACGAACCATGGGCTTCCGCTGCGGCATCGTCGGCTTGCCGAACGTCGGCAAATCGACCCTCTTCAATGCGCTCACCGAAACGCAGGCGGCGCAGGCGGCCAATTATCCCTTCTGCACCATCGAGCCGAACGTCGGCCAGGTCGCCGTTCCCGATCCACGCCTCGACCAGCTGGCCGCCATCGCCAAATCGGCCAAGATCATCGCGACGCAGCTGGGCTTCGTCGACATCGCCGGCCTGGTGAAGGGTGCCTCCAAGGGCGAGGGCCTCGGCAACCAGTTCCTCGGCAACATCCGCGAGGTGGACGCCATCGTCCACGTCCTCCGCTGCTTCGAGAATGACGACATCCAGCATGTCTCGAACAAGGTCGATCCGCTGGCCGACGCCGAAGTGGTCGAGACCGAACTCCTCCTCGCCGACCTCGAAAGCCTCGAGAAGCGCGTGCCCAACCTCGTCAAGAAGGGCCAGCAGGGCGACAAGGAATCGAAGATCGCCGCTAGCGTCCTCAGCCAGGCGCTCGACCTGCTGCGCGAAGGCAAGCCGGCGCGCCTGACCCAGCCGAAGGACGAGGAGGAAGCCCGCGTCTTCTCGCAGGCCCAGCTGATCACCGCCAAGCCGATCCTCTACGTCTGCAACGTCAACGAGGAGGATGCCGCCAACGGCAACGACCTGTCGGCCAAGGTCTTCGAAAAGGCCAGGGCCGAAGGCGCCAACGCCGTCGTCGTCTCGGCCGCGATCGAGGCCGAACTGGTCGGGATGGAGATAGACGAGCGGCTCGCCTTCCTCGAGGAGATGGGCCTCTCCGAAACCGGCCTCGCCCGCGTCATCCGCTCGGGCTACGACCTCCTCCACCTCATCACCTTCTTCACCGTCGGCCCCAAGGAAGCGCGCGCCTGGACCGTGGAGAAGGGCGCCAAGGCCCCGCAGGCGGCGGGCGTCATCCACTCAGACTTCGAACGCGGCTTCATCCGCGCCGAGACAATCGCCTTCGACGACTATGTCGCCCTCGGCGGCGAAGCCGGCGCCCGCGACGCCGGCAAGCTCCGCCAGGAAGGCAAGGAATATGTCGTGGCGGACGGCGACGTCCTCCACTTCAAGTTCAACGTCTGACGCCTGTCTTCCCGAGCGCGGGAAGGGCTGGGAACGTCCGGCGTTGCTTGGTCCCCAAGGGTCACAAAGGTCAACCGGTGACACGGGGCGCCACAAATGTGCCTTCCGTAGATGAGCAGCAGCAAAGGTCACACGGTGTGACCTATGCTGTGTCGGCAAGCGGATGCGTAAACGAGAGAAAGAGCTGCGCTGGCGAACCGGTCCGGTTAATTGAGCAGGTGAAGTCCTACTTTGCAATCGGTTGCGCGAATGTCTGCTTTGGGTGGAAAGCGGACGTTAGCATGTCTGCCCTTATTGTCAGTTTCATGAAGGAAGCAGCTCTCATCCTGGCCGGATATCTCGGCGCTGTCCTGAGCGGCATACTCGTAAAACGCTTCAGGCCAGACTTGTCCGATCGGAAAGCAGAGGCGCTTGGTATGCTGGCGCTGATGGTAACTCTCGGCGCGCTTATCGCACTGGCGATACTTACCCGGTAGCGCCTGATAACCTAGCGGAAGGACGGTCGGGAACGGGTGGAAAGCAGACGTTCGCCTCTTGCAGCCTGTTCTTCTCTTGTTCTCCGGCGGCTTAAGTGGTAGAGAAGCAATCCTCACCAGTGCGTGAGAACAAGGCCGCCTTCCGAGGCGGCTTTTTTGCTGCCCGAAAGGACCGAGGCACCTTGCAAGAAATTGCATGGGTGCTGGATCTGCTGACCTCGGGCGTCGTCCACATTCTCAAGGCCAACGGACCTGAAGACACCACGTTGTTTGTGGCCGTCTTCGGGTTTGTGGATAGGTGGATGGACCGGCGCACGCCCAAGGCCAAGCAGCCCAAGCGCAGCCGCGACTAACCGCACACTCGCCCGTGCAGATGAGGTGATTGTCGCGGAGGCGGAGCTATGCCCGAACTCGGCTTAGTCTGAAGGTCCGCAATGGGTCGAAAGCAGACATAAGCCCGCCCGCGCGTTCGGGCGTTCATGGCTTCTTCTCCCGCCCTTCGCATCGGCACCGAGGGCTGCGGGCGGGCGGGCGCTGGTGCATCTTCGACAATACGGCAGGCAGCGCGGCGGCGGGGGACTCGCTGGGGTTGATGGGGGCATTGGGTCTGTCTCCTTCGTCACCCCGGACTTGATCCGGGGTCCCGCTATCTCGGGTGCAAGAAGGAAGAAGCGCGACCCCGAGGCGAGCCCGGGATGACGGTAGTCAGTGTCCTTCGAAGGGCAGCAGGCTGTGGGTGTCGATGCCGTCGGCTTTGAGCTTCTCCGCCCCGCCGAGGTCCGGCAGGTCGATGAGGAAGCGCGCGCCCACGATCTCGCCCCCCGCCCTGCGCACCAGCCGCGCCGCCGCCAGCGCCGTGCCACCGGTGGCGATGAGGTCGTCGGCGAGCAGCACCGTGGCTCCGGGCGTGCAGGCGTCGACATGCATGGTCAGCCGGTCGGTGCCATATTCCAGCGCATAATCCTCGGCGATGGTCTCGCCCGGCAGCTTGCCGTCCTTGCGGACGAGGAGGAGGCCGGCGCCTAGCCTCAGCGCCAGCGCCGTCGCGACGACGAAGCCGCGCGCTTCCATTCCCGCCACCAGGTCCGGCCGCCCCGGCACGCTCGCCGCCAGATGGTCGATCGCCGCCGCGAAGCCCTCGGCATGAAGCAGCAGGGTCGTGACATCGCGAAAGAGGATTCCGGGTTTGGGATGGTCCGGAATGGTGCGCACCAGCGCGCGGATCTGTTCGGGGGTCATGCTGTTCCTTGAACGTCATCCCGGGCTCGACCCGGGATCCGCCTGCCTTTGTACGACCCGGCACATCAGAAGGAAGGCAGGCGCCGGGTCAAGCCCGGGGTGACGGAAAGAAGAAGGGGTCCGGAGCGCTGTGCTCCGAACCCCTCCGTCAGCCTTCGGATGCCACCTCCCCCCAGAGGGGGAGGAGCGTTCAGCCGGCGATCCCCCGCTCGGCCTTCTGCTCGTCCATCCGCTCGCGGAAGGCGGGCTCCAGCGGACCGCGGATCGAGACCTGGCGCTTCGCATTCGCCCAGATGTTCCGGTAGGACAGATAGGCAAGCACCGTGGCGATAGCCAAGAAGATCAGCACCGCCCAGCCGGTCCGGTGGCGATTTTCCAGCGTCGGCTCCGCCGTCCACACGAGGAAGGCGGCGATGTCCTTCGCCATCTGGTCCTTGGTCGACTTGGTGCCGTCGGCATAGGTCACCTGACCGTCCGACACGAGCGGCGCCGGCATGGCGATATTGAGGTTGGCGAAATAGGGATTGAAGTGCAGCCCCTGACCCGGCTTCGCATCCTCGGGGACCGGCCGGCCTTCCTCGTTGCGGTAGGTGTTGGCGTCGGCATAGCCGGTCAGCAGCGAATAGACGTAGTTCGCCCCGTCGTGCCGTGCCTCGGTGATCAGGCTGAGGTCGGGCGGAAGCGCATTGTTGTTGGCCGCGCGCGCCGCCGTCTCGTTCGCATAAGGCGACGGGAAGCGGTCGGAGACGAGCGCCTTGCGGGTCGCCGCCTCACCCGTATCGGGATTCACCGTCGGCACCTCGATCGCCCACTGGTTGGCGATCGCCTTCACTTCGGCCTCGGTATAGCCGAGGTCGGCCAGCTGGTAGAAGCTGACATACTTCAGGCTGTGGCAGGCCGAGCAATTTTCCTTGAAGACCTGGAAGCCGCGCTGGAGCTGCGCGCGGTCGAAGCGGCCGAGCATGCCCTCCGTCGACAGCTCCGCCTTCCGCGGGTCCTTGTGGAAGTAATAATAAGCGGCGTGCTCCGGCGGATTGCGGAAATAGTCGACGCCGTTGACGATCAGGCTGATCAGCAGGACGCCGACGAAGCCCAGACCGACGAAGAAACCGATGATGCGGACCATGGGTCTGTGCTCTTTCTTATTCGGCCGGCTGCGGCGCGGTGGTGGTCGTGCCGGAGGGCGCGAGGCCGTAGGGCCGGCTTTCCTTCGACTCGCCGTGCAGCACGCTCTCGGAGATGCTGTTGGGGAGCGGCCGCGGCTTCTCGAACTTCGAGACGAGCGGCAGGATGATCAGGAAGTGGCTGAAGTAATAGGCCGCCGCGACCTGGCTCAGCGCGATCCACGGCTGTTCCGCCGGCATCACGCCGCACAGGCCGAGCAGGAGGATGTCCGCCACCAGCACCCAGAAGAAGATGCGGTAGACCGGGCGGTAGCTGGTCGAACGGATCGGCGAGCGGTCCAGCCAGGTCAGGAAGAACAGCAGCAGGATCGAGGCGAACATCGCCAGCACGCCCCACAGCTTCGCCGGGATGATGAAGTCCACGGTGAAGGCGCGCAGGATGGCGTAGAAGGGCCAGAAATACCATTCCGGCACGATGTGCGCCGGGGTCACCAGCGGGTTGGCCTCGATGTAGTTGTCGGGGTGGCCGAGGCTGTAGGGGAAGAAGAACACCACCAGCGCGAAGATGATCAGCGCGACGCCGATGCCGAAGCCGTCCTTCGCCGTGTAGAAGGGGTGAAAGGGCAGCGTGTCCTTCTCGTCCTTAACGTCGACGCCGGTCGGGTTGGACGAGCCCGGAATGTGCAGCGCCCAGATCTTGAGGATGGTGACGCCCGCGATCACGAACGGCAGCAGATAGTGGAGCGAGAAGAAGCGGGTCAGCGCGGCCTGGTCGGGCGCATAGCCGCCGAGGATGAAGATGCGCAGCGGGTCGCCGACCAGCGGGATCGCCGAGAAGAAGCCGGTGATCACCTGTGCGCCCCAGTAGCTCATCTGCCCCCAGGGAAGGACGTAGCCCATGAAGGCGGTCGCCATCATGAGCAGGTAGATGACAAGGCCCAAGAGCCACACCATCTCGCGCGGGGCCTTGTAGGAGCCGTAGTAGAGACCGCGGAAGATGTGGATGTAGACCACCGCGAAGAAGAAGCTCGCGCCATTCTGGTGGACGTAGCGGAGCACCCAGCCGGCGTTGACGTCGCGCATGATGCGCTCGACGCTGTCGAACGCGCCGCCGACATAGCTGTAATAGTGCATCGCCAGCACGATGCCGGTGATGATCTGGATCATCAGGGCAAGGCCGGCGAGGACTCCGAAGTTCCAGAAGTAGTTGAGGTTGCGCGGGACGGGATAACCGCCGCCGATGGCGCCGTAGACGAGGCGGGGGAGCGGCAGGCGCTCGTCCATCCACTTCATGAACGGCGAGGTGGGTTCGTAGGGCTTGGCCCAGGCAAAGCTCATGGGATGGTCCTCAACCGATCCGGACAACGGTGTCCGAGGTGAATTCATAGTCCGGCACGACCAGGTTGGTCGGCGCCGGGCCCTTACGGATGCGGGCGGCCGTGTCGTAGTGCGAGCCGTGGCACGGGCAGAAATATCCGCCGTAATCGCCCTTGCTCTCGCCCTCGCCGATGCCGAGCGGCACGCAGCCGAGGTGGGTGCAGACGCCGAGCGTGATCAGCCACTGGGTCTTGCCCGGCTTGGTCCGGTCGGCGAGGCTCTGCGGATCGCGCAGCTCACCGAGCGACACCTGGTTGGCGTCCTGGATCTCCTGCGGGGTCAGCTGCTTGATGAAGACCGGCTGCTTGCGCCAGCTGGTCTTGATCCCCTGGCCCGGCTGGATCTTCGACACGTCGACCTCGATCGACGACAGGGCGCGCACGTCGGCCGACGGCGCGGCCTGCATCAGCAGCGGGGCGACCGCGGTCGCGGCGCCGACCCCGGCGAAGCTCACCGCCGCGATGTTGATGAAGTCGCGGCGGCGGACGCCCGGATCGCCGGCTTCGGCCGGAGTGGGCTCGCCGGGCATCATCGGCTGGGTTTGATCGACGGTGGCCATCAAGGGTCCTTGGCTCTCGCTTGAACTGCGCCCGGCGGGAGCCGGGCGGGTGCATGACTTGGGCCCGTGACGGAGTACGGCACGGACGACAGCCGCGCTGATAGCGACCCGTTCATCGCTCCTCAAGGGTCCAAAGGGTGGTGCGGGTGCGAAATGAACATTGTGCGTCACTGACATCGTCACCCCGGACTTGATCCGGGGTCCCGCTACTGGCCGGGCGCCGAAGAAAGAAGCGGGATCCCGGGTCAGGCCCGGGATGACGTGGAGCCGTGATGCGGTTGGCACTTGGCGGCGGCCCCGCTAGCCTCCCGCCGCATGGAAGCACTCGACGCCCAGCAACTCACCGCCCGCGCCTGGTTCGAAGGCCTGCGCACCCGCATCTGCAATGAGTTCGAGGCGATCGAGCGCGAGGCCGGCTCCGACGCCTCGTTCGACTATCTTCCCTGGGACCGGCAGGACCCGTCGGGCGAGCCCGGCGGCGGCGGCGTCCGCGGGCTGATGAAGGGCAAGGTGTTCGAGAAGGTCGGGGTCAACGTCTCGACCGTCGGCGGCACCTTCACGCCCGAGTTCGCAAAATCGATCCCCGGCTCGGAGGAGAACGGCAACCGGTTCTTCGCCACCGGAATCAGCCTTGTCGCCCACATGGCCAATCCGCACGTCCCCGCCGTGCACATGAACACCCGCTTCCTGTGCACGTCGCGCCGCTGGTTCGGCGGCGGCGCGGACCTCAATCCGGCGACCCCCTATCCGCAGGACACCGCCGACTTCCACGCGGCGCTGAAGGCCGCCTGCGACGCGCACGGCGACGACTATTACGAACGCTATTCGAAATGGTGCGAGGAGTATTTCTGGCTTCCCCACCGCAATGTCGCGCGCGGTGTCGGCGGCATCTTCTACGACCGGCTGGAAGGCGATTTCGACGCCAACTTCGCCTTCACCCGGGCGGTCGGCGAAGCCTTTCTCGCCGCCTTCCCGCCGATCGTCCGGCGGCGCATGGGGATGGAGTGGAGCGAGGCCGACATGGACCGCCTGCTCGAATTCCGCGGCCGCTATGCCGAGTTCAACCTGCTCTACGATCGCGGCACGATCTTCGGCCTCAAGACCAACGGCAATGTCGACGCCATCCTGATGAGCCTGCCGCCGCTCGCCAAGTGGAGCTGAGCGGCCGCAGCGCCGCTCAGTCGCCGCCCGCGTGCGGCACCGAGGCATTCGCGCCCGCGTCGCGCGCCTGGACATAGACCCGAGTCAGGAGGACGCCCGAGACTGCCGAAACGGTCGCGCTCAGCGCGCCCTGCACCGCGGCGATCAGGAAGGCGCTGAGGCTCCACGCCGTCGGCTTGCCGAGCAGCAGCAGGATCACCGATCCGAGCGCGCTTCCGACGCCGACCACCAGGATCATGAAGAACAGGCCGATCAGCAGCAGCAGGCCGAAGATCTTGAGCGCCCGGCCGCGCGTCGCGCGCCAGCTGTGCCGGATCAGCCCCACCGGCCCCTCCCGCGTCGCGGCGGCCGCCGGCGCCAGGAACTGCATGTGCGCCGCCACCACGATCAGCAGCACCGTCACCACCATCAGCGCGATGTTGATCCCCGGCGGCAATTGCGCCTCGCTCTGCGGATTGCTCAGCGCCGCCGGGTCGATCCCGCTGGCGGCGAGCAGGACCGCCGCGACCACGACGAACGGCAGCAGCCACAGCACCCAGGAAAGGAGAAGGCTCGGCATCCGCCGGAAGCCGAGCGCCAGCGCGTCGCGCATCGTCAGTTCCGGCCCCATGGCAATCCGGCTGATCGAGATCTGCGCCGCCAGCGCCAGCGCGATCGACAGCAGGAAGACGAGGAGGCTCGCCCCCGAGCCACTTTCCGTCCCCGACGGCATGGCAAGTCCGACGACCAGGTTCGGCAGCAGCATGAAGGCCAGCACCACGGTCACGATCAGCGATCCGTCCCTCGCCAGAACCGCCTTGGTCTCGTCCCATGCGCGGCCGATCGACAATTTCATGTGCGCCGTTCCCATTCCTTGCTGCTCCCGGCGCTTAGCCGCCCTCTTGCCCCTTTGCCAATGATGGCGCCAAGGGGAGCCATGCGCAGCGTCGACGGCATCGAATGGCGGGTCACCGAGGGACTGGTGCCCTATGCGGAGGCGCTTGCCGACATGGAGGCGCGCGCAGCCGCCGTGCAGGACGGCTCGCTTCCCGAGCGCGTCTGGCTGCTCGAGCATCCGCCCCTGTTCACCGCCGGCACCAGCGCCGACCCGGCCGAGCTGTTCAACCCCATGGGCTTTCCCGTCTTCGATGCCGGCCGCGGCGGGCGCTACACTTATCACGGGCCCGGCCAGCGGGTCGGCTATCTCACCCTCGACCTCGCCCGGCGCGGCAAGGACATCCGCTGCTTCGTCCATGCCCTCGAAGGCTGGGTGATCGACGCGCTCGCCGACCTCGGCGTCGCCGCACACCGCTCCCCCGGCCGGATCGGCATCTGGACCGGCGACGGGGCTGCCGAGGCCAAGGTCGGCGCGATCGGGGTGCGGGTGAAGCGCTGGGTGACGCTCCACGGCTTCTCCATCAACGTCGCGCCGGACCTGTCGCACTTCGGGGGAATCGTGCCTTGCGGAATCGCTACCCACGGCGTCACCAGCCTCGAAGCGCTCGGGCGAGCGCAGCGGATGGCGGAACTGGACCTGGCGCTCGAAGCCAAGTTCCCGTCTTTCCTCGCGAAATTGGGCTGACCCGGCCCCCTCTTGGCGGAGGCGAAACGACTCACTACAAAGCGCAGGATTTGTGACGTGGGCCAACCACGCCAGATCGCTATATTTTGAGGGAGTCCTGAAATGCGTGCTTTGATCCTGGTCGCCGGTGCGGCCCTGGCCGTGTCGGCCTGCAGCAGCAACGAAGCTGCCAACAACACCGTCGTGGAAGAGAATGTCGTGGTCGACGCCAATGCGCCGATTGCCGACATGAATGCCATGGACGCCAACATGACCCTCGATGCCAATGCCGTCGACGCCAACGCTCCGGTCGCCGACATCAATGCTGTCGACGCCAATGCGGTGGTCACCAACAACGCCGCCTAACTGGCGCGTTGCCGGTCCAGTCGGACCGGTGGTGACAAGGACAAGGGGCTGTCGGCCTGGCCGGCGGCCCCTTTTCTCATGGCCTCAAAGCCGCTAGCGCCGAGGCATGTCGCGCCCCGCCCTGATCATCGGCCTCGCCCTGCTCGCCGCCGCCTGCGGCGACCAGCAGCCCGCCACCGTCAACGACAGCGGCGCGGATGCTGCCCTCACCCAGGAAAATCTGGTGGTCGGCGACGTGACGGCGATCGATGCGGCCACCGCCGACGACGCCAACATGGCCGCCGACGTTCCTGCCCCGCTGGACGAGCTCGGCAACGATGGCGAGGCAGCCGCGAAGGATCGCCCAGCCACCGAGCGGCCCCGCGGCCGGTCCGAACCCGCCCGGAACGCCGGCGGCGCGGCGGACGCCGACGAAGCCCCGGCCGCCGGCGGCAACGAGGCCTAGGCCAGCCCCACCACCTTGTGCGCCTGAAGGCTGAGCCGCCACCGCGGCCGCTCCATCGCCAGCGCGATTGCTGCCGCTACCGACCCTTCCGGCCCGTCCATCGGCTGCACCAGGAAGTGGCGGAAGTCCCATTCTTCCAGCGCCGCCGGATCGATGCCTTCCTGCGGCCAGACCAGCTTCAGCTCATCGCCCGAGCGCTGCACCACCGCCGTCCCGGCCTTGGGACTGACGCACAGCCAGTCGATCCCCGGCACGGCGGCAATCGTCCCGTTGCTCTCGACCGCCACCCGGAACCCGCGCGCGTGCAGCGCATCGAGAAGCGCGCCATCAAGCTGAAGCATCGGCTCGCCGCCGGTCACCACCACCAGCCGCGCCTCGGCGCCGCCCGCCCACACATGCTCGACCTGCGCCGCCAGCGCTTCGGCCGAGGCGAACTTGCCGCCATTCACCCCGTCGGTGCCGACGAAGTCCGTGTCGCAGAAGCGGCACTGGGCCGTCGCCCGGTCCCGCTCCCGCCCGCTCCACAGGTTGCAGCCGGCGAAGCGCAGGAACACCGCACGGCTCCCCGCCTGCACGCCCTCCCCCTGGAGGGTCAGGAAACATTCCTTGACGGCGTAGGTCATCTCCGGCGCTTCGCCGCGGCAATGTAGGCGGCGCGCGCGTCGGCCTGCTCGTCGACGTCGGTCACGGAAGGTGCGAAATGCACCTTGCTCGCGCCCGCATTGGCAAGCGCATCCCGGATCACCTTTCGCTCGACCTGATGCAGCGGACGACCGCCCGTGGAGACTTCGACGATCGGATAGCTCGGCAGGAAGCCGCCACCCACCACCTGCTTCATCGCGCCCTGCGCGGCATGCTCGAGGATGTCGATGTCGTCGGCCAGCAGGTGGCTGCAGGAAAAGGGCGCATCGGCGGTCGCGGTCGCACCGGAACCCACGTTCCGCACCGCGATCCTGTTCGGCGTGATCACGACTTCCAGCTTCGGGCTCAGCACGGCGAATATCTCGTCCTGTCCGGCAGCCCCGCCTCGGCGAACCCCTTGGCCCGCAGCCGGCAGGCATCGCACTCGCCGCAGGCCCCGCCATCGGGCCCTGGATCGTAGCAGCTGTGGCTGATCGCCGGATCGAGCCCGAGCCGCGCCGCCTCGCGGGCGATGTCGGCCTTGGTCATGTGCTGGAGCGGCGCATGGATGGTGAAGCCCGCGCCCTCGACCCCCGCCCGCGTGGCGAGATTGGCGAGCCGCTCGAACGCCGCGATGAAGTCCGGCCGGCAGTCGGGATAGCCCGAATAATCGAGCGCATTGACCCCGACGAACAGGTCCCGCGCCCCGCTCGCCTCCGCAAGGCCGAGCGCCAGGCTGAGGAAGATGGTGTTGCGCGCCGGCACGTAGGTGACGGGAATGCCCTCCCCCACGCCGTCCTTGGGAACGGCGACGTCGGCCGTCAGCGCCGATCCACCGAAGGCGCGCAGGTCGAGCGGCACCACGACATGCCGGTCGGCGAGCGCCCCGGCGATGGTCCGCGCCGCCTCCAGCTCGACCCGGTGGCGCTGGCCATAATCCACGCTGAGCGCAACCACCTCGAAGCCCCGCTCCCGCGCCAGCGCGGCGCAGACCATCGAGTCGAGCCCGCCCGACAGGAGGACAACAGCGGTGGAGCGGGGATCGGTCATGGCGCGGGGGCCTCTAGAACGGCTTGCGCACAAAAAGAAGGGCCGCCTGGAAGGCGGCCCAGGTTGGGGCGCAAGGCCCCCAGGGAGGAAAGCGTGCCCGCCGTGCAGCTGGCACTTCAGCTTCGTAGCGCAAGATGGTTAAACGAGGCCTTAACGTCTTCGCCGCGACGGACATTCCCCGACCCGGCGCGCATAGATTGTGAGGTCGTAGGGCTCGCCCCGGTGGAAGCCCTGGCTCTCGATCTTGAGCGAGCGCGGCGTCGTCACGCTGAGGCGCGAGCGGCCGAAGTCGCCGGCCCCGCAATCGAGCTGCATGACGAAGAATCCGGGCCGGTCGACCAGCATGGTGCGTGCGCAGCGGTCGCCGGCATGGGCATAGGTCGCCAGCAGCACCATGTCCCTGAGGCAGACCCGGTGGGCACCCTGGCCGGTCGCCGACCGGCTCGTCTCCCACAGCCCGGGCTGCACGCCGGCAAGCGCGGCCGGTCCCCGCACCGGCGCGGCGGCGGTCAGGGTCATGCCGGCAAGCCCGGCAAAGAGGAAGCCGAATCGGCGCATCCCCCTCATCCTAGCATGAGCGCGATCAATCGAAGCGCAGCGGGAAGCTGGTCGAACAGAACTCGCAATCGACCCGGATCACGCCCTCTTCGTCCTTCATCGCCTCGCGTTCCTCTTCGGGGAAGCGGGCAATGACCGAACGGACGTAATCGGGATCGCAGCGGCAGCCGCGGCTCAATGGCGCACCGACCAGCACGCGCACCTCGCCCTCCTCGTGGAACAGGCGCCACATCAGGGCGTCCAGGGCAAGGCTGTCGTCGAGCAGTTCTTCGGCCCGGACCGAGCCGGCCATCGCCGCCACATGGTCCCAGTCGGGATGGTCGAGCCGCGTGTGCAGCCGCTCGCGCCCTTCCTCGCCCTCGGGCAGGTGCTGGAACAGGATTCCGCCCGCGATCCAGCGGCCGTCGGGCTGCTTCTCGGCCGCCAGGCGGACGATCGACGGGATCTGCTCGGACTGGGCGAAATAGCTCTGCGCCGCGGCCGCCAGGCTCTCGCCCTCCAGCGGCACGATGCCCTGGTAGCGCTCGTCCGTCGCCGGCTGGTCGAAGGTGATCGCCAGATAACCTTCGCCGAACAGGGTCGCGAGGCTCGGCGCATGCGCGGCGTCGGCCAGCTTCACCGGGTCGTGCCGCACATAGCCGCGCAGCTCGCCGCCCTTGTAGTCGCAGACGAGCAGGTCGATGATTCCGCCCTGGGTCTGCGCCTGAAGCGTCAGCTGCCCCTGCGGATCCTTGAGCAACGAGCCGAGCAGCGCGGTCAGCACCAGCGCTTCGGCGAGCAGCTTCTCGATCGGCGCCGGATAGGCGTGGGCGGACAGGATCTGGTCGATCGAAGGCCCGAGCCGGGCGGCCCGGCCCCGGGCGTGCCGCGCGGGCACGGTAACGCCAAGCGCGGCGTCGAGGTTCGAGATGTCGGGAGTCATGCAGGAAAGATAGGAAGCCGGCGGCGACTGCCAAGAGCGGCCCTTGTCCCGGCAAGGGCCGGGGCCTCGGGCGAAGCGTCGTCGCGGAGAAAGGAGGTCCCGGCCATGGCCGGGACGACCTGATCTGCCTCAGGCCTCGCGGGCGGCCCGGGCCACTTCATTGGCTTCGCGGTGCGCGTTGGTGCGGACCAGCCGATCGGCCATGGCTTCCCAGGCGGAAGCGGCGTCGAGGTTGCGCTGGCGCACATTGTCGAGGGTCGATGCGTCGGCATTGCGACGGCATTCGGCGGCGCGCTCGGCGTAGAATTCGAGGGTGGACATGGGGGCGGACCTTTCCAGCTTGAGGAAGAAGAAGGCCCGCGCGGCGGCTGCCGGCGGGCCTCGCTGGGAGCCTTAAGCGGCGGTGAGGTTCACCGCGCTGGCACGGCCGTCACGGCCGCTCTGGAGCTCATAGTTGACGCGCTGCTCGCGATCGAGCGTCTGCATGCCGGCCGCTTCGACGGCCGTGATGTGGACAAAGGCATCGCCCGACCCATCGTCCGGCGAGATGAAGCCATAGCCCTTGTCGGCGTTGAAGAATTTCACGGTTCCGGTGATCATGATTGGTGTCCTTCTCGTGACGCGCCCGAACGCCGGACGCGACGCTAGAAGCAGCGAGGAGAGAGGGAGTAAGGAGCCGCAAAGCGCCGTAGACCGTCAAAACTTGCGACTGATAGCCGACATAATATGGGCTGCCCGCAGCAGATTGCAAGGCAGCGGGCCATGTCCCCTCCGTCACGCGCGGCTCAGGCCGCCTGCGCCGGCGCCTCATAGTCCGCCGCCGCCGCGCTCAGCCCGTCGACGAAGGCGCGGATGTCGGCGTCCTCGATGATCAGCGGCGGAAGCACGCGAACGACATTGTCGCCCGCCGCCACCGTCAGGATGCCGCGGCTGCGCAGATAGCCGACGAAGGCGCGGCTGTCGGTCTTCATCTTGACGCCGAGCATCAGGCCGAGGCCCCGCACGCTCTCGAACAGATGATCGTGGTTGGGGATCATCTGCTCAAGCGCCGAACGAAGCCGCTGCCCGGTCTCGCGGACATGGGCGAGGAACTCCGGAGTCGCGACCACGTCGAGTACCGCCATGCCGGCCGCCATCGCCAGCGGATTGCCGCCATAGGTGGAACCGTGGGTGCCGATGACCATGCCGCTCGCCGCTTTCTCGGTGGCAAGGCAGGCGCCGAGCGGAAAGCCGCCGCCGATGCCCTTGGCGGTCGCGACGATGTCCGGAACGATGCCATATTGCTCATAGGCATAGAGGGTGCCGGTGCGCGCGACGCCGCATTGCACCTCGTCCAGCACCAGCATCAGGTCATGCTCGTCGCACGCCTTGCGCAGACCCTGCAGGAATTCCGGGGATGCCGGGCGGATGCCGCCCTCGCCCTGTACCGGCTCGACCAGGAAGCCCGCCGTATTCTCGTCGATCGCCGCCAGCGCGGCGTCGAGATCGTCGAACGCGACCACCTCGAAGCCTTCCAGCAGCGGCGCGAAACCGTCGCGCAGCTTGGCCTGGTCGGTCGCCGAAATGGTCGCCATCGTCCGCCCGTGGAAGGCGTTGGAGAAGGTGATCAGCTTGTTCTTGTGCGGATTGCCGGCCGCATGATGGTAGCGGCGCGCGGTCTTGATCGCACATTCGACCGCCTCGGCGCCCGAATTGGTGAAGAAGACGGTGTCGGCGAAGGTCAGTTCGGTCAGGCGCCTGGCCAGCGCCTCGCCCTGGGGTGAGCCGTAGAGGTTGGAGACGTGCATCAGCGTCTCGGTCTGCTTCTGGATTGCGCCGATCAGGTGCGGGTGGCTGTGGCCAAGCAGGTTGACCGCGATTCCGCTGGCGAAATCGAGATAGCGCTCGCCGTTCTCGCCGATCAGGTAGACGCCCTCGCCTCGGACCGGCCGCACGTCGCAGCGCGGATAGACGGGCATGAGCGGCGTGATGGCCATGAAGGGGCTCCTGACGTGCGAATATGAAAAGGGCGCGGCCCCGGGGTGGAGCCGCGCCCTCTATAGGCCCGGATGGGCGCGGGGTTAACCCCCGCTGCCATCCTTAGCCCGGGCCACCGGTTGGCCTGCCAACCGGATCAACCGGGATAGCGGCCCCGATCGTCCTCGCGGCGGTCGTCGCGGCCATCGCGGTCACGATCGATCCACTGGTCGCGGCGGTCCCACCGGCCGTCACGATCGCGGTCGCGATACTGGCCGTTGCCGCGGGTGTTGGCCGCATAACGGAGCGCCTGCTCGATCCGGGCGTGACGCTGGTCGAGGTCGTAGCGCTCGCGGTTGTTGAGGCCGTTGCGCACATAACCGCGGGTGCGGCCATGCAGTTCACGGGCGGCGGCACGCAGGCGGCGGGCCTCGCGCTCGCTGATCCAATTACGGCTGTCGGCTCGCTCAACCTGCGAGATCAGCCGGTCGGCACGGATCACATAGGCGCGGACCAGGCCCTGCTGGTTGTAGCCGTTGTAGCCGTAGCGCGGCGCATCATAATATTGCGCGGCGGCAGGCGCGGCGGCGACGAAGGCCGAAAGGCCGGCGGCGGCGATCAGAAACTTCTTCATGGCTTACCTACTCCCTCATCGAGGCTTGATGAGGAGGGTCTAGACGAGCCTGCCAAACGACAGCCTGAACATGCCGGTTATCTATGGTTCACCAAGTTGAACTCGTTAAGCCTTTGAAACAGCTCAGTTCTTGATCTTCCAGCCACTCTTCAGCAGCCCATAGCACAGGGCGAACATGGCGACGTTGATCGCCAGCAGCAGCAGGGCGCCGAACAGGATCGGCGAATCGGCCTCGCGCAGGAAGCCGTAGCGGAAGCCCGAGATGACGTAGAAGAAGGGATTGGCGTGGCTGATGCCCCGGAACAGGGGCGACAGCTGCTCGACCGAATAGAAGGTGCCCGACAGCAGCGACAGCGGCGCGACGACGAAATTGGTGACCGCCGCCGCATGGTCGAACTTCTCCGCCCAGATGGAGGTGATCAGCCCCAGGAAGGACAGCAGCAGCGCGCCCATCAGCCCGAACCATAGCGCCGCCAGCGGGTGCCGCATGCCGACGTCCACCCCCGGCCACAGCGCCATCGCCAGCCACACCGCCCCGCCGACCAGGAAGGCGCGCGTCACCGCGGCCCCGACCAGCCCGGCGATCAGCTCGCCGGTCGACAGCGGCGGCATCAGATAATCGACGATCGTCCCCTGGATCTTGCCGACCAGCAGCGAGAAGCTCGAATTGGCAAAGGCGTTCTGGATCATCGCCATGACGATCAGCCCCGGCGCGATGAAGCTTGCGAAGGGAACCCCCATCACTTCGCGCCTGACGCCGCCCAGCGCGACCGAGAAAATGACCAGGAACAGCAGGGTCGTGACCGCAGGCGCCCAGATGGTCTGGGTCTGGACCTTGAAAAAGCGCCGCACCTCTTTGACATAGAGGGTTCGGAGACCTCCCCAGTTGACGCCCTGGAGACGCGGCTCGCCCGGTGCGGTGCGGGTCCAGGCGGATGCGGGGGAGGGCTGGTCGTTCACGCGACAAGCGACTATCGGCTTCCCGACCGAGCGGCAACCGCCGCCGACGAACATATCAAGAGATGAGCATGAGCTGGACTGACGAGCGGATCGATCGCCTCAAGGCAATGTGGGCCGAAGGCAAGACGGCGAGCGTCATTGCCGAGGAACTGGGCGGCGTCAGCCGCAACGCGGTGATCGGCAAGGCCCATCGCCTCGGCCTCGATTCGCGCCCGTCCCCGGTCAAGGCCGGCGAGGACAAGAGCGCCGCCTCGGCAGCCCCCGCCGCCTCGGCCGAGCCCAAGGCCGAGCGCCCGGCCCCGACCAGGGTCAAGGACAAGGCGCCGATCGCCGCCATCCTGGAGACCGCAGCGCCGATGCCGGACGAAGCGCCCCGCGCCCCCGCCGCGCCGGCTGCCGCGCCCCAGGTCTCCGCCACTCCGGTCCCCGGCAAGGCCGGCGAGCCGACCCTCGTCTATCGCTCGATCGGTCCCGGCGGATTCATCCGCCAGGGTCCGGGCGAGCAGCAGGCGCCGATCCCGCCCGCTCCGCCGCGCCGCCTGGTGCCGGCCAAGCCCGCGCCCGAGATTGCCGACAAGACCAGCCTGCTCGATCTCAACGACCGCATCTGCAAGTGGCCGCTCGGCCATCCTGGCGAGCCCGACTTCCACTTCTGCGGGCAGCAGGCCAATCCCGGCTATCCTTATTGCGTCCAGCATTGCGGGGTCGCCTACCAGGCCCAGCTCCCCCGCCGCGACCGACGCCCCCCGCCGCCGCTCCCCTACGGCGGCCCGCGGGTCCGCTGACGCTCCGCGTCAGCAGAACGCCCGGCTCATCCCGGGGTCCCCGGGCCATGACCTTTCTCGCATGTCCAACCGTGCGGCCGCCGTCCACGGCACCGAACGAACGGACGATCGACGGCGGCCCCGTCCCGACGCTCTGACGTCGGGAACGGCGCTCTGGTCGGTGATGAACTGGAAGAAAGGCCCGCAAGCCTTCCCAGGGTCAGTCGTTCGCCGCGCCGGTCTTTGCGCGTTCGGCATATTCGCTGGCCAGCCACTGGTGCGCCGCTCTCGCGCGAGGATCGGTGGCGTCGGCGGCGCGGCGGCGCTCGGCCTCGGCGCGAGCGGCGAAATAGGCGCGCTCGTCACTATGTTCGTCAATGCGGTTCAGGTCGGACAAATCAACGCTCCTTCCAACAGCGAGGGAGCACGTGCAGTCTCTCAGCCGGCCACGTCGCAAAGTCCTTCGGCGACCGGTGAGTCACCTATACACGTCATTTGTGACAAATTCCATTTCCGCGGATTGCCGCCGTTCGCACCCTGTTCCCTTGGACGCCGCCGCCGACTAGAAGCATTGCCACGATGACCGATCTGTTCGGCGCCGGGGGGGCGCCACCGCCAAGTTCCGACTATGACGCTTCCGCCATCGAGGTGCTGGAGGGGCTCGAACCCGTCCGCCGCCGCCCCGGCATGTACATCGGCGGCACCGACGAGCGGGCGCTCCACCACCTCGCCGCCGAAGTCATCGACAATTGCATGGACGAGGCGGTCGCCGGCCATGCCAACCGGATCGAGATCACCCTCCTCCCCGGCAACCGGCTGACGGTCACCGACAACGGCCGCGGCATCCCGGTCGACCCGCACCCCAAATATCCCGGCAAGTCCGCGCTCGAGGTCATCCTCACCACCCTCCATTCGGGCGGCAAGTTCGAGGGCAAGGCCTATGCCACCAGCGGCGGCCTCCACGGGGTCGGCGTCAGCGTCGTCAACGCCCTCTCGACCGAGACGGTGATCGAGGTCGCGCGAGACAGGAAGCTCTACCGCCAGCGCTTTGCCCGCGGCGCGGCGCAGGGCCCGCTCGAGGAAGTCGGCGCCGCCCCCAACCGCCGCGGCACCAGCGTCGCCTTCCACCCCGATCCCGAGATCTTCGGCGACCTCGCCTTCGACCCCGCCCGCCTGTTCGCCCTCGCCCGCTCCAAGGCCTATCTCTTCGCCGGGGTCGAGATACGCTGGAAGTGCGATCCGTCGCTCGCTTCCGACAAGGTGCCCGAAAGCGCCGTGCTGCAGTTCCAGAACGGCCTCGGCGACGCGCTCGCCGAGCAGCTGGGGACAAGGGAATGCGTCACCGCCCAGCCCTTCACCGGCGCCGCCGACTTCCCCGACGCGCAGGGGCGCTGCGAATGGGCGGTCGCCTGGCCGCTCTGGTCGGACGGCTTCCAGGCCTATTATTGCAACACCATCCCGACGCCCGACGGCGGCACCCATGAAGCGGGCCTGCGCGCCGCCCTCACCAAGGGCATCCGCGCCTTTGGCGAGCTGATCGGCAACAAGCGCGCCAAGGACATCACCGCCGACGACGTCATGCAGATGTGCGAATGCTATCTCAGCGTCTTCATCCGCAACCCCCACTTCCAGTCCCAAACCAAGGACCGCCTGACCAGCCTCGAAGCCGCCCGCTTCGTCGAGGGCGCCATGCGCGACCATGTCGATCACTTCCTGACCGACAACATGGACCGCGGCCGCGCCGTCCTGGGCGCGATCCTCGAGCGGATGGAGGAACGGCTCAAGCGCCGCGCCGAACGCGAGGTGAAGCGCAAGACCGCCACCTCCGGCCGCAAGCTCCGCCTCCCCGGCAAGCTTACCGACTGCGCCTCCGACGATCCGGCCGGCACCGAGCTGTTCATCGTCGAGGGCGACAGCGCGGGTGGCAGCGCCAAGCAGGCGCGCAACCGCAAGACGCAGGCCATCCTCCCCATCCGCGGCAAGATCCTCAACGTCGCATCCGCCACGCAGGACAAGATCCGCGCCAACCAGGAAGTCGCCGACCTCCAGCTGGCATTGGGCTGCGGAATCCGCGACAGGTTCGACGAGGCGGCGCTGCGCTACGAGAAGATCATCATCATGACCGATGCGGACGTCGACGGCGCCCACATCGCCACCCTGCTGATGACCTTCTTCTTCCAGGAAATGCCCGAGCTGGTCCGCCGCGGCCACCTCTTCCTCGCCCAGCCCCCGCTTTACCGCCTGACCGCGGGGGCGAAGACCCTCTACGCTCGCGACGACGCCCACCGCGCCGAGCTCGAGAAAGCCGAGTTCAGGAACAAGAAGGTCGAGGTCAGCCGCTTCAAGGGGCTGGGCGAGATGAACCCCAACCAGCTCAAGGAAACCACCATGGACCCGGCGACGCGGTCCCTGCTGCGGGTCACCCTGCCCGACCAGTATGAAGCTCGCCAGCCGGTCAAGGACCTGGTCGAGCGCCTGATGGGCAAGAACCCGGAGCACCGCTTTGCCTTCATCCAGAGCCGGGCGGCGGCGGTGAGTGGGGAAGAGCTGGATGCCTGACCCAAGCCCCCCGCTGCGAAGCAACGGGGAGGGTGGTGGAGGGGCCATGCCGGCGGCGAAGAGAATGTCCGCTAACGACCCATTGCGGACATTGGCGAAATGACGTTTGATATCTCTTATGCCGGAAGTGCAGACCGACTTCTCCAAGTCCCTCGAAGATCTCTTCGGTGTAAGCCTCGGGGATCCCCAAGATGCCCCCTCGCCGCTGGTCGCAGAGTACTGGATCGCTTGGCGGAAGCCTCTTTCACAGCTGAGTGACACCGAGATCGGACTGATTATCGGCCAAGAAGATGGAAACCCCTTCATCCTCGACTTGGTTTGGCCACGGCTACGAGCGGATCCGCTTCTGATGTGCGGGGATTACCCAGGTGATGTTCTCTCGGCACTTTTGCGAGCGGACGAGAGCATATGGAACCTCCGCGCAGCATACCGAGATGAGCTGAAGGCACTCTATGAAAGGGCTCTTTTGGAACCCTATGCCGATAAGGAGTGGTTCTTAGAAAGCTTGGGTTTGAGCGATGGCCCGCTGCACTGAAACGGACGTCCGCTTTCCACCCATAGCAGACATCCCGCTTTCCTAATCTTGCGGACGTCAGCACCTGTCGGCAGAGTACGGCCGTGCCGATCCGGAACCTCCCCGTTGCGCAGCAATGGGGAGGGGGACCGCTCCGCGCAGCGGAGTGGTGGAGGGGCCCAGCACCATGCGCGCAACTGCCAACGCCATGTCCGCCGCCCGGCGCTATCGCCGCCAACTCAGCCTGCCCGAGCAACTTCTCTGGCGCCTGCTCCGCCAAGTCCGCCGTGACCTCCGCTTCCGCCGCCAGCATCCGATCGGTCCCTATGTCGCCGACTTCTACTGCGCGGTGGCCAAGATGGTGATCGAGATCGACGGCGCCTCTCACAATCATTCGCAAGGCACGGACGAACGCCGAACCGCCTACCTCCACTCCGTCGGGCTGCAGGTCCTCCGCATTCCAGCCGCCGAAGTCCTCGCGGACCCGGAAGCCGTCGCCGACGCCCTGCTTCGTCGATGCGAGCGGGTGACTGGCCCCTCCACCACTCAGCCTCGCGGCTGAGCGGTCCCCCTCCCCATTGCTGCGCAACGGGGAGGTTCTTGCATTGCGGTCCGGCAAGCTATCACCACTCTGTCCTACACCCTGCCAAATAGGTTACACCGTTCCTGCCGAATGAACCGTGACCGACCCATGACTAGTCCTTCCAACCCCGAACAACCCACCGACACCCCGCGAGGGCGCCGCCCGACACGACGGCTGGACCGCGCCCCGCATGGCCGCCTTCGTTGATGCCCTCGCCCAGACCGGCTGCGTCGAGGCCGCCTGTGCCCATGTCGGCATGGCCAAGTCCGGCCTCTACGAGGCGCGCCGCCGCAATCCCCTGTTCGCGCAGGCGTGGGAAGATGCGCTGATCGACGGCGCGCTGCCCAGGCTCGCCGACGAACTGCTCACCGTCGCCTTCCGGGGCTCGGTCGAACGCTACTATCGCGACGGAGAGATGGTCGGCGAAAAGCGCTTCACCGACGCCCGCCTCGGCCTTGCCTTGCTGAAGCGCCTCGACCGCAAGGCCGCCGAGCGCGCCGCGCAGGACAGGGCCGCGCGCCTCCGCGCCCTCGCCGAGGAGCGCGCCGCCGCCCACCGCGCCGCCATGGAAGAGAATGCGGCGGGCATCCGCGAGGCCATTTCCGCGGAACTGGACGAAGTGGACGACATGCCTTTCCGAGCCGACGCTGGATCGGCCGCACCCCAGCATCCGCCGCACGCCGACCGGCTGGCAGACCAACTTCCCGCCGCCCGCCGAGCGTGCGCCCGAGGACCAGCCGACCCTCGACGGCTATGATCCCGAGGACGAGGAGGCGAGCCCCGACGACTTTCTCGTCGATCCGCTCGACGTGACCGACCTCGAGCCCGAGAACCGCTGGCCCGGAAGCCCTTATTACAAGCGCTACTGCACCGCCGCCGAATCCGCCGCACTCGACCAATGGGTCGACCGCCAGCTCGCTCCCCAGGTCGCCGAACAGGCCCGCTTCTTCGCCACCATCGCCGCCCACGGCCACGACGACGACGCCAGCCTCCTCCTGCCCCCCAGCTGGAAGACAGCGGCGGCAGGGCAAGGCCCGAGTGGAAGCACCCCCACCCCCCAAATGTCACCCCGGACCTGATGGGCGGGCGGAACAGTCCCCCGGGACTGTTCCGATTGGGTCCCGCCCATGAGTCCACATGACTTTTTGCCTCCCTGCCTTCTTCCGCTGCCCACGGCGAGGAAGGCGAAACCGAATGAAAGGAACCCACCCCACCCCCACGCTCGTTTCGCCCCCGTGCCCGCCCGATCCTCCCGCCACGACCGCCCCCTGCTCCCCTCGCCCCGGGTGCTGACCAACCGGGCGGTGCCGTGGGCGGAAAGCCATTTGCAGCTGCGGCGGCGCTCGCGTTTCCGCACCGCGACCCAGCTCGCCATCCGGCTCGCCGTTATGGCCGCGCTGCTGGCGCTGATCATCGGCTTCCACTGGCTCGAGCGCGACAGCCTCAAGGACATGCACGACGGCCAGATCAGCTTCGCCGACATCATCTATTTCACGATGATCAGCGCGACGACGACCGGCTATGGCGACATCGTGCCCATCACCGAGCGGGCGCGACTGTTCGATGCCCTGGTGGTGACGCCGATCCGGGTCTTCTTCCTGCTGCTCCTTGCCGGCACGGCCTATTCCTTCTTCATCAAACGCCTGTGGGACAAATATCTGATGCGCCGACTGCAGAAGGGTCTGAACGACCACATCATCGTCGCCGGCTTCGGCAGCAGCGGCTCGGAAGCGGTGGCGGAGCTGGTTGCCCGCGGCTGCGACCCGACCGAGCTGGTGGTGATCGACTGCGACGAGGAAGCGCTCGCCCAGGCCCATGCCCTCGGCTGCATGGTGCTGCAGGGCGATGCCACCCGCGACGCCACCTTGCAGGCCGTGCATGTCGAGCGCGCCCGCGCCCTGCTGGTCACCGCCGGGCGGGACGACACCTCGATCCTCGTCTGCCTGACCGCCCGCCACCTCGCGCCCGACCTGCCGATCACCGTGTCGGTCCGCGCCAGCGACAACGAGCTTCCGGCGCGCGCGGCGGGGGCGAGCACGGTCATCAACCCGGTCAGCTTCGCCGGGCTGCTGATGGCCGGCTCGGCGCAGGGCTCGGGCGTCGCCGACTATCTCGCCGACCTCGCATCCGCCCGCGGCCGGGTCCAGCTGCGCGAGCGGACGGTGGCGGCGGACGAGGTCGGCCAGCCGCTCGGCGACATCCGCACCGGCATCGGCCTTCGCATCCTGCGCGGGCAGGACAGCATCAGCTTCGAGGATCCGGGCGCCTGCACCCTCCAGGCGGGCGACCGGATCATCGAGCTGACCGGCCAGGGCGCGCCCCGCGCAAGTGGAGGTTCAGCCTTGTCGGCCTAGTTCGGAGGTCATGCGCCGTCCGCTCGCCTCGAGGGCCGACCGAGCCCGTTCCGCCGGGCTGGTCGCGGCCATCCATGCGGCGCTCGGCTATGCCCTGCTGACGGGCCTCGGGGTCACGCCGACGCCGGCCGAACTGGCGGAGCCGCTGACCTTGATCGACGTGCCTCCGGAGCCCGAACCGCCGGCCACGCCGATGATCCCTGAAGCGGCGCCAAAGCCGACCGAGCGGGCCAAAGACCCCGAAGGCGCCGCCGCCCCGCCGGCCCTCAGGAACACCCCCACCCCGGTCGTCGCCCCGCCGCCCGCGGTGAAGCTTCCCATCCCCCCGCCCATCGCCGCCGCACCCCTTCCCGGCAGCGGCAGCGCGGCCGCCCCCGGCGCGGCGCCGGTCGACGGCCCCGGCACCGGGCGCGGCGGTGAGGGCGAAGGGCTCGGCGCCGGCCGCTTCGGCACCGGCACCGGCGGCGGTGGCGGCGGCGGCGTGGCGGAAGGGCCACAATATGTCAGCGGCCGCATCCGCGAAGGCGACGCGCCTCCCGGCCTCGACCTCCGCCGCCCGCATGTCGTCGGCTTCCGGCTGCTGATCGGCCGCGACGGCCGCGCCCTCGACTGCCGCATCGCGCGTTCCAGCGGCCTTCCCGCGCTCGACGCCGCCACCTGCCGCGCCGCCCTCCGCCGCCTCCGCTGGGCCCCGGCGCGCGATACCGCCGGCCGTCCCGTCGAAGCCTGGGCTCGCGGCGAGGAGGAATGGCTTCCGCGTCCCGGCGCCGACCGCTGGGTCGATCCGGTGGAGGTGCGCGACTAGAAGTTCACCGGCGCCTGGATGTAGCCGTACCAGCGCACGACCGGCCGCCCGTTGCCGTCCACCGCCGGCCGGAACCGCACCCGTTCCTCGACCAGCCGGCAGGTCCACTGGTCGACGATCGCATTGCCGCTCGACCGGTTGACCTTGCAGTCGGTCGCCCGCCCGTCGAGCTGGACGCGGACGGCGACGAACACCCGGCTCCCCCTCGGCCAGGCGCGCAGCACCTCGCGCGGATAACTCCGCCCGGTCAGCGTCGTCCCCGCGATCACCGACGGGCCGCGGCCCTCGCCGCCATCACCGCCGCCGCCCGGTCCGGAGCCCGAGCCGCCCGAGCCGGTGCCGCTTCCCTGCCCGCCAGCGCCGCTGCCGGGCCCGTCGACCGGCGCGGCGCCAGCGCTGGGCGCAGCGCCGGTGCCGGGAGTAGGCGCGGCGGTGACCGTCGGCGGCGGCGGAGGAAGCTCGACGACGGGGTCGGGGCGCTGGACCGGCGACGCTTCGGCCTTCCTTGCCGGCGGCGCGGCGGCGCCCTCCTCCCTGGGCGCGGCCTTGCTCTCGACCACGGTCGGCGGCGGCGGTGGAGGTGGCGGCGGCGGGGGCAGCGAGACGTCGAACATCTCGAGCGGCCCCTCCATCACCTTCGGCACAGACACGTCCGGGCTCAGCGCGAACAGAGCCGCAATCACGCCGGCATGGACCAGCAGCACCAGGGCGATCGCCCCTGCCCGGTCCTTCCTGCTCAGCGTGGTTCGTTGCATGTCCGGAAGAACGCCGCTCCCCGCCTGGCGCTCCCTAGCCGAAGATCCAGTCCAGCGACATCATCACTGCAAGCCCGATCATCAGGGCGAAGGTGGCGATCCCTTCCTGCCGGTCGCGGTGGGTTTCGGGGATGATCTCGCTCGACACCACCCAGATCATTGCTCCGCCAGCAAAACCTAGGCCCCACGGAAGGAGCTCGCTCGACAGGCTGATCGCGCCGACACCGAGGAAGCCGCCGATCGGCTCGACCAGCCCGGTCAACAGCGCGATGGAAAAGCTGAACAGCCGCCCATAGCCGACCGCGGCCAGGCTGAGCGCCACCGCCAGTCCCTCGGGCACGTTCTGGAGGCCGATGCCGAAGGCGGTCGCATAACCCGCCGTCTGGTCCGGGCTCCCGAAGCTCACCCCGACCGCAAGCCCCTCAGGAAAGTTGTGGAGGGAAATGGCGATGACGAACAGCCAGATGCGGCTGAGCTTGCTCCGCTCCGCCCCGCTCATCGGCCCGGAGATGAAATGCTCGTGCGGCGCGACCCGGTTGAGGAGGTGGAGGGTGGCAGCGCCAAGCAGGACCGCACCTGACACGATGAAGGCGGCGATCGTCTTGTCGCCGCCATGCAGGTCCCCTGCCGCCTCGAGGCCGGGGATGATGAGCGAGAAGAAGCTCGCCGCCAGCATGATCCCGGCCGCGAAGCCGAGAAAGGCGTTCTGCGTGCGCTGGCTGATACCCTTGAGGAAGAAGACCGGCAGCGCGCCGAGCGTGGTCGCCTGGCCGGCGAGGAAGCTCGCGAGCGTGCCGGCGAGGACCAGGTCCGCCGCCACTCAGCGGACCAGTTCGAGCCGCATGTCGACCCGCATGTCCTCGCCCGGCTCCAGCACACGCAGGCCCAGCTTGGCCCAGCTTTCCTCCGGTTCGTTCAGTGCCGCATTGGCGTGGGTGACCGGCTCGGCGACGAAGATTCCGCCGCTTTCCGGCGAGTAGAGCTGGAAGAAGGAGGCATTCGGACTGGAAAGGCGGAGCGGCGCCGGCCAGGCTGGATCGGTCAGCAGCGCCTGCCCGCCCCAGCCGCCGAAGCCATGATCGAGCCCTTGCCCGCAGACGGCACGGTTGCTGAGGTCGTAACGGCCCCTCGCCGGCACCTCGCCGGTGGGAAGCACATGCTCGTCGATCTCGAACGCCGTCCGGACGTCGGTGTCGAGGCGGGTGGCGGCGGTGCAGGGAAAATAGGGGTGCTGGCCAAGGCCGCAGGGCATGGGCTCATCGCTGTCGTTGCGGCACTGCAGGCGGATCGACAAGCCGTCCTCGTCCAACGCGAAGATCTGGAGCGCCGAATAGGCCCATGGCCATTCGCCGGGACGATGAACGAAGCGAAGCTCGGCATCCTGGTTGCCGCAGGACTCGACCGTCCACGGACCGAGCCAGCCCTGGCCGTGAAGAGGGGAGATGTCGCCGGGCAGGTTGGGCTCGAGCACCACCTCGCGCCCGCGGAAGGTGAAGCGGCCGCCGCGAATGCGGTTGACGAACGGCACCAGCGGGAAGCTCGCCATCGCCAATACGCTTTCCGCATCGCTGTGGCTTTCGCGCATGAGCGCCACGGGCGAGTCCCCGCCAAGCCATCGAAAGTTTCGGATTGCTCCGCCAATAGAAGGACTTAGCTCTAGTTCGAGCTCGCCTGCGCGAAGCGTCACCTGGGTCTGGTCGGGGTGCAACATGAACCCGTTCTTGGCCTGATGTTCAGTCTCTCGCAACTCATCTGGGGATAAACGGGACGAACCGGCTTGCGATGCGAGAGCGGCAGGCAGAAATACGGCTCCCGAGTCCGGGGAGGGATGCAAGATGCGTACACGGGTCAAGGATTACATCGAGGTCAGCGACTATACGTCGCTCGAGCGGCTGATCACCACGCTGACGGCGATCCGCGACAGCCTTCCCGAAACAGCGGAGCCCGAGCTGAAGATGCGCGGCGACGACGTGTTCGGCCGCCGGCTGTCGATCAGCTACTGGCGCGAACTGAGCCGCGAGGAGCAGGAGCTGGACGCCAAGTACAGCTCGGCCGCCAAGGCCGCGGGCGAAGAGATTGCCGCGCTGGCGGCCAAGCTCGACGACGTGCCCTTCGAACGCGCACCGAAGAAGAAGCGCGCGGCCTGATCCGTCGTCCCGGCAAAGGCCGGGACCTCGGGCGTTGCGCTCAGCCGCCCCAGGCCCCGGCCTTCGCCGGGGCGACGCTCACCTCACCACTCCGCGAAGCTGCCGTCGTGCTGGCGCCAGATCGGGTTGCGCCACGCATGGCCGGCCTTGGCCACCTCGCGCACCTTCGCCTCGTCGATCTCCACTCCAAGCCCCGGCCCGTGCGGGATGGGCAGATAGCCGTCGACCGGGGTCAGCACCTCAGGATCGGTGATGAACTCCAGAAGGTCGTGACCGACATTGTAGTGGATGCCGAGGCTCATCTCCTGGATGGCGACGTTGGGCGCGTTGGCGGCGAGCTGGAGGCAGGCGGCGAGCGCCAGCGGCCCGAGCGGACAATGCGGCGCGACCGCGACGTCATAGGTCTCGGCCATGGCGGCGATCCGGCGGCACTCGCTGATCCCGCCCGCATGGCTGAGGTCGGGCTGGATGATGTCCACCGCGCCACGCTCGAAGAAGGGCTTGAAGTCCCAGCGGGAATAGAGCCGCTCGCCAAGCGCGATGGGGGTCGAGACCAGCGCCGCGATGTCGGCGAGGCCTTCCGGATTCTCGCTCAGCAACGGCTCCTCGATGAACAGCAGGCCGAGCGGCTCCAGCACCTTCGCCAGCTGCTTGGCCATCGGGCGGTGGACCCGCCCGTGGAAGTCGAGGCCGACGTCCATGCCGAGCGCCTGCGCCGCCCTCACCCGCTCGACCACCTCGTCGAACAGCCGCGGCGTGCCGATCCAGTCGAGCTCGCCGGTGGCGTTCATCTTGACCGCCGAGAAGCCCTGCTCCTTGCGGACCCGGGCGGCGTCGGCGATCTCGTTCGGCCGGTCGCCACCGATCCAGGCATAGGCCCGGATCCTGTCGCGCACGCGGCCGCCCATCAGCTCCCAGGCGGGCACGCCCAGCGCCCTGCCCTTGAGGTCCCACAGCGCCTGGTCGAAGCCCGACAGCGCGCTCATCAGGACCGGGCCACCGCGGTAGAAGCCGCCGCGATAGGCGATCTGCCAGATGTCCTCGATCCGCCGCGCGTCATGACCGACGAAGCGGTCGCGAATGGCCGCGAAAGCGCCGTCCACCGCCTCGGCATGGCCCTCGAGGCTCGCCTCGCCCCAGCCGCAGGCCCCGTCCACCGTCTCGACCCGCACGAACAGCCAGCGCGGAGGCACGAGGAAGGTCTCGATGCCGCCGATCTTCAGTTCAGGAACGCCGCTCATGCCAATGCCGTGCTGTGCTGAGTGTGGCCGAGCGCGAGCCCCTTGTTCTCGGCGAATATCTTCTCCGGCGGCGGCGGCCAGCTGTCCTGGCCGATCGGCTTGACCGGCACCGCGAGGCAGACCGACGAGGCCGGAAGCACGTCGCGCCAGTCCTTGATCAACTGCTTGTAGGCGCGGCCGACGTTGCGGATGTTGCGGTCGAGGTCGTAGAGGCCGAGCGGATTGACGTTGCCGTTCTGCTCGCGAAGGGCGGTGTCCCAATCGACCTGGTCGGTCAGGCTGTACCAGGTGAAGCCGACGGTGGGGATACCCACGTTGCGCAGGCGGAGCACGTTGGCCCACTCCTTCCACAGCCATTGCACCGCTTCCTGGCCGGTCGGACCCTCGCGCATGTTGGTCTCGGTGTGCATGATCGGAAGGCCGTAGCGGGCGTGATATTGCCGGGTGATCTCCGAATAGCCGAACACCTCGCCAGACGCCTCCGTTCGGCCGTCGGCATGCACGCGATGCTCGTTGGTGCGGTAATAATCGTTGCCGAGGATACAATGCTGCTTCAGCCGGTTGCCGAGGAAGAAATGATATTCCTCCCGCGTCATCCCGTTATCGAGCAGATATTCGTACATCTCGCTGTCGACCCGCCGCCCGTAGTTGAGGTCGAGCGTCAGGAAGCGGCGGCTGTTGAGCACTTCGGCCGGGCCGATCGCCGCTGGTGAATCGGCGTGGAAATATTCGGACGATTCCGACTGGATGAAGATGGCGTCCGGACGTCGCTTCAGGATCTCGGTCATCGCCAGCACATTTGCCTTCACGATGTGCTTGATCGCCGTGACGAAGCCGACGTCGGTCTTCAGCTGCTCGTTCCACCAGCCATATTTGGCGCTGAACGCGGCGCAGATGAACATCTCGTTCACCGGCGTGTAGAGCTGCACCCACGGGTAACGCTCGGCAAAGTCGGCCGCATAGCCGGCGAAATGGTGCGCGAAATCCGGGTTCTGGAAGTTGCCGATCCAGTCCGGCACGCCGAAATGGCAGAGATCGACGATCGGCGTGATCTCGCGCCGCTTGAGGTCGTTCAGCGTGAGGTCGGCGAACTCCCAGTCATATTTGCCGGGACCAAGGAAGGTCGTGTGCAGCGGCGGCCCGAAGCGGAGATACTGGATCCCGATCTCCTCGACGCAATCGAAGTCCTCCCGCCAGCGCCGATAATGGTCTGACGCTTCCATCTGGTCGACGCGCGTACGGCCGCCGTTGATGGTCGGGATGCTGTTCTCGATCCCAGTGGCGAACATGAAATTGGCGATTGTTGCCTCCTGTGGGCAGCTCTTCTGGTCGAAAGGACGGAGCGGTCAGCCGGCGAACGGCCGGTCGGCGATCCCGATGACTCCGGGCGATGTGACAAGCAGCCCGCCGGCATTTGGTTGCGTGGCGAGTTCCTCGTCCGACAGTCCGATCCGGGCCGAAGTGATGAAGAGCCGGTCCAGCCCCCGCCCGCCGAACACGCAGCTGGTCGGGCGCTGCACCGGTACGCGCAGCTCGGAAAGCCGCTCGCCCCGGGGTGACAGGCGACGCAGGCACCAGCCGTCCCAGAAAGCGATCCACAGGCAGCCCTCGGCGTCGACCGTCATTCCATCGGGATATCCTTCTCCCTCCTCGAACCTGGCAAACTCCAGCCGGTTGAGCGGGGTCCCGTCGGGGGCAAGGTCGTAACGATAGGTGACCTGCAGCGCGCTGTCGTTGGTGTACATGGTCCGGCCGTCGGGGCTGAAGGCCGGCCCGTTGGTGACCCGGAAGCCGTCGTCGACGCGAGTGCAGACCATGGTCTTGTCGATGCGGTAGAAGGCGCCGCTCGCCTGCTCCTCGGGATCGTGCATGGTGCCGGCAAAGAGCCGCCCCGCCCGGTCGACCTTGGCATCGTTGAAGCGATTGTCCTCGCGGTCCTCCTCGGGATCGAACAGCAGCTCGAACCGCTCGAGCGCATCGTCGACCTCGGCGATGCCATGCTCGGTCCCGGCGATGTAGCCGCCTGATTCGCGCGCGATCAGGCTGCCGATCCGGAACGGGGTCGCATATTCCTTCAGCCCGGCATCCTCGCTCCACCGAAAGGCGCGCCGCCCCTTGATGTCGACAAAGGTCAGGCGCTGCGTTTGCGCGCTCCAGCTCGGCCCCTCCCCGAGCTGGGCGCCGACATCGGCAAGGCAGGTGACGTCCATGGCGGCGGCAAAATAACGCCTTGGACGCACAAGCCTAGGACCCATGTCGCGCTTCGTCGCTTTTCTTGGCATGAGCGTGGGGATGTGGAGACAAGGATACATCGCGGTCGACTGGGGCACGACCAACCGGCGCGCCTGGCGGGTCGAGGGCGGGCGCGTGGCGGAGGAGTTCGCCGACGACCTCGGTTTCACCAGCGTGCCCCCGGGCGGCTTCCCGGACGAGGTGGCGGCAATCCGCGAGCGGCTGGGCGACCTGCCGCTGCTCATGGCCGGCATGGTCGGTGCGCGCGGCGGCTGGGTGCCGGCCCCTTACCTCCCCTGCCCGCTCGACCTCGAGACGCTAAGTCGCTCTCTCGTCGAAGTGCCGGGCGAGCGGGCGTGGATCGTGCCCGGCGCCTCCTTTGTCGACGGCCAGCGCGGCGATGTCATCCGCGGCGAAGAGACGCAATTCTTCGGCGCCGTCCATGCCGGCCTGTGCGACGCCGACGCGCTCATCTGCCACCCGGGCACCCACAACAAGTGGGCGCTGATGGAGGGCGGGCGGCTGACCCGCTTCCGCACCGTCATGACGGGCGAGATGTTCTCCATCCTGAAGGCGCAAAGCCTGATCAAGGCCTGGCTCGACCGCGAGGCGCATCCGGGCGAGGCCTTTGCCGAGGGCGTAGCGCGCGGGCTCGAGGGTCGGGCGCTGACCGCCGACCTGTTCACTGTCCGCGCCCGGGTGCTGCTCGGGAGCCTGGCGGAGGACGAGGTATCGAGCTTCGTCAGCGGGCTGCTGATCGGGGCCGACCTGCGCACCGGGACCAAGGGCATGCCCGGCGGCGAGGTGGTGGTCATGGGCCGCGGCGCCCTCACCCGCCTTTACGCCACCGCCCTCACCCAGCTCGGCCGCGACAATCGCGAAGTGGACGGGGAAGCGGCTTTCCTCGCCGGGACCAATGCCATCGTGGAGCGACTGTAAGATGAGCGCCGAAGAAGATTTCACCCGCTACCTCGCCGATTGCCCACTGGTGGCGATCATCCGCGGCGTCACCCCGGACGAGGTGGTCGCGGTCGGCGAGGCGATGGTCACCGCCGGCATTCGCATCATCGAGGTGCCGCTGAACAGCCCGCACCCGTTCGAAAGCATCAACCGGCTCGCGGCCGCGCTCGACGGACGGGCGCTGGTCGGCGCCGGCACGGTGCTCGACGCGCTGAGCGTCGCCCGGGTCAAGGATGCGGGCGGGCGGCTGGTCGTCGCGCCCAACACCGACGCGCAGGTGATCGGCGCGGCGGTCGGTGCCGGCATGGTCGCCGCCCCTGGCTATTTCACGCCGAGCGAGGCCTTCGTCGCGCTCAACGCCGGCGCGCAGGCGCTGAAGCTGTTCCCGGCCGAGGGCGCTACTCCGGCGGTGTTGAAGGCGCAGCGCGCGGTGCTTCCGAAAGACGTACCCATCCTCGCCGTCGGTGGAATCCAGCCCGACAACATGCGCCCCTGGCTGGAAGCGGGCGCCAACGGCTTCGGCCTCGGCTCCGGCCTCTATGCCCCCGGCCGCGCCGCCGACGAGGTGCACGAGCGCGCCAAGGCCTATGTCGCGGGCCTGGCCAAGTGAGGCCGATCCGGACCGCCATCATCGGCTATGGCAAGATCGCCGAGGACCAGCATGTCCCCGCCATCGCCGGCAATCCGCGCTTCGAACTGGCGGGCAGCGTCAGCCGCCAGGGCAAGGGGCCGCAGCCCAACTTCACCGACACCGAGGCGCTGCTCGCCGGCGTGACGGACCTCGAGGCCGCGGCGATCACCACCCCGCCGGGGCCGCGCTTCGACATCGCCCGCACCTGCATCGACGCGGGCCTCCACCTGCTGCTGGAAAAGCCGCCCTGCGCGACGCTCGGCGAGGTGGAGGAGCTTCGCCGGCTGGCGGATGCGAAGGGCACAACCCTCTTCACCAGCTGGCACGCGCAGCACAATGCCGGGGTCGCCGCGGCGAAGAAGCTGCTCGCCGGCGCCCGCATCGCCACGATGACGATCACCTGGCACGAGGACGTCCACAAGTGGCACCCAGGCCAGCAATGGGTGTTCGAACCGGGCGGCTTCGGCGTGTTCGATCCGGGCATCAATGCCTTCTCGGTCGCCACCGCCATCCTGCCTGCGCCGCTGTTCGTGCGCGAGGCGACCCTGTTCGTGCCGGACAATGCCCATACGCCGATCGCGGCCGAGATCGGCTTCACCAGCCCCGCAGGAGACGGCCCGCTCACCGCCAGCCTCGACTGGCGCAAGACTGACGGCGAGGAGTGGACGATCCTGATCGAGACGGGCGATGGCGCGCGGCTCAAGCTCACCGACGGCGGCGCCCGGCTGTTCCTCGACGGCGAGGAAGTACCGGGCGAGCAGGTGGGCGAGTATCCCGACCTCTATGCCACCTTCGCCGACCTCATCGACCGCCGCGCCAGCCTGGTCGACGCCGAACCGCTGCGGCTGGTGGCGGACTGCCTGCTCGTCGGCCGGCGCGAGATGGTGGAGGCGGTGACGGTCTGAACTTCTCCCTTCCCGCCTGCGGGAGGGGAACTCACCTGCGGACGACCGGCCCCCGCTGCACGCCGCTGGTCGGGCTCTTGCCCGCGATCTCCGGCCAGCCGTCCTTCCATTCCAGCCGGTCCATCAGCATCACCCGCCGCGTGTTGACGTCGTCGGTCGCCTTCGACCGCGGGCGCCGCACGTCGACTCCATGGTAGAGGATCCAGTCGGTGCCGGCGTCGTCCCTGACCACGCTGTTGTGCCCCGGCGCGACCCAGCGCTCGTTCGCTTCCAGCACCAGGTAGAGCGGCCGCTCGCGCACCTCGAACGGGCCGGTCGCCGACCGGCTGCGCGCGACCATGGTGGCGTAATGCGCCTTGGGCCCGCAGCAATTGTCGCCCGAGAAGAAGAGATAATACCAGCCGTCGCGGAGGATCACCCAGGCGCCTTCGACCAGCCGGCGATACTCGGCCGTGTCCTCGGTCCTGATCACCGGCACCAGGTCGATCGGCCTGGAGCCCGCCGCAAAGCTCATCCGGTCTTGCCCAAGCTCCTGGACCTTGATCGGCCCGAAGCCCGATCCCCAGTAGAGGAAGGTCCTGCCCGTCGCCGGATCGTCGAAGGCGTAGGGATCGATGTTGACGAACCCCTCTCCGCACAGCAGCGGCGCGCCCTTGTCGGTGAACGGCCCTTGCGGGCTCTTCGCGCTTGCCACGGCAAGGCACAGCCCACGCTTGTCGTCGGCCAGCGCGGCGTCCGGCTTGGCCGAATAATAAAGATAGTAGGTGTCGCCGCGCCGATAGACGTCGGGGGCCCAGAAATCCTGCGTCCGGCTCGCCCAGGAGGGCTTGACCGGAAGCGCGTCGCCGACGGCGGACCAGGACACGAGGTCCTCCGACCGCGCCACCTGGATGTTGCGGATCGGATCGCCTCCCTGCGTCGCATAGACGTAGAAGGCCCCGTCTAAGTCGCGGATCACCGCCGGGTCGGGGAAGTCCTGGTCGATTACCGGATTCTGGTAGCTCCGCCCCTGCGGCAGGGTGGCGCAGGCGGACAGCGCAAGGAACAGCGCGGCAAGGCCATGAATACGCATGCGGCAGCGCCTAGTGCCGCGCGCCGACGGAAGAAAGCGCCCCTTCTGCCTTGTCTGCCCGGACCAGGGCCCTAACTTCCCCCGCCATGGCAGAGGCACCTCTCATGACCTTCGTGGTCGAAGCGCAGGAAGAAGGCGAAGGCTTTCACCTCAGCGTAGCACCAAGCGACGGGAGCGGAGTTCGCTCCTATCGCGTCGAGGGGCCCGAGCCCGATGCCTTCGAGGCCCTGTACGACGAGCTGCACCGCGACTTCGGTACCCGCCGGCCGCACCAGACCGACCCGATCGAGGACTATCCCGCGCCGCCATGGAAGCCGCTCATCACCGGCAACCTTTCTCCCCGGATCCTGTCGGGCTATGGCGATCCGGCGGTGATGAAGGCCGACGACGGCTGGTGGCTGGTCGCGACCTCCAACGACGCGCCGGACGCCTTTCCCATCCTCCATTCGCCCGACCTTGAAATTTGGGAGCCGAAGGGCTTCGTCTTCGAGGAAGGCCAGACGCCCGGCTGGACTGCCGCCGGACAGAAGGTCGGCGACTTCTGGGCGCCCGAGATCGCCTGCGTCGGCGGCGAATATTGGCTGAGCTACACCGCGCGCGCCGCGGACCGCACCCTTTCCATCGGCCTTGCGCGCTCGGCGCATCCGGGCGGCCCGTGGACCGACAATGGCGCGCCCCTGCTGACCGGTACCGTGATCGACAGCCACGTCCATGTCGATGCGGACGGGACGCCCTGGCTGCTGTGGAAGAAGGACAGCAACAGCCACTGGCCGCGCCCGCTTGCCGGGCTGCTGCGCGAAAATCCGCAGCTGATCCCCGTGCTGTTCGACAGCGAGCAGGACCGTCGCACCGCCGCCTTCTGCGCCGCCGTCCAGCCCTTCGCCAACACGCGCCGCCCGATGGAGCGCTTTTTCCTCATGCAGCCGCTGATCCGCGCGGCGCTCGCCAATTGGCGCAAGGTCAAGACCGCACTCGAGGAGAGCGGGGTCGCCGGCCACGTGGTCGAGAATATGGCGACCCCCATCTACGCCCAGCAGCTCTCCGCCGACGGCCGTGGCCTGGTCGGCGAACGGCACCTGGTGCTGGCCAACGACCTCGACTGGGAAGGCCATCTCATCGAAGGGCCCTATCTGACCCGCCAGGAGGGCCGCTACTTCCTCTTCTACGCGGGCAACGACTTCACCTCGCCCAGCTACGGCATCGGCTATGCGGTCGCCGACCGCATTACCGGCCCCTATCGCAAGTGCGCCGAGCCGCTGCTCCGCTCCCACCCCGACTGGTCCGCGCCGGGCCATGCCTCGGTATCGGTCGGCACCGGCGGAGAACCGCGCCTCTTCTTCCATGCCTATCATCCGGGCACCGGTGGCTATAACGTCTTCCGTGCTTTGATGACGATCGGGCTTGCGTTCAGCGGCGACGAGGTACGCCTCGTTCCCTGATCCCGGGCCGGGATGAAAGGGAGTTTGCGGCGGTGAAGGGTTCCATTCTGCTGGGTCTGTTGCTCGTTTCCTCTGCCGCGTCGGCCGCGGAACCGGTGTTCGAACCGGTGCTGCGCGAAAATTTCCCCGACGCCTTCGTCATGCCGGAAGGCAATGGCAGCTTCATCGCCTATGCCACCAACGACGGTCAGAACGTGCCGATGGCGGTCAGCAGCGACCTGGTGAACTGGACGCCGGTGAAGGATTCGTCCGGCAAGCGCGCCGATGCCATGCCGACCCTCGCCCCATGGGTGAAACAAGGCTTCACCTGGGCGCCCGAGGTGATGAAGGTCGGCGCCAATTACCTGCTCTACTACACCGCCAATCACCGCAAGGAGGACAAGCAGTGCGTCGGCGTCGCGGTCAGCCAGAGTCCGCGCGGCCCCTTCGTCGACAACAGCGCCGAACCGATGGTCTGCCAGTTCGACCTCGGCGGCTCGATTGACGCCAATCCCTTCCGCGACGCAGGTGGCAAGCTGTACCTCTACTGGAAGGCCGACGGGAACCGCATCGGCAAGCGCAGCCGCCTGTGGGGCGCGGAGCTCACGCCCGACGGGATGAAGCTCGCCGGCGCGCCCAAGGACATCGGCCTCACCGACGAGGACGAATGGGAGCAGAAGGTGATCGAGGCGCCGACCATGATCCGCGTCCCCGAAGGCTATGCCATGATCTATTCGGGCGGCTATTACGGCTGGAACCCCGACCAGCGCCTCAGCCCCTATGCGATGAACTGGGCGCGCTGCGAGGGACCGCTCGGGCCATGCAGGGACGCCGGGCCGAAGCCGATCCTGTACAGCTACTCGGACCCCGGCAAGGCTGGCTGCCTGTCCGGCCCGGGCCACCAGTCGATCTTCCGCGCCAATGGCGGCACCTTCATCAGCTTCCACGGCTGGGCCACCACCCGCGGCTGCCGCAAGTCCGACAACAAGCGCTTCCTCTACGTCGCGCCGTTCGGCTGGGAGAATGGCGCCCCCGCCATCGCGCCGAGCCTGCGGGTCGAGAAGGGTATGGCCGAGCGGGGCTAGGCGCCAAAGGAAAGGGGCCCGCCGCGCAGTGCGGCGAGCCCCTTCCGCTCGGTCAGCCCGGAAGCTTTACAGCCGGGCGCGGACGCCGAAGCTGAAGGTGGTCTCCTCGAAGCGCTGGAACCGGATGTAGTCCGACCGGGCCGCGCCATTGCGGGCCGAGCTGAGATACTCCTTGTAGGCGTTGCCGAGGATGTTGGTCCAATCGGCGAAGATCGAGACCTTGTCGTTGAACGTGTAGCTGGTCGACAGGTCGAGGCGACCGGCCGGCTTGCCATACTGATAGTAATAGTCGCCGAAGAAGCTGTTCGGATTGGCACCGTCGCGCACGTCGATGAAGCCGAGGAAACGGCCCCGCTTGTTGTAGCTGACGCGCGCCGCGAACCCGCCGCCCTCGTACATTCCGACGAGGTTGTAGGTCCACTTGGAGACGCCGGTGATCTGGCGGTCGCCGATGATCGGGTTCGGATCTGTCACCTCGGTGTCGAGGTAGGTGAGGTTCGCCTGAGCGCCGAAGTTGCGCAGGAAGGCCGGAAGGAAGCCGAAGTCGAAGAAGCTCGAGAACTGGACTTCCGCGCCGTCGATGCGACCCGAATTGGTGTTGACCGGCGCAGTCACCGACAGGGCACCGAGGTTCGGATCGATGTAGCGGATGGTCTGGTTCTGGAAAAAGCCCTTGAGGTCACGCCGGAACACCGCGCCGGCGATCAGGCCGGTCCGCCCGAAATAATATTCGAGGCTGGCGTCGTAGTTGTTCGAGGTGAAGGGCTCCAGGAACGGATTGCCGCCGCCGCCAGTGCGGATGCAGGCGAACGGATCGGCCGTGGTCGACTGCCCCTGCGCGTTGCACTGACCGGAAGGCGCACCGACGTCGGACGACGGGTTGAGGTCGGCGAAGGTCGGCTTGGTGCGGGTCTGGGTCGCCGACAGGCGGAGCTGCAGCCCGTCCATCGCCCTCCAGCGCAGCGAGGCGTTTGGCAGCCAGTCGGTGTATTTGTTGCCGACGTCGACCGGGCGGAACACGCCAGCGACGTTGCTTGTGCCAGCGACGTTGCTCTCCGTGCGGACCGCGCGCAGGCCGATAACGCCGTCGATGCTGTCACCGATGGCGTAATGGGCCTGCACGTAGCCGGCCAGCGTCTTCTCGTCCGCATTGTAGATGGAGCGCGGATTGGCAGCGACCGTCCCGAGCGTGAAGTTCTGGCAGCCGTTGCCCGGATCGGTCGGAAGGATGCTCGGGCAGCGATTGATCACGAACTGGCGCAGCTCTTCGAGATTGTCGCGAATGCTGTCGTAGGTCGGGGTCAGCCAGCTGCCGAAGCCGTTCTGAACGTTCGTGCCGCGGAAACCCGCGCGATTGAACTCATATTCGACCGGCACCGAACCGATGCCGATGTTGAGCGGCAGGAGAAAGGCATAACGGCTGCCGAAGCGGCGGAAGGCATTGCGGTCGGTGTAGCGCACGCCGGCCTGGAATCGCGGCAGGAACGAAATGCCGCTCTCGTAATCGGCGTCGAGGCGAAGCTGCCAGTCGTCGCCGCTCGACTTCTGGCTTTCCTCGTAAAGGCCCTGGAAGATGTAGCGGCTGCGGTCGGCGCGGCCGGTCAGGACCGGATAGCTGAACTCCGGCACTTCATTGTTGAAGTCGACCACGAACGTGCCGTTCGGACGGAAGACCAGGTCGAGGCTCTCGGTCGATCCGCGGAAGGTCGACTTGGTGCGGGCGATGTCGGTCGACAGCTTGAGGCGGCCGAGGTCGATGCTGCCGCCACCGGCGAACTGGTAGGTGTCGGTGGTGTTGTAGGTGCCGCCCTGGAAGCTGAAGATGTTGCCGCCAGGGTTGGTCACCGTCCCGCTGGAGATGAGGTCGGTGCCCGGACGGACCTGCACGTTGCTGAGCGTGCCGCCGTACAGCGGCTGCTCCCACAGGCGATCGCTGACCTCGTTGCGGAAGCCCTGCCACAGGCCTTCGAGGTAGATCTGGACGTCCGGGGTGATCTTCCACTGCAGCGCGCCGTTGATGCTCGGGCGGACGCGGTTGCCGCTGCGATAATAGAGGCGCTGGATGTCGGGGAAACGCGTGCCGCCCGCGCCCGGCGCGATGAAGTCGGTGTTGGACGGCTCGCTGTCGAGATAGGTCAGCTCGGTGCGGCTGTAGTTGAGCAGCAGGCCGAACTCACCGCCGTCCTTCAGCGCCCAGCGGTTGGATGCGAGCAGGTTGACGTTGGGTGCCCACTTGCCCGCCTGCTTGGTGTAGAGCGCCCAGGCCGAGCCGGCGATCTCGAGGCCCGAGAAATCGAACGGACGCCGCGAACGGACGTTGACCTCGCCGGCGAGACCGGCCTCGACCAGTTCGGCGGTCGACGTCTTGAACACCTCCAGCGCGGCGATGTTGGCGCTCGGGAAATCCTGCAGCGCGACGACGCGGGTTTCGGCCGTGAAGATCTCGCGGCCGTTGTAGGTGGTGGCGAAATCCGGAAGGCCGCGGACCAGCACGGTGTCGGCTTCGCCGGCGCGGCGGATCACCTGCAGGCCGGGAATGCGCGCGGCAGTCTCGGACACGGCGATGTCGGGCAGCTTGCCGATGTCCTCGGCGACGATCGCGTCAACCTGCTGCTCGCTGTTGCGCTTGATGTTGCGGGCCGAGCTCAGCGAGCGGCGAAGGCCGGTGACGACGATCGCCTCGCCGTCTTCCGCCACCGCATCGTCGGTCTGCGGCGAGCCGGCATCCTCGGCCGGGTTGGTCTGCGCCTCGACCGTCGGGTCCACCGGGGTCTGCTGCTGTGCCGCGGCCGGCGCTGCGAAAGCGAGCGTCGTAAAGCTCGCAGTGCAAAGGGCGATTGTCCGAATGCGCATATGATTCTCCCAGGCCTCCTGTGGCGCTGGGCTGTTCCCGCGCGCCCCTGTTACGTTCATGCTACACTGGCTGCGCCTGCACCTACAATGATGCGACATGACTTCGGTTAGCTAACGAAATCGGACTGTGGCTGAAAAGCGACTATTGCACTTCGGCCATGAACTCGTTGACGCGCCGCTCCGCGTCCGAGAGCGCCTGGGGCACGGGTTTCTGGCCGGTGATGGCCGCGGCCATCTCCTCGCCGACCAGGCCTTCCACCGCATTCTGCCGAAGCACCCCGTCCGGAAGCGCCCGCCCGATGGTGGCGACGATGGCGATGTCGCTGCGGTGCGGGAGCGAGCGGAAAGCGGGGCCGTCGACCATCGCCTGCACCGCCGGCAGGTGCCCGGTCCGCGCCCAGTCGCCGTTGCGCGCCGCCATGAAGCGGAAATAGTCGACCAACGCCTTCTTCTCCGCCGCCGTCCGCTCGCGCTTCGGCACCACCCAGGCGTGCCCGGACACGAACATCAGGTTCTTGGCATAGAGCTGCGGAAACGGCTGGACCGAATAGCTGCGGTAAAGCGGACGGCCGGCGGTCTTCTCCTCCGTCTCGAACTGGCCGATCATCCAGGTCCCGGTCGGATAGACCCCGCCTTCGCCGCTCATGAAGGCGGCGATCGCGGCGGGCGTGTCCATGTTGCTGGTGCCGATGCCCTCGCGGGTGACCTGCCGGAACAGCTCGGCGACGCGGCGGCCTTCGGGCGTGTTCAGCTCGATGCGCTTGGGATCGGGGAAGATCGGCGCCCCCTGCGCCATCATGTAGGTATAGAGGATCCGCGCCGCGCCCGCCGGATCGCCGACCAGGCTCTGGATCAGATAGGGCTTGCCGGTCCGCTCGCGGAACTGCCGCCCCTGGGCGAGCAGCTCCTCGGGGCTGCGCGGAAGGATCGGCTTGCCGTCCGCCCCGACCAGCCCCGCCTTGCGGAACAGGTCCATGTTGATGTGCCACAGCCCGCCATGCGTGTCCCACGGCATCCCGTACATCCGGCCCTGCCAGGTCACCCCCTGCCGCGCCGCCGGCGTGAAGATGCCGGGCGCCAGCCCCGCCGCCGCCAGATAGGGCTCGACCGGCTCCAGCAGCCCCTTGCCGGCATAATCGGGAATGACCCCGGTGTGCATGGTGACGAGGTCCGGCGGCTGGCGTGCGGCGAGCTGCGCCGTCAGCTGGCTGTAGCCCGGCCAGGCGATCACATTCTGGCTGACCCGCGCGTCCGGATGCGCCTCGCGGAAGGCGTTGATCATCGTCGTGACGATCCCGCACTCGCCCTCGGCCCTCGCGACATCGGTCGCCGTGCCATAGTCGCTGGTGCATTCGCCGAAGAAGCGCTGGATGTAGAGCCCCTGTCCCCGCTCGTCGGCGGAACAGCTGCCGAGCATCAGCGCCGCGGCGAGCGCCACCCGCCGCCTCACTTCAGCGCCGTCCCGGCCATCGCCGCGATGATCTGCTTCTGGAAGATGAGGTAGACGATGAAGATGGGAAGGCTGGCGAACATCGCCTGCGCCATCAGATAGCCAAGGCCGCTCGTCTGCGCATAGTTCATCTGCGCCGCCGCCAGCCCGACGGTCAGCGTGTACATCTCGCTGCGGGTCACGCTGATCAGCGGCCACCAGTAATCGTTCCAGGACCCGAGGAAGGTGAACACCGCCAGCGTCGACTGCGCCGGCACCGTCAGCGGCAGGATGACGCGGGTGAAGATGCGCCAGTGGCTCGCCCCGTCGAGCAGCGCCGCCTCGTCCAGTTCGCGCGGGATCGCCCGCATGTACTGGGTCATGAAGAAGACCCCGAAGCTGGTCGTCAGCCCCGGCAGGATCAGCCCCGGATAGCTGTTGTGGAGGTTGGCCCAGGCGAACAATTGGTGCTGCGACAGGATCACCGCCTGCCCGGGGATGGCAAGGCCCATCAGCACGAACAGGAACAGGAAACGCCTTCCGGCAAACTCCAGCCGCGCGAAGCCATAGCCGGCGAGGCTGGTCAGGATCAGCACGCCGACCGTGGTGCCGGCGGAGACGATCATGCTGTTGAGCAGCCAGCGCATGGTCTGGCCGTTGCCGAGGATGGCGCCGTAATTCTCCAGCGTCCACGGCGGGCCCAGCGCCGCACCGCTGTTGCCGATCAGCGCCGAATTGGCCTTGAAGCTCAGCGCCAGCGTCCACAGCAGGGGTGTCAGCATGATCGCCGCGCCGATCGCCAGCAGGATTGCGGCGGCAAGCGGCAGGCGGGTCCTTGCGGCGACAGCGTCAGCGGCCATGCTCGCCCTCTCCGGCCCGGCCGGTCAGCCAATATTGGGTAAGCGTCACCGCCAGGATGATCACGAACAGAACTTCCGCGGCCGCCTGCGCATAGCCCAGTTCCCAGCGGCCGAAGGCGGTCTCGTTCATGAACAGCACAACCGTCCGCGACGCCCCGCTCGGGCCGCCGGCGGTGAGCAGTTGCGACTGGCCGAACAATTGCAGCTGCGCCGCCGTCTGCAGCATGACGACGAGGATGGTCGTGCGCTTCAGCGCCGGGACGGTGATGGAGGTGAAGGTCCGCCAGCGGCTCGCCCGGTCGAGCGCGGCGGCTTCGTAGAGGTCGCCCGGTATCTGCTGCAGACCGGCGAGGAACAGCAGCATCGGAAGCCCGATCGACCACCATATGGTGGTGATGGCGAGCGCCCACAGCGCCAGGCCCGGCGAGGACAGGAACGGCAGCGGCTCCGCCCCGATTGCCTGCGCCGCCTCGCCCAGCAGCCCGGCGTCGGGCGCGAGGATGAAGCGCCAGATCAGGGTGACGATGGTCACCGACAGCACGGCCGAGCTGAAGAAGATCCCCCGCAGCACCGCCGCGCCGCGGCCCGCCCGGTTGAGTGCGAGGGCCAGCGCGAGGGCGATGGCGGTGAGGATCGGAACCACCATCAAAGTCACGACGAGGGTGTTGACCAGGCTCTGTGCGAACACCGGATCGGCGAACAGCCGGCCGTAATTGGCAAGCCCCGCGAACCGCCCGTCGCCCCAGATATCGACGACGTACATCGATAGCCAGATGCCATGCAACGCCGGCATGATCAGCACCAGGCAATAGACGAGGAGGAAGGGCGCGATGAAGGCGTAGCCGGGGTCGCGGCGGGTTCCTGCTCCCGCGCTCACGCCGCTGCCCGGTGGTATCCGGTGCCGTCGGGCCCGAACAGATGGGCCGACGCGCCGTCCACTTCGAGGCTGACCCGGTCACCGGCCTTGAGGCTGCTCGTCCCGGCGTCTTCGGCGGTGATCTCGGCCCCGTCCGACAGCTTGGCATAGACGAGGCTTCGTTCGCCCAGCCGCTCGACCAGCACGACCTCCGCGGCAAGCGATCCGGCACCTCCCTGCGCCACCCGCACATGCTCGGGCCGAAGCCCGATTTCGAGCGTGCCGCTGTTCGGCAGGTCGGCGCGCGGCACCCTTGTCTCGATGCGCGAGCCGTCGCCCAGCGTTACCGCCGCATGCTCCCCGCCATCGGCAAGGCGTGCAGGCAGGATGGTCATCGCCGGCGAGCCGACGAACTGCGCCACGAACCTGTTCGCCGGCCGCAGGTAGATGTCCATCGGCGCCGCCACCTGCTGGATGCGCCGGTCGTTGAACACGACGATGCGGTCGGCCAGCGTCATCGCCTCGGCCTGGTCGTGCGTGACCATGATGACGCCCGCATCCACCCGGCTGCGCAACTGGGCCAGCTCGACCCGGGTACGCAGGCGCAGCGCCGCGTCCAGGTTGGAGAGCGGCTCGTCGAGCAGGAACAGCTTGGGCTTCTTGACGATCGCCCGCCCGATCGCGACCCGCTGACGCTGGCCGCCCGACAACTGCGCCGGCTTGCGGTCGAGCAACGGCTCGATCTCCAGCACCCGGGCTGCGTCCGCGATTAGCGCATCGATCTCGCCCTGCGGCACCTTCGCGTTGCGGAGCCCGAACGCCATATTCTCCCGCACGCTCATGTGCGGATAGAGGGCGTAGGACTGGAAGACCATGGCGACGTCGCGGTCGCCCGGCGCCAGATTTTCGATGCGTCGGTCCTCGAGGATCACTTCGCCCGCGTCGGCCGTCTCCAGCCCCGCGATGATGCGCAGCAGCGTGGTCTTGCCCGATCCCGATGGTCCGAGGAAGGCGATGAACTCGCGCGGCGCGACGTCGAGGTCGACCGCATCGAGGACATGCGTCCCCTTGAATGACTTGGATACGCCGCGAAGCTGAAGACCTGGCACGTCCGGCAGCTTAGCGGGGGATCGGCGCACGGCAACAGCAACTTGCCTGCGCCCGGCGCTCCCGTGGAACGCCGGCCGGAACCGGGGCTTGCGAAACGCCGCGATTATCGCAGTTGCGCGACCGCTTGTTCGTAGAGCGCGGTCGAGGCCGCGGCGACGATGCGCCCTTGCGAGAAGTCGCTGCCGCCCTCCCAGTCGCCGATGATGCCGCCCGCGCCGCGCACCACGGGGACAAGCGCCGCCCAGTCGTGGCGGTGCAATCCGCTCTCGACGACGAGGTCGAGGTGGCCGGCGGCAAGCCGTGCATAGGCGAGCGCGTCATAGCCGAAGCGCGTCAGCCGCACGGCCCGGCGCACCCGGTCGAATGCCGCGGCCTCGGCGCCGGCGAAGAGATAGGGATCGGTCGACGACAGGCGCGCGTCGGCCAGCGTCGCGCAGCCCGACACGCGCACGGGCCTGTCGTTGAGCATCGTCGCGCCCGGAAGCCCGATCATCAGTTCGCCGAGCGCCGGGGCATCGATGAAGCCGGCGGTCGGCTCGCCCTCCTCGACCAGCGCGACCAGGGTCGTCCAGCTCGGCAGCCCGCAGATGAGCGCGCGCGTGCCGTCGACCGGATCTAGCAGCCAGCGCCGCGGCGCCTCCGCCCGGACCAGCCCATATTCCTCGCCCTCGATCCCGTCCTGCGGAAACGCTTCCTCGATCGCCGTCCGGAGCGCCCGCTCGGCCGCCCGGTCGATCTCGGTGACCGGATCATAGGCGCCCGCCCCCGCCTTGTTGTCGGCGTCCGGCACCGGTGCACCGAGGGTGACCGAACGGGCAGTGGCGGACAGGTGGCGAAGAAAGGTCGTCAGCTCCATGTCCCGTCATTGCGAGGTGCGCAGCGACGAAGCAATCCACTTCGCGCATGAGGGCCGACACCTCGCCCGGCCGGCCGCACGGTGCCAACAGCTATCGGCGAACACTTGCCAAAAGCGTCCTATTTGGTTATGAAGGGCCATGCTCGTCCACTTCCCCGAGCAACCCTCCTCGCCGTACGAACAATCGGGCGAGGCGCGGAACTGGATGAACTGGACGACCATGCTTTTTTGCGTTTCCCCCTATTCCTCCTCCGCTTCCTCGATCCGCTCGAGCACCGCTTCCGGAGCGACCGTCCGCTGCAGTTCGGCAAGCTCGGGATCGGACGCCTCCTCGATCCCGAGATGGTCCGCGATCCGGGTGACGAGGCGGATCAGCTGGGTCACCTCATGCTCGGACAGGAGGCTGATCTGAAGGTCGAGGCTCGCCCGCCGGTCGGCCACCTCGGCCGCCCGGTTCTGGGCGATGAGGATGAAGGTCGAGATGAAGATCGCCTCGACCGAGGCGAAGGTCGCGAGGATGACGAAGGTCGGGTCGAATGGCCTCAGCGGAGTCCAGCCGAGGTTGATCGCAATCCATCCGACGACCAGCGTCACGTGAAGCCAGACGAACACCATCGATCCGGCGAAGCGGGTGATGGCGCGGGCGACCCGCTGGTCGGTCCCGGCACGCGCCTCCTCGGCCTGCCGCCGCTCGGCGAGGGCCGCGATGTTGCGCGTCAGCGCCGAGGCCAGCCCGTCCTCCGGACGGACCGTCGGCGTGGGTCTAGTGGACTCGTCTGCCTGGCTTGGGCTCACCGCGGATGAACGCCTCCGTCGCGAGGTCGGCCTCATCGTCGGTCATCTGGACCGGCGGATGCTTGCAGAAATAGGCCGCCGGTGCCTCGATCGGCCCGCCCTCTCCGCGGTCGAGCGCGAGCTTGGCGCAGCGGATCATGTCGATCGCCACGCCCGCGCTGTTCGGGCTGTCCTCGACGCTCAGGCGAAGCTCGATGTTCATCGGCACGTTGCCGAACATCCGGCCTTCCATGCGCAGGAAGCAGACCTTGTTGTCCTTCTGCCAGGCGACATAGTCCGACGGCCCGACGTGGATATTCTCATCTTCCAGCCGCCGCTCGGCCACCGCCTGCACCGCCTCGGTCTTGGACTCCTTCTTGTGCTTGAGGCGCGAGCGCTCGAGCATGTTGAGGAAGTCGGTGTTGCCGCCGGTGTTGAGCTGGTAGGTGCGGTCGAGCCGCACGCCGCGCTTGGCGAACAGATCGGTCAGCACGCGGTGGACGATGGTCGCGCCCAGCTGCGCCTTGATGTCGTCGCCGATGATCGGGACGTTCGCATCGCGAAAGCGCTTCGCCCAATTCTCGTCCGACGCGATGAACACCGGGATGCAGTTGACGAAGGCGACTCCCGCCTCGAGCGCGCATTCGGCGTAGAATTCCGTCGCTTCCTGGCTGCCGACCGGAAGATAGTTCATCAGCACGTGCGCGTTCGTGTCGCGCAGCACCTTGACCACGTCCTCGCGGCTCGGCTCGGCATCCTCGGCCAGCATGAAGCTGCGCTCGGGCGGATAGTCGGCCATGTGCGGCGCGACCCCGTCGAGGCGCTTGCCCATGCGGACCCGGGCACCGGTCGGCGGCACGTGGTCGCAGAAGACCTGCGTGTTGTTGGGGGCGGAGAAGATCGCCTCGTTGACGTCCTTGCCGACCTTGCGGCTATCGACGTCCCAGGCCGCGACGACCTTGAGATGCTTGGGCCGGTAGCCGCCGAGATCCCAGTGCATCAGCCCGATCTGCTCGTTGGAGCCGCCGTTCTGATAATAAGCGATGCCCTGGACCAGGCTTGAGGCGCAGTTGCCGATGCCGGCGATGGCGATGTTGATGTTCGGCTCCATGGCCTCTTCCCTTCTACTCGGCGGCCGCCAGCGCCGGCCGGGCGTTCGCCGAAGCGGGCGCGTAGCGGTCGATCATCTCGGCACAGAAATCGGCAAAGCCCTGCGGATCGCGCGGCGGGCTGGTGTGGTGGGGCTCGATCCCCAGATGCTCGGGCGTGAAGCAGAAGGTGACGGTCGTGTCGAAGTCGGCCAGCGCCTCCATCTGCCGGTCGAACCAGTCGAGCGCATTGGGCCGGAAGCGGTCGGCCCAGCTCAGCCCGGTGCGCAGCTTGGTGACGCCGAGGCGCTTCAGCCACGCCACGGCATCGTGCAGCCGGTGATCCTCGTAATGGAACCACTGCATCAGCCCGAGTCCGGCGCCATGTTCCTTGAAGGCCTTCAGGCCGAGCTTGGGAGTCCCGTCCTCCTTCAGCAGCCCCATGTAAAAATGGCGGTAGTAGGACGAACCCTCGGCCTCACGGTGGCGGGTGGTCGCCTCCCACGCCTGCGGCAGGTCATAGAGCGAATACCAGAAGATTCGGTCGACCTTGCCGCGCAGCAACTCGGCCGTCCGACGAACGCCGAACTCCTGCACTTCCTCGGCGCCGAACGAGCCCACCCCGACTTCGGTTACCCAGAGTTCGTGGTCGGGGACGACCGCCTGGATCTCGTCGATCCGGCGCGGCCACTCGTTGATGTTCCACAGGTTCCAGTCGAGCGGGAAGCCGTGCACGGCGATGACGTCCAGTTCGTCGATCAGGCCATGTCCGGCGAGCCGCTGGATGAAGGCGGGATCGATCGGCGAGATGCCGCCGAGCACGCGCTTCACTGCCGGATTGACCTCGCGGATGGCGCGTGCGGCGAGCTTGCCCATCTCGGCGAAGCGCGACCAGTCGGGATCGATCACCGGGTCCCAATGTGACTTGTTGTTGGGCTCGTTCCAGATCATCGCGGCTTCGATCAAGCGGCACTTCCTTTCGCGGGATAAACGGCGCCGCTCGCCGGACCTTCGCCGCGGCGGCAGAGAAACACTTCGGGCTCGGGATGCTCGAGGATGGCGAAGCCGGCGGCGCGGAGCATGCCGGCGCTGGCGGCCTCGTTCGGTACCCACCAGTTGGTGGGATCATTGGCGTAGCGCTGTTCGACGAAATGGAGCTTGGGCCACTCCGCCCGATCGAACTCCTTCTTTCCGTCGAAGAAGTCGTAGTCGGCGTCCGGCTCGAACATGCCCTCGGCCCCCGCCTGCAGCGACTGGAACAGCAGCAGGTCGCGGGCGACATGCTCGTGGATGAGGTCGAGCGCCAGCAGCGGGTGGCGCAGGTGGTAGAGCACGCCCATGAAGATGACGAGGTCGAAGCGCTCGCCGAGCGCACCGACGTCCCACACTTCCGCGCGCCGGAACTCGATGTCGCGCAGGCCGAGCACGGAGGCGGCGTAGCGGGCCTGCTCGAGATAGCGCTCGTCATGGTCGATGCCGAGCACACGCTCCGCGCCGCGGCGCTTCATCTCGAAGCTGTAGAAACCGGCGTTGCAGCCGATGTCGAGCACGCTCTTGCCGGTCAGGTCCTCGGGAATGACGTGGCGGAAGCGCTTGAACTTGTTCTCGGGATAGCGCCACAGGAAGTGGTCGGGCGCGGTGCGCACGCCGGCAAGATCGAGGTCGTGGAACCACGGCCCGAGCTCCGCCACCCGCCGTTCGATCTCCGCCTTCACCAGCGGCCGGTCCTTTGCATCCAGCATCAGGCCGCCTGCCTGTCGGCGGCGAGGGCGAGGACCGACAGGCTGCCGGGCTCGCATTGCGTATCGAGGATGCTGTCGAGCGAGCGCCGCTCGGACCAGCAATGGAGGGCGCGGATGACGTCGCAATGGGTGACAAGAAGGGCAGGCCCGTCGTGCGTGGCCGCCACTTCGAAGGCGAAGGCCAGCGCGCGCGCCTGAGCTTCGGCCATCGTTTCCCCGCCCGGGCAGCGCGCCTCACTCCGGCGGCTGTTCCAGACCGCCCAGCGCGGATCGTCGTGGAGCTGGAGGAAGCTCCGCCCGGTCCATTCGCCGAAGTCGATCTCGTCGAGCGCGGGCGCCTCCATGACCTCGAGGCCGAGATGCTCGGCGACGATGGAGGCCGTTTCCATCGTGCGCCGGCGAGGGCTTGCATAGACGGCAGCGGGGGGATCGGCCTGCAGCCTGCGCGCGGCCGCGACCGCCTGCGTGCGCCCGAGGGCGCTCAACCCGCCATCAGGGGCACGACCAGTGAGGCGAAGCCCCAAGTCGTCGTGAGCGCCGTGGCGAAGCAGATGGACGATTGGCACGAAAACCCCTCTTGTTACGGCTGCTCAACAGCGGCACTGAAGCTTTGTTCCTTTCACGATCCTAATTCGCAGGCGAAACAAAGTAGTTTCGCTACCGTTTCAACAAGGCGGCAAGTTGTGGGCTTACTTTCGACTGCGAGACAACTAAAGTTCGCTGGCAATGGCGGGAACAAACAAGATGATCCTTCATTGAGGAGCCGGAAGGAAGGCCGGAATGGGCCGTTCCCGAAAGTCTCGAGGATCGCGCGTTGGGCGAAACTGTCCTGGTTACCGGCGGGGCCGGCTTCATCGGCCGCTCGGTCTGCAATGAACTTCTCGCTCGCGGCCACAAGGTCCGCGTCCTCGACAGCCTGATCGAGCAGGTCCACGGCGAGGTGGACGGATCCAGGCTCCTGCCCGCCGACGTCGAGCTGCTGGTCGGGGACGTCCGCAACCGCGACATTGTCAGCAAGGCGCTCTCGGGCGCCGACAGCGTCATCAACCTCGCCGCGGAAGTCGGGGTCGGCCAGTCGATGTACGAGATCGAGCGCTACACCAGCGGCAACGACCTCGGCACCGCGGTGCTGATGGAGCAGTTGATCGAGAAGCCGGTGCGCCGGATCGTCACCGCCTCGTCGATGAGCATCTATGGCGAAGGCCTCTACCGCGACGCCGACGGTCGTCACGTGCAGGATGCCGAGCGCAGCGCCCGCGCCGGCCAGGGCCAGAGCTGGGAGCCGCTCGACCAGCAGGGCCGGCCGCTGACCCCGGTGCCGACGCCCGAATGGAAGCGCCCGGACCTCGCCTCCATCTATGCGCTCGGCAAATACGTGCAGGAGCGCACCACCCTCATCATCGCCGGCGCCTACGGCATGGAAGGCGTCTGCCTGCGCCTGTTCAACGTCTACGGGCCCGGCCAGGCGCTCTCCAACCCCTACACCGGCGTGCTGGCGATCTTCTCGTCGCGGCTGCTGAACGACCAGCGGCCGGTCATCTTCGAGGATGGCGAGCAGCGCCGCGACTTCGTCCATGTGACGGACGTCGCCCGCGCCTTCGCCGACGCGCTGGAACTGCCACAGGCGGCCGGCGGCGTGTTCAACATCGGCTCGGGCCACGACCGCTCGGTGCGGGAAGTCGGCCAGGCGCTCGCCAAGGCGCTCGGCAAGGACGATCTCGAGCCCGAGATCGCCGGCAAGGGCCGCATCGGCGACATCCGCCACTGCTTCTGCGACGGCACGCTCGCCGCCGACCGCCTCGGCTTCCGCGCCGCCAAGGACTTCGGCGAAGGCCTCGCCGAACTCGCCGAATGGGTCGCCGGGCAGACGGCGGTGGATCGGGTGGACGCTGCCAAGGCGGAGCTTGAGGCGCGGGGGCTGGTCGCGTGAGCGGGCCGGCGCTCCTGAGGGGCCGGCCGGTGCTGGTAACCGGCGGCGCTGGCTTCATCGGCAGCAACATCGCCGACCGGCTCGCCGCCGAGGGGCACGACGTGCATGTCTTCGACGCGCTGTCGCGGCCTGGTGTCGAACGCAACCTCGACTGGCTGAAGCAGAAGCACGGCCGGCGGATCAGCTTCACCCTCGGCGATGTACGCGACGAAGACTCAGTCGCGGCCGCCGCGACGGAAGCCGAAGCCGTCTTCCACATGGCCGCGCAGGTGGCGGTCACCACCAGCCTCGTCACCCCGCGCGAAGACTTCGACATTAACGTGCGCGGCACCCTTCACCTGCTGGACGCGCTGCGCACTTCTGGCCGCCGCATCCCCGTTGTCTTCGCATCGACCAACAAGGTGTACGGCGACCTCGCCGACCTCGTGTTCAAGCTCGAGGAGGATCGCTACGAGCCGGTCGATCCCGAGGTCCGCGCCCACGGCATCGGCGAGGCGCGGCCGCTTGACTTCCACACGCCCTACGGCTGCTCCAAGGGCGCCGCCGACCAGTATGTGCTCGATTATGCGCGCAGCTTCGCACTGCCCGCAGCGGTAGTCCGCATGAGCTGCATCTACGGGCAGCGGCAGATGGGGACCGAGGACCAGGGCTGGGTCGCCCATTTCCTCATCCGTGCCCTCAACGACCAGCCGATCACCCTCTATGGCGACGGCTGCCAGGTGCGCGACATCCTCGATATCGGCGACGCGGTCGACGCCTACATGGCCGTCTGGAAGCAGATCGACCGGGTCGCCGGGCGCGCCTTCAACTTGGGTGGAGGGCCGGCCAATGCGGTGTCGCTGCGCCAGCTCATGCGCCACATCGCCGAACTGACCGGGCGCGAGCCGGACGTCCGTTACGACGACTGGCGCGCAGGCGACCAGCGCTACTTCGTCGCCGACACGCGGGCCATCCGCGCCGAACTTGGCCTCGGCCGGGCGCGTGGCTGGCGCGAGGGCGTGACGGCGCTGGCGGACTGGCTCGCGTCGGAGCGCGGCCTGGTTCGCGATCCCATCAGGCTCAAGGTCCCCGCATGAAGCGGCGGCGGCTGCTGCTCTCCACCGATGCCGTCGGCGGGGTATGGACCTACTCGATCGACCTCGCTCGCTCCCTCGCCGCTGCCGAGGACATGGTGGTGCTGCTGGCGGTTCTGGGGCCGTCGCCAAGCTCCGATCAGCTGACCGAAGCGGCGGCCGTGCCGGGCCTCCAGATCATCGACACCGGCCTGCCGCTCGACTGGACCGCGGCGAGCGAGCGCGACGTGCGCGAGGCCGGCCATGTGCTCGCCCATCTGGCGGAGATGGGCCAGGCCGATCTCGTCCAGCTGCACACGCCGGCGCTTGCCTCCGTCTGCTATCCGGTCCCGGCGATCAGCGTGGTCCACAGTTGCGTCGCTACCTGGTGGGAAGCGGTGCATGGCGGTGAAGCGCTGCCCGACGACCTTGCCTGGCGGAGCAATCTCGTTCGCGAGGGCCTTGGCCGCAGCGACGTGTCGGTCGCTCCGTCCGAGAGTTTCGCCCGTGCCGTGCAGAAGGCCTATCGCCTGCCCGAGCCGCCGCTGACCGTCGCCAACGGGCGCCTTGCCAATGTCGGGCATACGGCACGGCAGCCGTTCGACGTCGCGCTGACCGCCGGACGGCTGTGGGACGCGGGCAAGAATGTCGCTGCCTTCGATCGCGCTGCGGCGCTGTCCGGCATTCCCTTCCTTGCCGCCGGGCCAAGCGAGGGACCGGACGGAAGCCGCCTTTGTCTCAGCCACGCGAGAGCAGTTGGCAACCTGCCCGCGGCGGACCTCGGAGAACTCCTGCTGAAACGCCCCTTGTTCGTGTCGGTAGCGCTCTACGAGCCGTTCGGGCTTGCGGTGCTGGAGGCGGCACAGGCCGGCTGCGCCCTCGTGCTCGCCGACTGCCCGGTGTTCCATGAGCTTTGGGAGGGCGCGGCGCTGTTCGTCGATCCCCTCGACGAGCATGCCATCGCGGCGGCGGTCGACCGGCTAGTCGCGCTTCCCGAAGAACGCGCCCGCCTCGGCGACGCCGCCCGATTGCGGGCCGCGCGTTTCACGCCCGACCGTACGGCCGAAGCCATGCTCGGCCTCTACCGCCAGCTCCTCGCCGAGCCGCAACAGGAGCGGGTCGCGGCGTGAGGATCGTCTACTTCACCCATTCCCTGCTGAGCTGCTGGAACCACGGCAACGCGCATTTCCTGCGCGGCGTGCTGCGCGAGCTGAAGGCGCGCGGGCACCAGGTCCGCTCGCTGGAGCCGAGCGGTGCCTGGAGCCTCGCCAATCTGCGCGCCGACGCCGGCGATGAAGGGCTCGCTGCCTATCGCGCAGCCTATCCCGATCTTGCCGACGTCACGCACGAATATGCGCCGGGCAATGACGTCGAGGAACTGGTCGGCGACGCGGACCTCGTCATCGTGCACGAGTGGAACGAGCCCGCACTGGTCGCGGCCGTGGGTGCGCTCCGCAAGGCAGGCGGGCGCTTCACCCTGCTCTTCCACGACACGCATCACCGCGCCGTCAGCGAGCCCGACGCCATGCGGGCCTATGATCTCACCGGCTATGATGGCGTGCTGGCGTTCGGCGAGACCCTGTCGGAGGTCTACCGCCGCTGGGGCTGGGACGGCCGGGTGTGGACCTGGCACGAAGCCGCGGACACCCGCCACTTCCGCCCGCCCGTCGTCGAGCAGGAGCGGCAGGGCCTCGTCTGGATCGGCAACTGGGGCGACGGCGAGCGCTCGACCGAGCTCGAGGAATATCTGTTCCGGCCTGCCCGTGACGCCGGGCTGCCGCTGACCGTCCATGGCGTCCGCTATCCGGCCGAGGCGCTGGCGACCCTTGCCCGATACGGGGTCGACTTCGCCGGCTGGGCGCCGAACGCCAGCGCGCCCGAGCTGCTCGCCCACTCGCTCGCCACCGTCCACGTTCCTCGCCGCTTCTACCGCGAGACGCTGCCGGGCATTCCCACCATCCGCGTGTTCGAAGCGCTTGCCTGCGGCATTCCGCTGGTCAGCGCGCCCTGGGACGATGCCGAGCATTTGTTCACCGCCGGCGAAGACTTTCTCGTCGCCCGCGACGGTGCCGAGATGACCCGCCATCTCACCGCGCTCCGCGACGACCCCGCCTTGCGCGAGCGGCTCGCCGCCCACGGCCTCGCCACCATCCGCGCCCGCCACAGCTGCGCCCACCGGGTCGACGAGCTGCTCGGGATCGTCGCGACAATCACCAACAGGGTCGACGCATGAACATCGCCTTCTACGGCTCCTCGCTGCTCAGCGCCTACTGGAACGGGGCCGCCACTTATTATCGCGGCATCCTCAAGGAACTGGCCGGACACGGCCACGCCATCACCTTCTACGAGCCGGACGCCTTCGAGCGGCAGCAGCACCGGGACATCGACCCGCCTTCCTATGCGAGGTCGGTCGTTTACGAAGCGACGCCGGACGCCTGCGCCCGCGTGCTGGATGAAGCGGCGGCCGCCGATATCGTGGTCAAGGCGAGCGGCGTCGGCGTGTTCGACGACGAGCTTGCCGAAGGCGTGCTCGACCGCGCGCGGCGAGACGCGGTCAAGGTCTATTGGGACGTCGATGCGGCGGCCACGCTGGAGGAGCTTCGCGCCGCTCCCGACCATCCGCTTCGCCGCCGCCTCGGCGAGTTCGACCTCGTGCTCACCTACGGTGGCGGGCCGCCGGTGATCGCCGCCTATGAGGCGATAGGCGCCAGGAAGTGCATCCCCATCTACAATGCGCTCGACCCTGCAACGCATCATCCGGTGGAGCGTGACGACCGGTTCGCGGCCGACCTCGGCTTCCTCGCCAATCGCCTTCCCGACCGCGAGGCGCGAGTCGAGGAATTCTTCCTCCGCGCTGCCGAATTGAGCCCGGACAGGAGCTTCCTCCTTGGCGGCAATGGCTGGACGGGCAAGGGCATGCCGGCCAATGTCCGCGCCGTCGGGCATGTCGGGACGGCCGACCATAATGCCTTCAACTGCTCGCCGGCCGCCGTGCTGAACGTGGCGCGCGACAGCATGGCCGATGTCGGCTTCTCGCCCGCGACCCGCGTGTTCGAAGCCGCCGGCGCCGCAGCCTGCCTGGTCACCGACGCGTGGGAAGGAATCGAGCAGTTCCTCCAGCCCGATACGGAGGTGCTGGTCGCCCGCGACGGGCAGGACGTCGCCGAACATCTTGCACGGTTGACGCCCGGTCGGGCCGAGGCGATCGGCAAGGCGGCGCTCGCCCGCGTGCTCGCCGAACATACCTATGCGCACCGCGGCGTCGAAGCCGACCGGGTGCTCCGCCAGGCGGTTGCCGCCAGGCGCGAGATGGCGCTCGCATGAAGCTGGTCGTCCTCGGCCTGTCGCTCTCCTCCTCCTGGGGGAATGGCCATGCGACCACCTTCCGCGGCCTGCTCGCCGAATTCGCCGCGCGCGGTCATGACATCTTGTTCCTCGAGCGCGACGTGCCCTGGTATGCCAGCCAGCGCGACCTGACCGATCGGGACTGGTGCCGCCTCGAATATTACAGCGATCTCGCCGACCTCGATCGCTTTGCGGGCGAGATCGCACGGGCCGATGCGGTGATCGTCGGCTCCTATGTGCCGGAGGGCGTCGAGGTCGGCCGCTTCGTCCAGCGTACGGCGCGCGGCACCACCGCCTTCTACGACATCGACACGCCGGTCACCCTCGCCAAATTGGCGCGCGGCGACTTCGAATATCTGAGCCCGGAGCTGATCCCCGGCTTCGACCTCTATCTCAGCTTCACCGGCGGCCCGACCCTGCGTTTCATCGAGGAGCAGCTTGGCAGCCCGGCGGCGCGCGCCCTCTACTGCCAGGCCGACCCGGAGCTCTATCGCCCGCTGGACGTGCCGACGCGCTGGGACCTCTCCTATCTCGGCACCTGGTCGGCGGACCGCCAGCCGACGGTGGACAAGCTGCTCTGCGCCGCCGCCCGAGCGCTGCCGGACAGTCGCTTCTGCGTCGCCGGTCCGCAATATCCCGCCGACATCGACTGGCCCGCGAACGTCGAGCGGATCGAGCATGTGCCGCCTGCGGACCACCCGGCCTTCTACGCGGCCTCGCGCTTCACGCTGAACGTCACCCGCGCCGACATGATCGCTGCCGGCTGGAGCCCCAGCGTCCGCCTGTTCGAGGCCGCGATGTGTGCCTGCCCGGTGATCTCGGACAAGTGGGAAGGCCTGGACCAGTTGTTCGCGCCCGGCCGCGAGATCCTGCTCGCCTCCACCACCGAGGATGTGATCGCGGCGCTGAAAGGCATCGACCCCGCCCAGGCGCGGGCGATCGGCGAGGCGGCGCGGCAGCGGGCGCTCAGGGAGCATACGGCAGCGGTACGCGCGGCCGAACTCGAGCGGCACCTTGCCGAGACCATGGCGGCCAAGCCGATGGCCGCGCTGACCGGCGCCCGTGGAATGAAGGAATGACGATGGCAAGCAGACCGAAGGACGTCGTCCTCGTCGCCGGAGGCGCCGGCTTCATCGGATCCAACCTCGTCGACCGGCTGCTCGAACGCGGCGCCGATGTCGTCGTGCTCGACAATCTCCAGACCGGACGGGCGGAGAATCTCGCTCATCTGCGCGGGCGTGAGGGCTTTGATTTCGTCGAGCACGACGTCACCGAGCAGCTCCCCCAATCGCTTGATGGGCGCGGCTTCACCCACGTCTTCAATCTCGCCTGCGCCGCTTCCCCGCCCGCCTACCAGGCGGACCCTGAGCATACGATGCTCACCAACGTGCTCGGCAGCCGCAACCTGCTGCGCTTCGCCGAAGGGCAGCGGGCGCGCTACCTGCTGGCCTCGACCAGCGAAGTCTATGGCGATCCCGAAGTGCATCCGCAGCGGGAGGATTATCGCGGCTGGACCAGCTGCACCGGTCCACGCGCCTGCTATGACGAAGGCAAGCGTGCGGCCGAAACCCTGGCCTTCGATTTCGACCGTGCCGGCCGCGTCGACGTGCGCGTCGTCCGCATCTTCAACACCTATGGCCCGCGCATGGACCCGGACGACGGCCGCGTCGTCAGCAACGTCATCTGCCAGGCGCTGAGCGGCACGCCGGTCACCATCTATGGCGACGGCAGCCAGACGCGGAGCTTCTGCTACGTCGACGATCTGGTCGAAGGCATCCTCCGCCTGATGGCCTATGACGGGCCGCAGCCGGGGCCGGTCAACATCGGCAACCCGCAGGAGCTGACCGTCTCCGACCTTGTCGAGCGCGTCCTTCGCCTGACCGGCTCGACCAGTGCGGTGACCAATCGCCCCCTGCCCGTCGACGATCCGCGGCGGCGGCGGCCCGACATCGGCCTTGCGGGCAGTCTGCTGCAATGGAGCCCGAGGGTGTCGCTCGAACAGGGGCTTGCGGCCACCATCCCCTATTTCGCTGGACAGCTCGGCGATGCGCGGCCGGCCTTCGACTTCGGCGGGGGACAGGCCCAACCATTACCCCTCGCCGCCGCCGAATAGATGCTTGTCTATGGCGACGCCCGCGAGGAGGTCGCCACGGCCGCCCTGCTGGCGGCGCTGAAGCGCGACGAGCGCCGGTTCCTTACCCACGACGAGCTGCGCAGCCGCTTCATCGCCCTCGCCGGACTGGCGCAGGGCGTCGCGGATGCGGACTTCGCGAAGTCTGGCGCGGACCGCGAGCGACCGGCGGAAGCAGCGCTTCTGCAGGCGCTGGTCACGCTCGGCGCGGCCCTGATGCGGTCGTGGGATCGGGACTGTGAAGGCAGCATCTGCCCGCCCCTGCCCCCGCTTTTGCCGCTGCCGGCGAGCGTCACCGTCAAGCAGGCCGAAGGCTATGCGCATTACGCTCTCTATCCCGAGGCCTATGCCCTGGCCGCGCGCAAGCTGGTGTTGGCGGGCGAGCCGCGGATCATCGGCCTGCGCAGCATCGGGACGGGCCTCGCGGCAGTGGCCGCCGCGGCGCTCGGCGCCAAAACGCCGGTCACGCTGAGGCCCGGCGGCGATCCGTTCGCTCGCTCGCTCTCGATCGCGCCGGAATTGGAGCAATCGCTGCTCGACGGCGATCCGCATTTCGTCATCGTGGACGAAGGACCGGGTCTGTCCGGCAGCAGCTTCGGCGCGGTCGCCGACTGGCTGGAGGCCCGCGGCGTCCCGGCGGCGCGCATCGCCTTCCTGCCGGGCCACCATGGCGACCTCGGGATGCAGGCCTCCGCCCGGCACCGCGAACGCTGGCGGACCGCGCAGCGGCCGGTGCTCAGACCCGACCGCCTGACCCGCTGGACGGCGCAGCTCCTCGGCCCGATCGAGCGCTGGACCGACATTTCGGCAGGCGGCTGGCGTCCGTTGCGGAACGCGTCGGAAAGCGAGTGGCCGGCGGTGGTGCCGGGCTGGGAGCGGATGAAGTTCCTCGTCCGGGCCGCGGGTAAGGAGTGGATGCTCCGCTTCGCCGGGCTCGGCCCGAACGGGCATGGCAAGCTTGCCCTCGCCCGCACGCTCCACGAGGCAGGTTTCGGTCCCGAGGTCGCCGGGATGACCCATGGCTGGCTGGCGCTGCGCTGGCACGCCGACGCGCGGCCAGCACGGCCGACGCTCGACGAGCTCACCGTCTATCTGCGCATCCGCTCGCTCCTGCCGGTCGAGCACGGCGCCGGCGCAAGCCTCGCCGAACTGGTCGCCATGGTCCGCCGCAACGTGCCTGAACTGGCCCGCTGGAGCCCGGAGGTCGACGCGCTGCAGCCGCTCGTCCGGCGGGTTCGGACGGACGGGCGGATGGAAGCGCACGAATGGCTCCGCCTGCCCGGCGGGCAGCTGCTCAAGGCCGACGCCCTGGACCATCATGCCGGACACGACCTCGTCGGCGCGCAAGACCTCGCCTGGGATCTGGCCGGAGTGATGGTCGAGTTCGACCTTCCGGCGGCCGACGTCGACCGGCTCGAACGCGCGCTCGGGGTCGATCCGGCGCTGACCGCCTTCTACCGGATCGCCTATTGCGCCTTCCGCATCGGCAGGCACGGCCTCGGGGTGGAGATGAGCCCGGCGGACGAAGCGCCTCGCCACGCCGCCGCCACCGCCCGCTACCGCCTAGCGCTGGTAGATGCGGTCGAGCAGGCGAGCGACGTCGACCAGTCGCTCGGCATCCGGGTCGATGCCTTCGCCTGAGGCCAATCGCCGCGCCCAGTCGGCGGCGGCGCGGCCACCCCAGTCGCTGTCGACCGGCGCCAGCTCCCAGCGCTGCGTGCCCGCCATGCGGGTTGCCGCAAGGTCGTAGAAGGAGCCGCCGACATTGCGCAGCGCCGCGGCGCCGCCGTCGCCATAGAATTCCGCCCCGATCACCGCCTCTGTCCCGGCCGGCAAGTGCCAGGAGCAGGCGAGGCGGACGATGGCTCCGCCCGCCAGCCGGAGCGTCGCCACGGCATAATCCTCGCAGCATGCCGCCGGATCTGTGAGGGGCACACCGCCGGCGAGCAGATGGCTTTCGACCGCCACCACCTCGGGCCAGTCCAGCGCCCACAAGGCGAGGTCGACGAGGTGCACGCCAAGGTCGATCACGCAGCCGCCCCCTGACTGGGCCGGGTCGAGGAACCACGGCTTTCCGGGGCCGTAGGCATTGTGGAAGGTCAGGTCAGCCGCGAACACGCGTCCGAGTTCGCCGGACTGGATGGCGGTGCGGATCGCCTCCATGCCGCGGGTGAAGCGATAGCTGAGATCGACGCCGAGCAGCCGGTCGGCCGACCGCGCGGCATCGACAACGGCACGGGCCTCAGCTTCCGTCCGGCCGAGCGGCTTCTGGCAGAAGACGGCGAGCCCCGCCTCCAGCGCGCGCACCGACTGCTCGGCATGCTGCGCGCTGGGCGTCGCGATCACCAGCCCGTCGAGGTCCATGGTGAGCAGCTCGTCGATCGTGTCGACGGTGGCGGCGTCGGGCGCCAGCGCGGCGGCCTCGGCGCGCATCTCGGCGCTCGGATCGACGATGGCGCCGGCGTCGACGAGGCCGGTGGCGAGCATCGCTTCCATCCGGTGCCGGCCGATCCAGCCGGTGCCGAGGAAGCCCAGACGCGGCTTGTCGCTCACGGTTCGATGATCGCCTTCAGGAAGCCCATTGGGCGATCGCGGGTGGCGTCGAGCGCCTGGGCGAGCTCGTCGAGCTTGAAGCGATGGGTGTAGAGCGGGCTCGGATCGAGGCGGCCGCTGGCGACGGCGTCGATCGCCTCGCGGATGCCGTCCATATAGACCTGAGGATCGCGCTCGTGGGCGTTGATGACGTCGATCCCGCGCCAGTTCCACAGCCACATGTTGACCTGCCGCGGACCGTCCTGGTGGTAGCCGGCGACGATCAGCTTGCCGCGCTCGGCGGTGAGTTCGCCGGCGAGGTCGAGCGGCCATTGCTTGCCGACCGCCTCGATGACGCGCTCGCAGAACTTGCCGTCGGTCAGCTCCTTCACCCGCTCGATGATCATGGTGTGATCGGTCATCGGGATGGTCTCGGCGGCGCCGAACTCGCGCGCGACGTCGAGGCTGTAGTCGCGGCGGGAGATGGCGATGACGCGCGCGCCGGCATCGGTCGCGAGCCGCGTCAGCAGCGCGCCGAGGAAACCGATGCCGAGGATGGCGACGGTCTGCCCGGCCTGGATGTCGGCGCGCTTGAAGATGTTGAAGGCGCAGCCGAGCGGTTCGCCGGGGAAGGGCTGGCCGGCGAGCGCTTGCGGAAGCTTCAGCACCTTGTCGGCATCGGCGAGGTCGTGGCTGGCGTAGCTGTTGTAGCTCAGCGCCGCGACCCGGTCGCCGACGGCGAGATCGGTGACGCCGTCGCCGACCGCCTCGATCACGCCCCAGCCCTCATGGCCCATGCCGCCCGGCTCGCCTGGATATTGCAGCCATTCGGGGCCGCTCCACGGGCCGAGGTTCGAGGCGCAGACGCCGCAGCCTTCGAGCTTGACTCGGACCTGGCCGGGACCGGGTTCGGGCAGCGGAAGATCGTCGACGCGGATGGTCTGCGGCGCCGACAGGACGGCCGCGCGCATGGTGGTGGTGGCGTTCAAGAAGGTCCCCTTCGTTCCACCCGCTCAACGAGGAGGAATGAAGATGGTTGCCCGACAAAAAGGCATATCGTCCACGTCGTCCACTTCCGGCTTTTCGACCGCAGCCCGAGGCGTTTAGCTGCCGAAGTGGACGGACCGGCATGGCTTTGACCAAGCCATGCAAAATCCACCTTTACAAGGGTCGTCAGGCCTCCCGCACCCGCAGCGTCGCGAGCGCGGCAAGGGCCATCACCCCGGCGGCGAAGGCCATCGTCCAGATCGGCTGGCCGGGGAAGAAGGCCTTCATGATCGAGCCCATGACCGTCGCCACCAGCAGCTGGGGCACGACGATGAAGATGTTGAACAGGCCCATGTAGGTTCCGAGCTTGGCCTGCGGCAACGCGCTGGCGAGGATGGCGTAGGGCATGGCGAGGATCGAGGCCCAGGCGATCCCCACCCCGATTTCGGCCAGCAGCAGATGCTGCGGATCGCGCAGCAGGAAGAAGCTGGCATAGCCGAGCGCGCCCGCGGCGAGACACAAGGCGTGGGTCTTCGCCTTGCCGATCCGCTTGGCCAGCGCGGGCAGGACCAGCAGGGCGGCGATGGCGGCGACGCCGTTGTAGACCGCGAACAGCACGCCGACCCAATTGCCCGCCTCCTGATAGAGCGCGCTGTCGGGATCGCTCGCACCGAAGAAGTTGAGCGCGACCACGGGCGTCGTGTTGATCCACATGATGAACAGCGCCGACCAGCTGAAGAACTGGACCAGCGCCAATTGCTTCATCACCCGGGGCATGCCCGAGAAATCGCCGACCAGGCTGCCGAGCATCCCCGCGCCCTGCCCGGCCTTGGCGCGCATCACGACGAACACCGACAGGAGGCCATAGGCAATCAGTAAGGCGCCGAGGAGATAGACCTCCTTCTCGAGCCCGAAGTACCAGGTGGCCGCGACCACGATCACGCCGATGTCGAACCAGAACAAGGCGGCGAGCCAGCTACGGGAGGCAAGGGCGCGCATGGCGTCACCGCCTTCGATGGGCGCTTCTTCGCCGAAGCCGCGCATCTCGTCTGGCGAATATTCGCGGGTGGTGAAGACCGTCCACATCACCGCCAGGAACAGGGCCGCGCCGCCGGCCCAGAAACTCCAGCGGACCGTGTCGGGGATGGCGCCCGCCGCCGCGACATTGCTGACGCCCCAATGTTCGAGGAGATAAGGGAAGATCGAGCCGATCACCGCGCCCGCGCCGATAAAGGCGGTCTGCACCGCATAGCCCGCGGTATGCTGGTCGCGGCGGAGCTGGTCGCCGACAAAGGCGCGGAAGGGCTCCATCGAGATGTTGAGGCTGGCGTCGAGCATCCACAGCAGCGCCGCGGCGGCGAGCAGCACGGGCGCAAGCGGCATCAGCAGCAGCGACAGGGCGGCAAGCAGCGCGCCCGCCACGAAATAAGGCCGACGACGGCCGAACCGGCCGAGCCAGGTACGATCGCTCATGAAGCCGATGATCGGCTGGACCAGCAGCCCGGTCAGCGGCGCCGCGACCCACAGGGCGGGCAGGTCGTCGAGGCTTGCGCCCAGCGACTGGAAGACCCGGCTCATATTCGCATTCTGAAGCGCGAAGCCGATCTGGATGCCGAAGAAGCCGAACGAGATGTTCCATAGCCCCGCCCAGCTTTGCCGCGGCTTTTCCAGCCGACCCGTCACCTGATCCATGCAAATCCTCCTGGCGTTCAGACAAAGCAGGAAAGCCGAAGGGTGCCAATCCTTTGTGCATTGCAGCAGAATAGGTATTCACAGGTGACAGGCGCCGGCGATAGGACCAAACCCTGGCAGGTTCACAAGGGGAAACAGAACATGGCCGTAGCCGCACCGAGCGTTTCGACCGACGGCGCCGAACAGGATGGGGTCGACGCGCCCGAGCTGCGCTATTTCGTGTTCGCGCTATTCTTCATCTTCGGCGGCATCACCAGCCTCAACGACGTCATCCTGCCCAAGCTGAAAGAGCTGTTCACGCTCAACTACACGCAGGCGATGCTGGTGCAGTTCTGCTTCTTCACCGCCTATCTGGTGATCGGCATTCCGGGCGCGCAGCTGGTCAAACGGATCGGCTACATGCGCGGGGCGATGGCGGGATTGCTGATCATGATGGTCGGCTGCCTGCTGTTCATCCCGGCGTCGCGGACGGCCACCTACGGGCTGTTCCTGTTCGCCTTGTTCATCCTCGCCAGCGGCGTGGTCATCGTCCAGGTGGTCGCCAATCCGCTGATCAGCCTGCTGGGCAAGGCACAGACCGTGCACAGCCGGCTGACCTTCGCGCAGGCCTTCAACAGCCTCGGCACGACCGTCTTCCCGCTGGTCGGCTCGGCGCTGATCCTCGGCGGCCTTGCGGGCGTCAGCGCGTCCGACTTCTCGGGCGCCGCGCTGGAGGAATATCGCACCGCCGAGACGCAGGCGATCGTCAGCACCTACCTCGGCCTTGCCGCCGCGCTTGCCGTCATCGCTGGCGCCGTCTTCCTGTTCCGCAACCGCCTGCCCGGCGAGCAGCATGAGAAGAGCTCGCCCTTCGCCGGCTTCTCGCTGCTGAAGCGCACCCGCTTCGGCTGGGGCGCGGCCTGCATCTTCCTCTACGTCGGCGCCGAGGTCGCGATCGGGTCGCTGATCGTCAACTATCTCGGCCAGCGCCATGTCATGGGCCTGAGCGAAGGCGCTGCCGGTCCGCTGATTGCCCTTTATTGGGGCGGCGCGATGGTCGGACGGTTCATCGGCAGCTGGTTCCTTCGCATCATGAGCCCGGGCAAGATCCTGGCCGGGGTCGCGGTCGGCGCGATCGCGCTCATCCTCCTGTCGATCAGCACCACCGGCAGCCTGTCGGGCTACAGCCTGCTCGCCATCGGCCTGATGAACTCGATCATGTTCCCGACCATCTTCAGCCTCGCCTGCGAGAAGCTGGGCGCGCGGGCGGCGGACGGGTCGGGGATCATCAACATCGCCATCTTCGGCGGGGCGGTGATCCCGTTGCTTACCGGCGTGCTGGCCGACGCGAGCAAGAGCCTCGGCATCGCGCTGCTGCTTCCCGCCGCCTGCTATGCGGTGATCGCCGCCTACGGCCTCTACGCGCGGCGGCCGGCGGCCAGCTAGACCAGGCTTCAGCGCCCGCTTGTCGGGCGCGTCAGACGAGGCTTGAGCCGCGCACCTTGAGGGTGACGGGGAGCAGCTTGGACTCGCTCTCGCGGCCCTCGATGCGGTCGATCAGCGCCTCGACCAGCGCGGTGCCGGCGAGGCGCGCGTCCTGCGCGACGGTGGTGAGCGGCGGGGTCGCGTAGCCGGCCGCGGCGAGGTCGTCGAAGCCGACCACGGCGACATCTTGCGGCACGCGCCGGCCGCGCTCCTGGAGCGCCTTCATCGCGCCGATGGCGGCAAGGTCGGACGCGGCGAACAGGGCGTCGTAGTCGGCCCGGCGTCGCTCCAGCTCCGCGACGGCCGCGCGCCCCTCCGCCTCGCTCGGCCCGGCTTCGACACGCAGGCCGTCGAACACGCTCATGCTGGCGTCGTCGTGGGCGCGCACGTAACCACGATAGCGGTCGAGGAATTCAGGATAGGCTTCGCTGACGGTGCCGACGAAGCCGATCCGGCGGCGGCCGAGACCAAGCAGGTGGCGCGTCGCCTCGTGGCCGCCCGCTTCATTGTCGGAGCCGACGATGGCGCCGAACTCGCCCGCGCGCGGATTGCCCCAGCAGACGAAATGGGCGCCGCGCCTGACCAGCTGCTCGAGCCGCGGGCGGTACTGGAGATAATCGCCGTAGCCGAGCAGGATGATGCCGTCGGCCTTGCGGCTGTCTTCATAATCGACGTGCCAGTCGTCGGAAAGCTGCTGGAAGCTGATCAGCAGGTCGTAGCCATGGGAAGCGCAGGCGCGCACCATCGATCCCAGCATCGACAGGTAGAAGGGATTGATCAGCGTCTCGTCGGGCGTCGGATCCTCGAAGAAGAGCAAGGCGAGCGTGCGGCTCTGCTGGCGGCGGAGGCCGCTGGCATTCTTGTCGACCTTGTAGTGAAGCTGTTCGGCGGCGGCGAGGACGCGCGCGCGCGTTTCCGCGCTGACCGCGGGATTACCCGAAAGAGCACGGCTGACGGTGGGCTGGCTGACCCCCGCCAAGGCCGCAATATCGAACGATGTCGGTCGCCGCTGCGTCATCCATGTCACAGTGTAACGACCTGAATACGTATGTATAGCTGCCCTTTCGCCTGTTCCTGCCGCCAATCGCTGATAGGTTTCGGTTGCGTGACATTGGTGCACCGCGCCCGTTGGCGCCGCGCCGGTCCGAGGAGGGTGACACACACAATGAACGTTTCGAACTTCACGAGCCGACTTGCGCTTGCCGCGAGCCCGCTGGCGATCGGCCTGGCCCTGGTTGCGACTCCGGCCGCTGCGCAGACTGCGCCCGCCGAGGAGCCGACGGCGGCCGACGAGGCCGCCGCCGAGCCTATCACCGAGGCTGAAGGCGAGGCCATCGTCGTCACCGGCTTCCGCCGCGCGCTCGAGAGCGCCATCAACACCAAGAAGCGCCAGGAGCAGGTGGTCGAGGCGGTCAGCGCCGAAGACATCGGCAAGCTTCCCGACAACGGCATCGGCGAATCCATCGCCCGCCTTCCCGGCCTCTCGGCGCAGCGCGCCCAGGGCCGCGCCAACATCATCTCCATCCGCGGCTTCGGCCCGGATTTCTCGGTCACCACCCTGAACGGGCGCGAGCAGACCACCACCAATGACAGCCGCGCGGTCGAGTTCGACCAGTTCCCGTCGGAGATCCTGAACCAGGTCGTGGTCTACAAGACCTCGGCCGCGAACCTCATCAGCCAGGGCCTGGTCGGCACCATCGACCTGCGCACCATCCGCCCGCTCGACGCCAAGCGCCGCGTGCTCGCGGTCGGCGCTCGCGGCACCTACACCGACGAGAAGCTCAACCCCGACACAAGCGACATGGGCTATCGCTTCTACGGCACGTTCGTCGACCAGTTCGCGGACGACCGCATCGGCGTCGCGCTGTCGGCGTCCTACACGGACGAGCCCTATCATTCGCGCGAGTGGGCGGCGTGGGGCTATGAATCGCCGGCGTCCAATCCGGGCCAGCTGATCTTCACCGGCTCCAAGACCTACAACAATTCGAGCCAGCTGAAGCGCTTCGGCCTCAACGGAACGCTGCAGGCGAAGGTCAACGACACGATCACCGCAACGGTCGACGCCTTCTATTCGAACTTCAAGGACCGGTTCGATTCCCGCTGGTTCGAATTCCCGGCCTTCCCCGACTGGGGCAATTCGACGCTCACCAACGCCCAGTCCGAAGGCGGGCTGATCACCAGCGGCACGCTGAACGGCGTCTACGGCATCGCGCGCAACGACACCAACGACCGCGAGGCCGACCTTTACTCGATCGGCGGCAACCTCGCCTGGAACAATGGCAACGGCTGGAAGGCCTTCCTCGACGTGGCCTGGTCGCGCACCGACCGCGTCGACCAGAATCTTCAGGCGACCGCCGGCACCGGCTATGCCCGCTCGGGCGCGTCGACCAACATCGGCTTCACCATGGGGCCGAAGGGACCGACCTTCACCAACAGCCTCGATTATTCGAACCCGGCGCAGATCTTCCTGACCGATACGCAGGGCTGGGGCGGCGCGATCATCCAGGCCGGCTACGACAACGTCCGCGACACGCGCGACGACCTCGCCCAGTACAAGGCGGAGATCGAGCGCGAGTTCGATGGCTTCATCGACAGCGTCAAGGTCGGCGCCGGCTACACCGACCGCAGCAAGGAGCTTTCGGCGGTCGAGGCCTATCTCGTCCCGGCCGGCGGCGCGCTGCAGATCGCGGTGCCGAGCAACCTGCTGCTCGATCCGACGGTGGTCGGTCGCGGCATCGGTCCGATCCTCACCTTCGATCCGCGCAAGCTGGTCGACGCCAACATCCTCTCCCGCGTTCCGAACAGCTTCGGCCAGGACAAGGGCTATTCGATCACCGAGAAGCTGTTCCAGCCCTACATCATGGCCACCTTCAGCCAGGATGTCGGCGCGGCGGAAGTGACCGGAAACGTCGGCTTCCAGGCCGTCCGGGCAGAGCAGAGCTCGACCGGCGACACCTTCCCGGGCGGCGTTCGTACGCGGGTCACCGCAAAGACGAGCTACTGGGACTATCTGCCGAGCCTGAACGTGTCGGCGCGCCTGCCCAACGACATCGTCGTGCGCGGCGCGAGCTCGATTCAGATCATGCGTCCGCGCATGCCGGATCTGAACACGGTCATCAATTACGGTACCGACACCACGCTCGGCATCATCAGCGGCAGCGGCGGCAACCCTTATCTGAAGCCGCACAAGGCGCTGGCGTTCGACCTCAACATCGAGAAGTATTTCGGCTCGAAGGGCTACGTCGCCATCCAGCTCTTCCACAAGAAGATGCTGCGCTACATCGCCGGCGGCACCACCGAGTTCGACTACAGCCAGTTCCCGGCTCCGGCGGTCACGCCGGTGAACGGAACGATCGGCCTGCTGTCGGCGCAGGTGAACACCAAGGGCGGGTACATCCGCGGTCTCGAGCTTGCCGGCACGCTTCCGTTCGACGTGCTGACGCCGGCGCTCGACGGCTTCGGCCTGACCGGTGGCTATGGCTACACCGAGACCAGGATCCGCAACTTCAACAATGAGATCGACGTGATCCCGGGCTATTCCAAACACGTCGCCAGCCTCACCGCCTTTTTCGAGAAGGCGGGCTTCAGCCTTCGCGGTTCGATGCGCTATCGTTCTGCCTTCCGCGGTGATTTCCGGGCCTTCAACGGCGAACTCGCCCGCGAGGACGTCCAGGCCGAGACCGTCTACGATGCGCAGGTCGGTTACGACTTCCAGAAAGGCACGATGCTCGAGGGTCTGTCGCTCTACCTGCAGGGTCAGAACCTGACCGACGAAGCGTCGCGGACGCTGCCGGCCAATGCCGTGTCGGACGATCAGTATCTGCGCTACGCAACCTACGGTCGACGGTTCCTGGCCGGCTTCACGTACAAGTTCCGCTAGCGTCCAGAAGGTGCCGCACCCGTTGTGGGTGCGGCACCGTTCGAGCAGGTTGAATGGCAATGACATCCGGGCTCGACATCGTCGTCGCCGGCGGCGGAACCGCCGGATGGATGGCTGCAGCCGCCCTCGCGCGATTTCTCGAGGACGGCAGCCGCATCACTCTGGTCGAATCCGATGTGATCGGCACGGTCGGGGTGGGCGAAGCGACCATCCCGCAGATCCACAACTACAATGCGGCGCTCGGCATCGACGAGCGCGAGTTTCTTGCGGCCACGCAGGGCACGTTCAAGCTCGGCATCGAGTTCGGCGGGTGGCGCGCTCCCGACCATAGCTACATCCACGCCTTCGGTTCGGTGGGCCGAGGCAGCGGGCTCATGCCGTTCCGCCAGCTGTGGCTGAGGGCGCGCGCCGAGGGGCTGGCGGGGGAGCTTGGCGATTATGTGCTGAACTCGGTGGCTGCCTACGCCCGGCGCATGGCAGGCCCGGCGGGTCGACCGTCGGCTATTCCCGATCCCGTCTACGCCTATCATTTCGACGCCTCGCTCTACGCCGCCTTCCTGCGCCGCTATGCCGAGCAGCGCAGGGTCACGCGGGTCGAGGGCAGGATCGAGCGAGTCGAGCAGGATCCGGAAAGCGGCGATGTGGCCGCGCTGCAGCTCGACGGCGACCGCCGAATTGCGGCCGATCTCTTCATCGACTGCACCGGCTTTCGCAGCCTGCTGCTCGGGCAGACGCTCGGTGTTCGGTTCGACGACTGGTCCGACTGGCTGCCGAACGATCGGGCACTGGCGGTGCCGTGCGAACGAAGCCACGCCTTCCGACCCTACACCCAGTCCCTTGCGCGCAAGGCGGGTTGGCAGTGGCGTATCCCGCTCCAGCATCGCACCGGGAACGGCCACGTCTATTGCAGCAGCGCGATCAGCGATGACGAGGCGGCGGCGATCCTGCTCGCCGACCTCGACGGGGAAGCGCTGGACGAGCCACGGCCGCTGCGCTTCACCGCTGGGCGACGGCGCGAGGCATGGGCCGGCAATGTGGTCGCGCTCGGGCTTGCCGCCGGCTTCATGGAGCCGCTGGAATCGACCAGCATCCACCTGGTGCAGTCGGGCATCGCGCGGCTGATGAGCTTCTTGCCCCGCGATCGCAATTTCGCCCGCGCGCGGAGTAGCTTCAACGGCATGACCGCATCGGAATGGGAGCGTATCCGCGACTTCCTCATCCTCCACTACAAGGCCAATGGCCGGGTCGGCGAGCCCTTCTGGGACCAGTGCCGCGCAATGCCCATCCCCGACACGCTGGCGGCCAAGATGGCGCTGTTCGAAGAAGCGGGCGCGATCTTCCGCGAAGACGGCGAGCTGTTTACGGAAGAAGGCTGGGGCCAGGTCATGATCGGGCAGGGCCTGAAGCCCCGGAGCTGGTCGCCGCTGGCGGATGTCGTCACCCGCGAAGAGCTTGAAGACTATATGAAAACGCTTGCGCTCGCCTATCAGCGCAAGACGCAATCGATGCCGGCGCACGCCGACTATGTCGCCACGCTCCTCGGCTCCCCTCAGTTGCAGAAGGACATCGCTTGATCCTCGCCCTTGCCTCCGCTCTCGTGATGACCGCGGCGCAGCCAGCCGCCGCGCCCACCGCCGACTTCCGCAGCCGCCTGCCTGAAGACGAGGTGATCTACTTCCTCCTCCCGGACCGGTTCGACAATGGCGACCCGAGGAACGATCGCGGCGGGCTCAAGGGCGGGGCCTTGCAGACCGGGTTCGATCCCACCCACAAGGGCTTCTACCACGGCGGCGACCTCAAGGGGCTCGTTCGCCGGCTCGACTATCTGCAGGGCATGGGCGTCACCGCCATCTGGTTCGCGCCGATATTCAAGAACAAGCCGGTGCAAGGACCCAAGGGCGGGGAGAGCGCCGGCTATCACGGCTATTGGGTAACCGACTTCACCCGTGTCGATCCGCATTTCGGCGAGAATGGCGACTTCAAGGCCTTCGTCGATGCGGCGCATGCGCGGGGCATGAAGGTCTACATGGACATCATCACCAATCACACGGCGGACGTCATCAAGTTCGCCGAGTGCGAGGCGATGAACGCCTGCCCGTATCGCTCGATTGCCGACTATCCCTATCAGCGTCGCGGCGGGCTAAACGGTGCGCCGATCAACCCGGGCTTCATGGGCGAGACGGTGCGGACGGCGGAGAATTTCGCCCGACTGACCGACCCCAATTACGCCTACACGCTGAACACCGACTCCAGAGAGAAGAACGTCAAGGTCCCGGCCTGGCTCAACGATCCCCTGCTCTACCACAATCGCGGGGATACGGTGTTCCGGGGCGAGTCCAACGCGATGGGCGATTTTGTGGGCCTCGACGATCTGATGACCGAGCATCCGAAGGTCGTCGCCGGCATGATCGACGTCTACGGCAGCTGGATCGACCGGTTCGGGATCGACGGCTTCCGCATCGACACGGCGCGGCACGTGAACCCGGAATTCTGGCAGCAGTTCGTGCCGGCGATGCTTGCCCGGGCCAAGGCGCGCGGCATTCCGAACTTCCACATCTTCGGCGAGGTCGCGAACGACGATTTCTCGCCCGGTTTCCTCGCCAAGCATACGGTCGAGGACAAGCTTCCGACGGTGCTCGACTTCGCCTTCAAGCAGGCGGCGCTGCGCAGCCTGGCGAGCGGACAGCCGACCGAGATCTGGCGCGAATTCCTGAACCAGGACGTGCTCTATGCCGGCGGCAAGGCGACCGCGAAGCAGCTGCCGACCTTCCTCGGCAACCACGACCAGGGCCGCTTCGCTTATTATGTGCGCGAGGGGAACAAGGCGGCGAGCCCGGACGAACTGCTGGCGCGCGTGAAGCTCGGCCATGTGCTGATGTTCACCTGGCGCGGCGTTCCGACGGTCTACTACGGCGACGAGCAGGGCTTCGTCGGCGACGGCGGCGACCAGGATTCGCGCGAGACCCTCTTCCCATCCAGGACCGCCGTCTATCTCGACAACGACCTGCTCGGCACCGAGCGGACCAATGCGCAGGAGAATTTCGACACCGCGCACCCGCTGTATCGGCTGATCGGGGAGCTTTCCCGGATCCGCACGAACAGCGTGGCGCTGCGCCGCGGCGACAGCCGTCTGCTCGCCGCCGAGGATGCGCCCGGCCTGCTCGCCTTCAGCCGCTCCACCCCGAACGAGGAAGTGATCATCGCCGTCAACACCTCGGCCCAGCCGATCACCCGCAACATCGCCATCGCCGCCGACATCAGCGGCCTTGCCTCGATGTCGGGCGCCTGCCCCGCCGCCCCGGTCGCCCCGGGAACTGTCCGCGTCACCTTGCCTGCGTTCGGTCATGTCATCTGCCGCGCCGCACGCTGAGGCGCTGACCCCCGCCGTCGCGTCGCGTGCCGAGCCCTGGTGGCGCGGCGCGACCATCTACCAGATCTATCCGCGCAGCTTCTGCGACAGCGATGGGGACGGGGTGGGCGACCTCAAGGGCATTGCCGCACGGCTCGACCATGTGGCGAGGCTCGGCACCGACGCGGTGTGGATCTCGCCCTTCTTCACCTCGCCGATGCGCGACTTCGGCTATGACGTCGCCGATTATCGCTCGGTCGACCCCATCTTCGGCACCAACGAGGATTTCGACGCGGTAGTGGCGCGCGCCCACCAGCTCGGCCTCAAGGTCCTGATCGACCTCGTCTTCGCCCACACCAGCGACCAGCATCCCTGGTTCCAGGAAAGCCGCGCCGGCCGGACCGGCGACAAGGCCGACTGGTACGTCTGGGCCGACCCCAAGCCCGACGGCTCGCCGCCCAACAACTGGCAGTCCGTGTTCGGCGGTCCGAGCTGGACCTGGGACGCGCGGCGCGAACAATATTTCATGCACAATTTCCTGAAGGAGCAGCCGCAGCTCAACGGGCATCATCCGGCGGTGCAGGAAGCGCTGCTCGACATTGTGCGCTTCTGGTTGGAACGGGGTGTTGACGGCTTCCGCTTCGATGCCATCAACTTCATGATGCACGATCCGGCGCTGACCGATAATCCGCCGGTGGAGCGGCCCAGGCAGCGGACCCGGCCGTTCGACTTCCAGCACCATTATCACAACCAGTCGCAGCCGGAGATCCTGCCCTTTCTCGAGAAATTGCGGGCGCTGTGCGACAGCCATAATGCGGCGTTCGCACTGGCCGAGGTGGGCGGCGAGCAGGCGCAGCGGGAAATGGGCGACTATACGGCGCCAGGCCGGCTCCACAGCGCCTACGGCTTCGACTTCCTCTATGCCGACCGACTGACCCCGGCGCTGGTCGCCGACAGTGCCCGGCACTGGCCTGACCGGCCCGACATGGGCTGGCCAAGCTGGGCGTTCGAGAACCATGACGCACCGCGCGCCGTGTCGCGCTGGGTGGCGCCCGAGCATGTCGCGCAGTTCGCGCGCACCAAGATGCTGCTGCTCGGGGCGCTGCGCGGGTCGATCATCCTCTACCAGGGCGAGGAGCTTGGCCTGACCCAGGTCGAGGTGCCGTTCGAGCTGCTGCAGGATCCCGAGGCGATCGCCAACTGGCCGCAGACGCTGAGCCGCGACGGCGTGCGCACGCCGATGCCGTGGGCATCGGGCGAGCCCGGGCACGGCTTTACCAGCGGCCGCCCGTGGCTTCCGTTCGGCGGCGACCATGCGGCGATGAGCGTCGACCGCCAGGAGGCCGATCCCGATTCGCTGCTGCATTTCACCCGCCGAGTCCTCAGGCTCCGCAACGAGCATCCGGAACTGCGCCTGGGGGCCCTGGAGATCGTCGAGGCGAGCGAGCAGCTGCTGGTGTTCGACCGCGTCCGCAACGGAACCCGGCTGCGTTGCAAGTTCAACCTGTCGCCGACCCACCAGGGCTGCCAGCTGAGCGACCCGCTTTTTTCCACCGGCGAGGTAGGGCCGCAGTCGCTCGGTCCCTATGCTGCCGTGATCGAGGTACTCTGATCCGATGCGCTTCCTTCTTGCCGTCACCGCCCTGTTCCTTGCCGCGCCCGCGCTGGCCCAGGCCCCCGTCGCCACCGCGGCATCTCCTTCCGGCACGCTGCAGCTATCGGTGACGATCAACGGCGAAGGCCGGATCGGCTATGCGGTGGCGCGCGGGTCGACGCCGGTGATCGGCGAAAGCCATCTCGGCTTCCTGTTCACCGACGGGCCGCAGATGCTCCGCAACATGGAGCTGAAGGGGCAGGAGAAGGGCAGCCGCGACTCGACGTGGGAGCAGCCGTGGGGCGAATGGCGCACGGTGCGCGACCGCCACAATGAGCTGGCACTGACCTTTCAGGAGCGCGACAAGCTGAAGCGCACCCTGCGCGTTCGCTTCCGGTTGTTCGATAATGCGGTCGCCTTCCGCTACGAATTGCCGGAGCAGCCGAACCTCAGGACAGCCAATATCGTCGAGGAGCTGACCCAGTTCCGCGTGCTCGGGTCCGGCCGCGCCTGGTGGGCACCGGCGTTCGAGAGCAACCGCGAGGAATATCTCTACAACGATACGCCGATCACCGGCGTCGGCACCGCCCAGACGCCCTTCACCATGCGGCGCGACGACGGACTGCACGTCGCCATCCACGAGGCGGCGCTGGTCGACTATTCGGGCATGAACGTCGCCCACGTCGAGGGCGGGCTCATGAAGGCGGTGCTGACGCCCTCGTCGAGCGGCCCCAAGGTGGTCCGCGACACGCCGTTCGAGACGCCGTGGCGGGTGGTGCTGATCACCCCGGACGCGCCCTCGCTCTACCATGCCAACACGGTGTTCCTGAACCTGAACGAGCCCAACAAGCTCGGCGACGTCAGCTGGGTGCGCCCGCAGAAATATGTCGGCATCTGGTGGGGCATGCACCTCGACACGCAGAGCTGGGCATCGGGACCGAAGCATGGCGCGACCACGGCCTATGCGAAGCGGATGATCGACTTTGCCGCCAGGCACGGCTTCCGCGGCTTGCTGGTCGAGGGCTGGAACAAGGGCTGGGACGGCGACTGGTTCGCAACCGGCGACACCTTCAGCTTCACCGAGCCCTATCCCGACTACGACCTCCGCGGCATCGCCGCCTACGGCAAGCGCAAGGGCGTGCACCTGATCGGGCACCATGAGACGAGCGCCAACATCGCCCATTACGAGCGGCAGCTCGGGCCCGCGCTCGACCTTGCCCGCGCCGTCGACATGGAGGCGATCAAGACCGGTTATGTGTCCGACGCCGGCGGCGTGCAGGCGCTTGATGCCAACGGCCGGAAGATCTTCGAATGGCACGAGGGCCAGGTCATGAGCCGCCATCACCTCAAGGTGGTGGAGGAGGCGGCAAAGCGGCGCATCGCCATCAATGCGCACGAGCCGATCAAGGACACCGGGCTGCGCCGAACCTACCCCAACTGGGTCAGCCGCGAGGGCCAGCGCGGCATGGAATATAACGCCTGGGCAGTGCCGAAGAACCCGCCCAGCTATGACACCGCACTGGTGTTCACCCGAATGCTCGGCGGGCCGATGGACTTCACCCCGGGCATCCTCAGCCTGAAGGGCCGCGGCGACACGCCGATCCCCTCGACGCTGGCGCGGCAGCTGGCGTATTACGTGACCATCTATTCGCCGATCCAGATGGCGGCTGACCTGCCGGAGAATTACGAAGCGAACATGGCCGCCTTCCAGTTCATCAAGGACGTGGCGGTCGACTGGGACGAGACGCGCATGCTGGACGGCGCGGTCGGCGACCATGCGGTGTTCGCGCGGCGGGAGCGTGGCGCATCGACCTGGTTCATGGGCGGGATCACCGACGAGGAAGCCCGCAATGTCGACCTCCCCCTCTCCTTCCTCGAGCCCGGGCGGCGCTATCGCGCGGAGATCTATCGTGACGGTGAGGGTGCGGACTTCCGCACCAACCCGCGGGCGATCGCGATCGAGAAGCGGACGGTGACCGCGGGCGACCGCATGGCGTTGCGCATGGCGCCGGGCGGCGGCTTCGCGGTGCGCTTCGTGAGGCTCGGAAGGTAATGCGCTGGCTGCTCGCGATTGCGGCGTTGCTGTTCGCCCTCGCCGCACCCGCGTCGGCACAGGGCCGCTTCGTCGAGTTCGACCAGCCGGCCGACATCGGCCAGGTGCATGTCACGGTGTGGCTGCCGCCCGGATATGATCGTGACACGAAGCGACGCTATCCGGTGCTGTACATGCACGACGGGCAGAACGTCTTCTTTCCCAAGCGCTCCAACTTCAACAAGGTGTGGGCGGCGGACAAGGCGGCGCTGAAGCTGATCGAAAGCCGCAAGGTGGCGCCGTTCATGATCGTCGCGGTCGATCATCCGGGCGCCACGCGCTACCTGCGCTACTTCCCGACGCGGGTGGTCAGTGGGGCCTTCCGCCAGGGCATCGAAGGCTTCGCCAAGGGCAAGCTTGCCGGCGACGACTATCTGACCTTCCTCGCGGGCACGCTGAAGCCGGAGATCGACAAGCGTTACCGCACCCGCAGCCAGCCCCGCTACACGGCGGTTGCAGGATCGAGCATGGGCGGGCTGATCAGCCTCTACGCGCTGACCGAGCGCGCCGACGTGTTCGGCAAGGCGGCGGCCGTGTCGACCCACAGCCCGCTGATCGATCCCGGCCTGCTCGGCCAGCAGCCGGCGATGGCGGAAGGGGTGAAGAGCGACTGGCGCCGCTACCTGTCCACCCGTCTCGGCGCGCCGCAGGGGCGCAGGCTGTGGATGGACCATGGCACCGAGACGCTCGACGCCAATTACGCGCCCTATCAGGCGGTGCTGGACGAAGGCGTCGCGGCGGCCGGCTGGACGCGCGGCACCGACTTCGAGAGCCGCGTCTACAAGGGCACGGCCCACGAGGAGAATGCGTGGGCGGCGCGGCTTCCGGAGGTGCTCGGCTGGCTGCTGGCGGACTGGAAGAAGTGAGCCTGAAGGCGCCGCCGCAATCGGTGATCATCCTCGGCGGCGGAACGGCCGGATGGATGGCGGCCAATATCCTGCAGAAGCGCTGGGGCGGGTCCGGCACGGTCGTGACGCTGATCGAGAGCAAGGACATCGGGATCATCGGCGTCGGCGAGGGATCGACCCCGCAGTTGAAGGCCTTCTTCGACGAGCTCGGGATCGCCGAGGACGAGTGGATGCCGCGCTGCAACGCCACCTACAAGGCGGGCATCGAGTTCGTCGGCTGGTCCGACCGGCCGGGCCATGAGCGCTACTTCCATCCGTTCGCGACCTCGGTCGACCCGTTCACCGAGCAGACCTTCTTCCAGGCCGCCACGCTGCGTCGGAAGGGCGCGGACGTGCCGGCGCATCCGGATCCCTTCTTCCTTGCAACCCGGATCGCGCGCGAAGGCCGGGCACCGCTGGCGCCGGCCAACTTCCCGTTCGAGGTCGGCTATGGCTATCACTTCGACGCCTATCTGGTCGGGGCGACCCTGCGCGAATTCGCGGTGGCGCGCGGCGTCAAGCACGAGACGGCGACCATCGCCAACGTGACCATGACCGAAGCCGGCGACATCGGCGCGCTGGTGGCGGACGACGGTCGCAGCTTCTCGGCCGAGCTCTACCTGGATGCGAGCGGCTTTCGGGCAAGCCTGATCGAAGGGGCGCTGAAGGAGCCGCACCGGGGCTTCGGCGACAATCTCTTCAACGACCGCGCGGTGGTGGCGCCCACCCCCCTGCCCGCTTCGGGCGCGCAGGCGATGACCAGGGCGACGGCCGCCAGTGCCGGCTGGATCTGGCACATTCCGCTGACCAACCGGGCGGGCAACGGTTACGTCTATTCAAGCCGCTACATCGATCCTGACGACGCCGCGGCCGAGCTTCGCCGCCATTGCGGCCTCGATGAGGATGCGGAGGTCCGCCACCTGGCGATGCGTTGCGGACGGGTCGAGCGCAGCTGGGTCCGCAACTGCCTGGCGATCGGCCTTGCGCAAGGGTTTCTGGAGCCGCTGGAGGCGACCGCGCTGCACATCGTGCTGGCGACCGTCCAGGGGTTCACCGACGCTTATGAACGGGACGACCGCGACGGCTTCAACCGCAGCATCGCCCGGCGCTACGAAGGCATCCGCGACTATATCGTCTGCCATTACCGGACCGCGCTCCGCCGCGACACGCCCTACTGGCGCGATGCCGCCGCCCACGACCGCCTGAGCGACAGCCTCAAGGGCATCATGACCGCCTGGTTCACCGGGGCCGATATCGAAGAAGAGGTGCATCGGCAGGAGATCGCTGCTTATTACGCACCCATGTCCTGGAACGTCATGCTCGCCGGCTACGGCAACTTCCCACCGCGCCTGTCACCCGTGGCGCATGGTCCGGTCGATCTGGCTGCGGTCGAGCGCTTCGTCGGCGGCTGCGCGCTGAACTTCCCCTCGCATGGCGAGGCGCTGTCGCGTCTTGCCGCCGCCAAGGCCGCCTGATGACCGACACTCACGAGAAGATCGTTCGCGCCACCACCCTGATCCTGTTCGGCGCCACCGGCGACCTGGCGGCGCGCATGCTGCTGCCGTCGCTCTACGCGCTCGCCCACGACCGGCTTCTGCCCGAAGCTTTGAAGATTGTCGCGACGGCCCGCTCCGCCCATGACGACGGCAGCTTCCGCGCCCATGCCCGCGAGGCGCTCGAGGCCCATGTGCCCGACTCCTTCTTCGAAGCGGACGCCGCCGACCGCTTCCTCGAGCGGGTCAGCTACGTGACCCTCGATGCGACGGATGCGGCAGGATACCGGCGGCTCGCCGAGGCGGTGGGCACCGACGGCGAGATCGCCATCTTCCTGTCGACCGCCCCGTCGCTGTTCAAGCCGACGATCGACAATCTGGAGGCGGTGGGCCTCGCCGGCCCCCACGTTCGGCTGGCGCTGGAAAAGCCGCTCGGCACCGACCTCGCGTCGAGCAGCGAGATCAACGACGCGGTTGCCTCCGCCTTTCCCGAAGAGCGGACGTTCCGGATCGACCATTACCTCGGCAAGGAGACGGTCCAGAACCTCCTCGCGCTGCGCTTCGCCAACCTGCTGTTCGAGCCGGTGTGGAGCGGAAGCCACATCGACCATGTCCAGATCACCGTGTCGGAGACGATCGGGCTCGAAGGCCGCGGCGATTATTACGACGGCGCGGGCGCGCTGCGCGACATGGTGCAGAACCACATGCTGCAGCTGCTCGCGCTGGTCGCGATGGAGCCGCCGTCGCACTTCGATGCGACCGCCGTGCGCGACGAGAAAGTGAAGGTGCTCCGCTCGTTGCGGCCGATGCGGGCCGAGGACAGCGTCATCGGGCAATATGAGGCAGGAGCGGTCGGGAGCAAGCCGGTCGGACGCTATTCGGACGATCTCGGGCGGGAGAGCACGACCGAGACGTTCGTCGCTCTGAAGGCGCATGTCGACAACTGGCGCTGGGCGGGCGTGCCATTCTACCTGCGGACGGGCAAGAGGCTGCCGGAGCGGCGGACCGAGATCGCCATCCAGTTCAAGTCGGTGCCGCATTCCATGTTCGCCAGTCGCGGCGCGACGTCGGCGCCGAACCGGCTGGTGATTGCCATCCAGCCCGCAGAGAATATCAGCCTCGAACTGATGGCCAAGCAGCCGGGGCTCGACCGCGGCGGGATCCGCCTGCGCAATGTCGAGCTCGACATCGACCAGGCCGACGCCTTTGCCGACGTCCGCCGCCGCATCGCCTACGAGCGGCTGCTGCTTGACCTCGTCGAGGGCGACCCCACCTTGTTCGTGCGCCGCGACGAGGTGGAGGCCCAGTGGCAGTGGATCGACGGGATCCGCGCCGCCTGGAGCCAGGCCAATCTCAAGCCTCGCCCCTATGCTTCCGGCACCTGGGGTCCTTCCGCGGCCATCGCGCTGATCGAGCGCGACGGGAGAAGCTGGAATGACTAGGCTGGACCCTCGGATCGAACGGGTCACCTCGCGCATCATCGAACGGTCTCGGCCGACCCGGCGGCGCTATCTCGACCTGATGGACGCGCAGGCCGAGAAGGGCATATCCCGCCCGCGGATGAGCTGTGGCAACTTCGCCCATGGCTTTGCCGCGGCGGAGGGAGACAAGGACCGCATCCGCACCATCGCGGGGCCGAACATCGGCATCGTTACCGCCTACAACGACATGCTCTCCGCGCATCAGCCTTATGCCCGTTTCCCCGAGCAGATGAAGATCTTCGCCCGCGAGGTCGGCGCGACGGCACAGGTGGCGGGCGGAGTGCCGGCCATGTGTGACGGCGTCACCCAGGGGCAGGACGGGATGGACCTGTCGCTGTTCAGCCGCGACGTGATCGCGATGAGCACGGCGGTGGCGCTCAGCCACGGCATGTTCGAGGGCGCTGCCCTGCTCGGCATCTGCGACAAGATCGTGCCTGGCCTGCTGATCGGCGCGCTTCGCTTCGGGCACCTGCCGATGCTGCTGGTGCCGGGCGGGCCGATGCCGTCGGGTCTGCCGAACAAGGAGAAGCAGCGGATCCGCCAGCTTTATGCCGAAGGCAAGGTCGGGCGTGACGAGCTGCTCGCGTCGGAAAGCGCCAGCTATCACAGCCCCGGCACCTGCACCTTCTACGGGACGGCCAATTCCAACCAGATGATGATGGAGCTGATGGGGCTTCACGTGCCGAACAGCGCCTTCGTCCAGCCGGGGACCGGCTTGCGCCAGGCGCTGACCCGCGCGGCGGTGCACCGGCTGGCCGAGCTGGCAACGACAAAGCAGCGGCGGCTGGCCGACTGTGTCGACGAGCGGGCAATCGTCAATGCGCTGATCGGGCTGCTGGCGACCGGGGGATCGACCAATCATGCCATCCACCTTCCGGCGATCGCGCGGGCGGCCGGGATCCTTGTCGACTGGCAAGATTTCGACGAGCTGTCCGCGGCGGTGCCGCTGCTGGCGCGGGTCTATCCGAACGGGTCGGGCGACGTGAACGATTTCCATTATGCGGGCGGAATCGCGTGGATCGCGCGCGAACTGGGGGGAGCCGGACTGCTGCACACCGACATTCTCAGCGCCGGCGCCGATGATTTCGCGGCCTGGACCGCGCATCCGGAGATGGACGGCGACCAGCTCGTCTGGCGCGAGGTGACCGAAAGCCGCAACGACACGATGCTGCGCCCGGTCAGCGCGCCCTTCCTGCCCGATGGCGGCATGCGGCTGGTGAAGGGCAATCTTGGCCGAGCGACCTTCAAGACCAGCGCGGTCGACCCCGACCGCTGGACGATCGAGGCGCCCGCCCGCCTCTTCTCCGACCAGGGCGAGGTGCTGGAGGCCTTCAAGCAGGGCGAACTCGACCGCGACGTCGTGGTCGTCGTCCGCTTCCAGGGACCGCGCGCCAACGGCATGCCCGAACTGCACAAGCTGACCCCGGCGCTGGGCGTGCTGCAGGATCGCGGCCACCGCGTCGCGCTGGTCACCGACGGGCGCATGTCGGGCGCGAGCGGCAAGGTGCCGGCGGCCATCCACGTCTCGCCCGAGGCGCTCGGGAACGGGCCGCTCAGCCGGCTTCGCGACGGTGACCTGGTGCGCCTGTCGGCGGAAGACGGAATGCTCGAGGCCGTCGGCGTCGATCTCGATGCGCGCGAGCCGGCCGAGGCGCCGCCGCCGCCGGTCGGCACCGGCCGCGAGCTGTTCGCGCTGATGCGCGGGACCGCCGACGATGCCGAGCGCGGCGCGTCCGCCATGCTCCATGCGATGGAAGCCGAACAATCCCTCACCGACGCCCGGGTCGAACCGTGACCCGCCGCATCGTCGCCGCCGACGTCGGCGGAACCCACGCCCGCTTCGCCCTCGCCACCATCGACGGCCCCCGCGTCGTCGAGCTTGGCGAACCGGTCACGCTCAAGACCGCCGACCATGGCAGTTTCCAGCTTGCCTGGGAGGAGTTCGGGCGCCGCGCCGCCGAGCCGCTGCCCCCTGCCCTGGCGATCAGTTTCGCGGGACCGGTCGGGGGCGAATTGCTCAAGCTGACCAACAATCCGTGGGTGATCCGGCCGGCGCTCATCCCCGAAAAGCTCGGCGCGAGCGACTATGTGGTGGTGAACGACTTCGGCGCGGTCGCCCATGCGGTCGCCGCGTTCGACGGCAGTGCCTACACTCACCTGTGCGGGCCAGACGTCCCGTTGCCGGACCGCGGGATCGTCACCATCCTCGGCCCCGGCACCGGGCTCGGCGTCGCCAGCCTGTTGCTGTCGGCGTCCGGGCCGGAGGTGATCGAGACCGAGGGCGGTCACGTCGACTTCGCGCCGCTCGATTCGCTCGAGGACCGCATCCTCGTCGAACTGCGCAGGAGCTTCCGCCGCGTATCGGTGGAGCGCCTGCTGTCCGGTCGCGGCCTGATGAACATCTACGAGGCGCTGGCCAGCATCGAGGGACTGCCCGCGACCTTCCATGACGAAAAGGCGCTGTGGAGCGCGGCGATGGAAGGGAGCGACAGCCTGGCGGCGGCGGCGCTCGACCGCTTCTGCCTGTCGCTTGGCGCCGTCGCGGGCGATCTCGCGCTGGCGCAGGGCGCGGCGGCGGTGGCGATCGGCGGCGGGCTCGGCTTCCGGCTGAAGGACCACCTTCCCCGCTCGGGCTTCCGCGACCGCTTCATCGCCAAGGGCCGCTTCGAGCGGCGGATGGACGCGCTGCCGGTCAAGCTCATCACCCACCCGCAGCCCGGCCTGTTCGGGGCCGCCGCCGCCTTCGCGAGGAAGTTCGCATGACCGTTGACGAGGTGATGAAGGCGGCGCCGGTCATTCCCGTGCTGGTGCTGGACGGCGAGCATGATCCGGTGGCGCTGGCCGAGACCCTGGTCGAGGCCGGGCTGCCGGTGCTCGAGCTCACCCTGCGCACGCCCCAGGCGCTGGACTCGATCCGGGCCATGGCCGGCGTGCCGGGCGCGATCGTCGGCGCCGGGACGGTGCTCAATGAGCGGCAGCTGGGCGAGGCCGAGGAAGCGGGCGCGCGATTCATCGTCGCTCCGGGCCTGACCGAGCCGCTGACCAGGGCGGCGCAGGCGAGCGGGATCGCCTATCTGCCGGGCATCGCCACGGCGGGCGACATCATGCGCGGGCTGGACCTGGGGCTGGACCGATTCAAGTTCTTTCCGGCCGAGGCTTCGGGCGGACTGCCGGCCGTCCGCTCGCTGGCGGCGCCGTTCGGATCGGTGCGCTTCTGCCCGACCGGCGGGATCACCGAGGCGAGCGCGCGCGAGTGGCTGGCAGAGCCGGCGGTCACCTGCATCGGCGGGAGCTGGATGGTGAAGAAGGGCATGAGCCTTGCCGCCATCGGCGAGGCCGCGCGCCGCGCCTCCGCCCTTCGCCCGGCCTGACCAGCCACTTCTCTTCGCCGGGCCGCCCGACCCAGCTTCAGCGGCCCCCGCGGCGCCAGTCGTGGAAGCGCTCGACCCAGGCCAGCAGGCGTTCGGGCTTGTGCGCCTTCTTCCACTCGCCGGCCGCATATTTGTTGGCCTCGGTCATGGTCGGATAGGCGTGGATGGTGCCGAGGACCTTGTTGAGGCCGATGCCCTGCTTCATCGCCAGCACATATTCGGCCAGCATCTCGCCCGCGCCCGCAGCGACGATGGTCGCGCCAATGATGCGGTCCTTGCCGGGCTGGACGAGCAGCTTGACGAAGCCCGAACGGGCCCCTTCCGCGACGGCGCGGTCGAGGTGGCCGAGGTCGTAGCGGACGATCTCATAAGCGACGCCAGCCTCGCGCGCGGTCGCTTCGGTGTGGCCGACATGCGCGACCTCGGGTTCGGTGAAGGTCGTCCACGGAATGACGCGATTGTCGAGGCTGAAGCTGCGGAAGGTGCCGAACAGGGCGTTGACTGCCGCATACCAGGCCTGGTGCGCCGCATAATGGGTGAACTGGTAGGCACCGGCGACGTCGCCGGCGGCATAGATGTTGGGGAAGATGGTCTGGAGCTTGTCGTTGAGCGCCAGCGGCTTGCCGGTGTCGATGCCGAGGCTTTCGAGGCCATAGCCGGTGAGCCGGGCGCGGCGGCCGACGGCGACGATGATCTCGTCGAACGGCAGGATTGTCTCGCCCGCGTCGCTGGCGACGACGAGGCTTCTGCCCTCGCAGCGCAGCGCCTTGTGGCCGAGGAGGACGGTGACGCCTTCCTGGCGGAGGGTGGCGAGGATGAGGTCGGCGGCGTCGGCATCGTCCTTGGGCAGGATGCGCGGCCCTGCCTCGACCAGGGTCACGGCCGAGCCGAGGCGGGCGAAGGATTGCGCCAACTCCGTCCCGATCGGACCACCGCCGACGATCACCATCCGCTCGGGCAGCGTGCCGCGGCGGGCAAGCGCCTCCCACAGGGTGTCGCTGGTGAGTGCGCCCGCTTCCCTCAGGCCGGGGATGTCGGGCAGAAACGGTTCGCCGCCGGCGGCGATCACGATCGCGCGGGTGGTGAGCCTGGTCGTGCCGCCCCCGGTCTCGGCGATCTCGACCGTCCAGGGATCGACGATGGTGGCATGGCCGAGGCGGACGTCGACCCCGAGGCCGGTGTAGCGCTCGACGCTGTCGGCCGGCTCGATGGTAGTGATGACGTCGCGGATGCGCTGCATGATCGCCGGAAAGTCGACCCGCGGCTCGACCGGGGCGATCCCGAATTCGGCGGCCCTGCGCATGTCGTGGGCGGCGCGGGCGCTGCGGATGAGGGCCTTGGACGGCACGCAGCCGGTGTTGAGGCAGTCGCCGCCCATCTTGTGCGCTTCAATGAGGGTCACCTTGGCCCGCACCGTCGCCGCGATATAGGCGGTGACGAGACCGCCGGCGCCCGCGCCGATGACGACCAGGTTGCGGTCGAACCGCTTGGGCCGCGTCCACCCGCGATAAAGGCGGCGGCGCTTGAGCAGGCCGAGCAGCCATTTGGCGACGAGCGGGAAGATCCCGAGCAGGACCAGCGACCCGATCAGCGCGGGCGAGAGGACGTCGGAGGTGCGCTCGATCGCCGCCAGCTGGGTGCCGGCATTGACGTAGACGAAAGTGCCCGGGAGCATGCCGATCTGGCTGACGAGGGTGAAGACCGGCAGGCGCATGGCGGTGAGGCCCATCGCCAGGTTGATCAGGAAAAAGGGAAAGGCGGGGATCAGCCGCAGGGTGAGGAGGTAGAAGGCGCCGTCCTCGACGATCCCGCGGTCGATCGCGGCGACGCGCTTGCCGAAGCGGCTCCTCACCCAGTCGCGCAGCACGTAGCGCGACGAGAGAAAGGCAAAGCTGGCGCCGATCGCCGAAGCGAAGGAGACGATCAGGGTCCCGAGCCAGAGGCCGAAGATGGCGCCCGCCGCAAGGGTCAGGATCACCGCTCCCGGCAGCGACAAGGCGGTCGCCGCGACGTAGAGCAGGAAGAAGCCGCCGATCACCAGCACGGGGCGCTCGGCGAGCAGGGTCGCCAGCCCGGCCTGCTGCGCCTTCAGCGCGTCGAGCGTCAGATAGGAGCCGAGGTCGAGCAGGAAAAAGGCGGCGATCCCGGCGGCCAGCAGGGCGAGCAGGCCGAGCCTTCCGGCAAGCGCGCGGCTCATTCGGCGCTGCTCCGGTGAGGGCAACCGCTCGGCATGTGGCTTGGCATCGGCACCATTGCTCCCCATCTTCCGGGCTCGGCGACCTGTAGCTTGCGCCGCGCTCTACCCGAAAGCGTTGGGCATCGAAGCGACGCCGGGTCAAGCAAGGCTGAAGGGCAGCATGGATACGAACATGACGAAGCGCGGGTTTCTTGGCGGATCGCTGACGGCGCTGGGCGGGCTGTTGGCCGGCTGCGGCTCGTCGGCGGCGAAGGAAAGCTTCGAGATCACCCGGTCGAAGGAAGAGTGGCGGCGGATGCTGTCGCCGGCCGCCTTCGCCGTGCTGCGCGAGGAGAAGACCGAGCGGCCGCGCTCGAGCCCGCTCAACGACGAGAAGAGGCGCGGCATCTATGCCTGCGCCGGTTGCGCCCTGCCACTCTACCGCTCGGACACCAAATATGAGAGCGGCACCGGCTGGCCGAGCTTCTATGCGCCGATCGCCAATGCGGTGCGGACGCGGCCCGACGGGTTCGGCCCGTTCCAGCGCACCGAAGTCCATTGCCGCCGCTGCGGTGGGCATCTCGGCCATGTGTTCGACGACGGGCCGGCGCCGACCGGCAAGCGCTATTGCATGAACGGCGCGGCAATGACCTTCCGTGCGGCCTGAGGGCGTGGGCGTGATGGGCCGCCTCGCGGTCCTTGGCCTGCTCGGGGCACTGACCGCCTGCGGCAGCGATCCCTCCCCCGCCTCAACCGCTCCAGGCGGCGGCCAGCGAGCGACGGCGGTGTTCGCGGGCGGCTGCTTCTGGTGCACCGAAAGCGACTTCGACAAGATGCCGGGCGTGATCGCGACCGTGTCGGGCTATACCGGCGGGCGCACCGCCAATCCGACCTACGAGCAGGTGTCGGCCGGCGGCACGGGGCACATCGAGGCGGTTCGGGTGACCTACGACCCGGCCAGGGTCAGCTATGCACAGCTGGCAGCACGTTTCATGCGGACGATCGACCCGCTCGATGCCGGCGGCAGCTTCTGCGATCGCGGCTACCAGTATCGGGCGGCCTTCTTCGTGGCGAATGCCGAGCAGCGCCGGGTCGCCGAGGCGATGAACGCGCGCACGCAGCAAGTCCTGAAGAAGCCGGTGGCGACGCTGGTCCTTCCCGCCGCGACCTTCACGCCGGCCGAGGACTATCACCAGGACTATTACAAGAAGAACCCGATCCGCTACCGCTTCTACCGCTCGCGCTGCGGGCGCGACGCGCGGCTGGCCGAAGTGTGGGGCGGCAAGTAAACGTGGCTGCGTGAACGACCTCAGCCCCTTCGCCCTGTCCAGCGCGCGCGCGCTCGACCCGGCCAAGTTCCGCGATCCTTTGGTGACCGCCGCCGGCGAGCCGCGGGCGATGGTGGCGATGCGGCGGTTCGAGACGCTGTGGATCAACACCGGCACGCTCTGCAACCTCGCCTGCAAGACCTGCTACATCGAAAGCAGCCCGCGTAACGACGCGCTGGTGTACATCAGCCTGGCCGAGACCGAGGCCTATCTCGACGAGGCGCAGGCGCTCGGCGTCCGGGAGATCGGCTTCACCGGCGGCGAGCCCTTCATGAACCCGGACATGATCGGGATTCTGGAGGCGGCGCTCTTCCGCGGATTCGACGTGCTGGTGCTGACCAATGCCATGCGGCCGATGCGGCGCTTCGAGGAGCGGTTGGAAGCCTTGCGCAGCGAGCGGCTGACCATGCGGGTCAGCCTCGATCACTACCGTCGCGCGGTCCATGAGGCGGAGCGCGGCGAGGGCACGTGGGACAAGGCCATCGCCGGCTGCCGCTGGCTGTCCGACCATGGCTTCCGGCTGGCGATCGCCGGACGGCAGCTGCCGGGCGAAAGTCAGGGTGACGCGCGGGCCGGCTATGCAGCGCTCTTCGCCGAGGAGGGGCTGAAGGTCGACGCCGCCGACCCGGGCGCGCTGGTGCTGTTCCCGGAGATGGATGCGACGGCGGACGTGCCGGAGATCACCGACGCCTGCTGGGGCATCCTCGGCAAGTCCCCGGACGTGATCATGTGCGCGTCGAGCCGCATGGTGGTGAAGCGCAAGGGCGAATCGCGGCCGGTGGTCGCCGCCTGCACGCTCATCCCCTATGATCCGCGATTCACCATGGGCGAGACCCTGGTCGAGGCGAGCCGGCCGGTGGCGCTCAACCATCCCCATTGCGCGCGCTTCTGCGTGCTCGGCGGCGCGAGCTGCTCGGCCTGAAGGGAGCGGGCGCCGTGCGGCTGTCGGTGATCATCCCGACGCTCGACGCGGCGGCGACGCTGCCCGCCTGCCTCGATCGGCTGGCAGGCGCCGACGAGCTGGTCGTGGTCGATGGCGGGTCGAAGGACGGGACCAGCGCGCTGGCGGCAGCGCGTGGCGCGCGGGTGATCGAGACGGCCCGCGGGCGCGGCGGGCAGCTTGCGGCCGGCGCCGAAGCCGCACGGGGCGCGTGGCTGCTGTTCCTCCATGCGGACACGTTGCTTGGCCCGGAATGGCTGGCGGCGGCGCAGGCGCATATGGACCAGCGGCCCGGACAGGCAGCCTTTTTCTCCTTCCGTCTCGATGATGCAGCCTGGCAGGCGCGGCTGATCGAGCTTGGCGTCGGGCTTCGGGTCGGCGCGCTCGCCCTCCCTTATGGCGACCAGGGGCTGCTCGTCTCGCGGCGATTGTACGAGGCGGTCGGGGGTTTCCGCTCGCTGCCGCTGATGGAGGATGTCGACCTCGTCCGCCGACTTGGGCGCAGGCGGATCCGGCAGATCGACGTCGCGGCGGTCACCTCGGCCGAACGGTGGCGGCGGGACGGCTGGTGGCGGCGCTCGGCGCGCAACCTGTCCTGCCTTGCGCTCTACACGCTCGGGGCCAGCCCCGAACGGATCGCGCGCCACTACGGCTGACGGGCGAGGGTCCGGGCGAGGATCGCGTCGAGCTTTTCGAGGAGTGCGGGATCGCGGGCGTCCGGCGCGGTGATCAGCGCGAAGTCGAGGACCGTATCGACTGGCGAAGGGATGCGTTCGGCGGGGAGCGAGCGGGCGAGTTCGATCACCAGCCGCCGGCCGAGGTCGGCATTGGCGCCGAGCTGCGCGATCACCGCCGCCACCTCGACCTTCTCGCCCTCTCCCCGCCAGCAGTCATAATCGGTGACCATGCCGACCAGCGCGTAGGGCAGCTCCGCCTCGCGGGCGAGCCGGGCTTCGGGCATGGCGGTCATGCCGATCACGTCGCAGCCCCACTGGCGGTAGAGCAGGCTTTCGGCGCGCGAGGAGAATTGCGGGCCTTCCATCGCGAGATAGGTGCCGCCGCGCGTGATCTTGGCGCCGGCCGCGGTGGCGGCGTCGGCGCACAGCCCGGCAAGGCGCGCGCAGGTCGGGTCGGCCATCGACACGTGGGCGACGAGGCCAGGCCCGAAGAAGCTCGACGGGCGGGCCACGGTGCGGTCGATGAACTGGTCGACCACCACGAACTGGCCCGGCGGCAGTTCCTCCCTGAGCGAGCCGACGGCCGAGATGGCAACGACGTCGGTGCAGCCGGCCGCCTTCAGCGCGAAGATGTTGGCGCGGGCGTTGACGTCGCCCGGCGGGATCCGGTGGCCGCGTCCGTGGCGGGGCAGGAAGACGAAGCGCACCGGTCCGATGCGCCCCGTCAGCAGCTGGTCTGACGGCCGTCCCCACGGTGTGTCGACATCGACCCAGGCGGCGTCTTCCAGCGCGTCGATGGCATAGATGCCCGATCCGCCGACGATTCCGATCGTCCACTCGCTCATTCGGCGGCGGCCTTGAGATCGTTGAGGAAGGAGCGGATGCGCCGAGCATTGACGCCGAGATCGCTGAGGCCGACCCGGCTGACCGAGCGCATGTCGACGATCGAGCCGCCGGCCTGGCCGGGATCGGGGCGGACCCGGACCACCACATCGTCCTTGAAGCGGAAGAAGAGCGTCGTCGCCGTCGCCTCGAGCGTGCCGGCGGCGGGATCATAGGCCGCGACCGCCCAGCCCTTCTGCTCGGCCAGCGCCTGTGCCTCGCGCAGCGCGTCGGCGGGAGCGACCGCCAGGCGCAGCGGCTGGAGATCGCCATAGGCCTGGCGGTGGAGCGCCTTCCACCGTTCCTCCGGGCTCAGCGCCTTGAGCTCGGGCTTGCCCTGGTCGGGCACGCGCTCGAGATTGTCGGCGCGCAAGGCCAGCGTCCGGAACTGTGGCAGATCGTCGAGGTCGGTCGCCGCATCGTGGATCGCCGGAACGCTTCGGGCGGTCAGGATCATGCTTCCGAGGTAGCCGGTGAACAGGAGCGCGGACAAGAGCGCCACCGCAATCCGCCACCCCGCCTTGCGCCCGCTCCGCCGAAGCAGGAACCACGCCACGATGGCCAGCACGCCGCCGGCGATGGCCGCGAAGAAGGCATAGCCGAGCAGCCGCAGACCGACGGCGAAGCCCCAGGTCGCGGTGCCGGTGCCGATCGCCGCGACCAGCGCCGCGCCGATGCCGCCGAGGCTGAGCAGCAGGGCCGCCAGCGACAGGCGTGCGCCCCACCTTCCCTTGCCATCTCCCTCGCTCATCACGTCTCCTTCTCCTCAGGCGGTTGCCGGAACGGCATCAGCAGCATGCGGTCGAGGCGAAGCTGCCCGGCCGAACCATAGTCCGGAATGCCGATCGTCATCCCTTCATGGCCTGCCTCCGGCCGCTCGCGATAGGTGCCGAAGAGACGGTCCCAGAACGCAAGGTTGAAGCCGAAATTGCTGTGGGTCTCGCGGGGCACGACCGAATGGTGGGTCCGGTGCATGTCGGGCGTCACCAGCAGGTGGCGGACCAGCCGATCGACCCTGCCCGGCAGGCGTATGTTCGAATGGCTCCACATGGCGGTGGCGTTGAGCAGCACCTCGAAGATCAGCACGGCGAGGGCGGCGGCGCCCAGCGCCATCACCGCGGCGACCTTGATCGCCATCGACAGCAGGATCTCGACCGGATGGAAGCGAAGGCCGGTGGTGACGTCGAACTCGAGGTCGGCATGATGCACCCGGTGCACCCGCCACAGCCAGGGCGCGGCGTGGAACAGCACATGCTGGCCGTAGATGATGAGGTCGAGCAGCACCACGGCAAGCGCGATCTCCAGCCAGAACGGAAGCGCGGTGAGGCTGAACAGCCCCCAGCCGCGCTCCTGTGCGACCAGCGCCGCACCGACCGCGGCGACGGGGAAAAGGAAGCGGACCAGCAAAGTGTCGAGCGCTACCAGCCCGAGGTTTCCGGGCCAGCGCTGCCGCCGGCCGGCGGACGGTCGCCGGCGCGGTGCCAGCAGCTCGATCCCGGCGAGAAGCAGCAGGACACCGGCAAAGGCACCGAAGCGGATCCAGGGTTCCAGATGCCAGGGAAAGCTCATCGCGCCCCTAATGGCAGCTTTCGGGGCAAGTTTCATTCGCCCGTTGGTCGCGGTTGCACTAGCAGCAGGCCGATGAGCCCTGTCCGACTGGTGATCTTCACGCGCTATCCCGAGCCTGGAAAAGCCAAGACGCGCCTCATTCCCGCGCTTGGCGCGGAAGGCGCGGCGGCGCTGCATCGGCGGCTGACCGAGCGGACCCTCGAAGCGGCGCGGGCGTCGGGGCTGACGGTCGAGGTTCGCACCACCGGTGCCACCCGGGCCCACTTCGCCGCCTGGCTCGGCGACGATCTGCTGCTGGCCGACCAGGGCGAGGGCGACCTTGGCGAGCGGCTCCGGCGAGCGGCAAATCCGGCGCCCGCGCTGTTCATCGGGTCCGACCTTCCGGACCTCACCGCCGGCCACCTGGTCGAAGCGGCGGCGCGAATGCGGACCAGCCCTGCCGTGCTCGGGCCGGCCGAGGATGGCGGCTATTGGGCGCTCGGCCTCCGCCAGCCCAGCGACTATCTCTTCGCGGACATGCCGTGGAGCAGCGACCAGGTGTTCGCCCTCACCCTCGAGCGGCTGCGCGGGCGCGGGATCGATCCTGCCCTCCTCCCCCTGCTCGCCGACTGCGATCGCCCCGAGGACCTCGACCGCTGGCCGGACCTGTCCGGCACGGCCGCCTAGAGCGGCACCGGATCAGGCGAGCGCGCGGGCCCAGTCGCCGGTGATGGCGAGCGTCCTGCCGGGGCGGTAGGCGTTGACGAACATGGTGCTTCCGTCGGGCGAGAAGCAGACGCCGGCCAATTCGGTGTCGGCATGGAGCCGGGCGAAGGTGTAGATGCGCCCGTCCGGCGCGACCCCGCGCAGGTGGTTGGTCTTGCCGTCGGTGCGGTCCTCGCAGACGATCAGGTCGCCCCACGGCGCGATGGTGAGGTTGTCGCCATAGTCGAAGACGTCGGCGTCACCGCTTTCGACGAACAGGTCGAGCCGCTCCTGCGGCCCGGGCCGGTAGCGCATGATCTGGCCGTGGCGCTTCGCGCCGCCCGACGTGCAGGTGAAATAGAGCTCGCCCTTGCCGAACTCCACGCCTTCGCCGCGGGCGAAGATGGCGGCGCCGGCGGCACGGCCGCGCTGGCGAAGGTCGTCATCGGGGCTGTGGGTGTGGGCAAGGTCGATCCAGCGGACCGCGAGCGGCTGGCCGACCGTCATCCGCTGCTCGCTCCAGTTGCGGGTGTCGGCGCCCGGCAGGTCGGCGATGGCGAGCGCCTGCAGCCGTCCACCCTCCGCCAGCCGCCCCTTCTTGGCGGGGATGAAGCGGTAGAAAAGGCCGTCGTCCTTGTCCTCGGTAAGATAGACGATGCCGGTCGCCGAATCGACGGCGGCCGCTTCGTGGCGGAAGCGGCCCATCGCCGTCAGCCGCACCGGCTCGACCAGGCCGCGGTGGGCGGCGGGCACTTCGAACACCCAGCCGTGCGATTGCTCGACCTCGGGCGCGGCGATGGTGGTCTCCTCGCAGGACAGCCAGCTACCCCATGGCGTTGCTCCGCCGGCGCAGTTCACTGCCGTTCCGGCGAGGCTCAGCCACTGGCGGGTCCTGCGGCGGCTCTTGAGGTCGACGACGAGCGTGCTGGTGCCGCCGGGCAGGACCCGGCCGTCCGGCCCCTTGCCGAAGTGGGGCGAGGCGGCGAGGCGGCGGTGGAGGCGGTCGCTGGTGCCGGCCGGGCCGGCGGCATGGGCACCGGCCTTCAGTTCATGATTGCGGACCAGCGCGACCCTGCCGGTGCCGGCCGGAAAGCAGGCCATGCCGTCGAAATTGTCGGGAGCGATGAAGCCGTCGTCCATCGCCTCGCCGGCCTGGCTGAGGACGGCATAGGTGAAGCCGGACGGCAGGTCGAAATAGCCGAGGGGATCGGCCACGAGCGGGCCGAACCCCGGCGCTTCGTTGCGATAGGTGGCCTGGGGCTGCTCCTGCCGCAGCAGGCTGGCCCTGGCCGGCAATGCGCCGAAGGCGAGACCGGCAGCCGCTGCCCCGGCAAAACCCCTGCGGTCGATCAGCAACGCACTTCCTTCCCGCTTCAGCGAAGACCCAGCACCCGCTGGACGTCGGCCCAGGCGACGAGCTTGAAATTCTGCCGCTCGCCGCCTTCGGCCGGCTGCTTCAGCCCGTCCTGCACCACCAGCAATCCGCCCGGATAGTCGGCGCCGAAGTTGCCGAGCGCAAGGTCGATGCCATCGGTCTCCTCCGTGCCGTCGAAGCGGCCCGGGCCGATGCGGAAGCGGCCGACGAAGCGCATGTCGGGAAGCGCGAAGACGGCATAGGCATTGTCGCCCTGGCTCGACGCCACGAGATAGCCGCCCGAGCGGCCGCGCGGTGCGAGCGCCAGGCCCTCGACATCGGCGAACAGCCGCTGGGAATCGACGCGGGCGACGAGCGTGCCGTCGGTCGGGCCGCTCGCGCGGGCGTCGAAGCGCCAGATGCCGGCCGCTTCCTCGCCGACATAGAGGGTCGCCGAGCGGCGATCGACGACGCAGCCCTCGGGCTGGGTGGCGAGCTTGAGGGAACGGACGATGGTCCCGGTCCCGCGCACCGGATCGAGCCGGACCTGGTGCACCCCGCCCTGCTTCAGCACGGAAAAGGCATGGACCTCTCTGCCCGAGCGCCACAGGCAGACGCCATAGGCCTCGCCCTCGCCGCCGGGCGCGGAACCGAGCGGGACCAGGCGGGCTGCCGCGCTGTCGAGCCGGTAGAGCTGGAGCTTCGCATTGGCGAGGTCGTTGCGGTCGCTCGCCACCACCAGGACGCCCCCGACGCCGAGGTCGAGGAGGTCGACATTGTTGACCTGGCCGGCCTGCACGAAGGAGCGCACGCGCCCGTCGAGCCCATAGACGTAGAGGCCGGCCTTCTTGTCGGTGGCGACGATCAGGCTGTCTGCCGGCCGCCGGACGTTGCGCCAGATGGCCGGGTCGTCGGCCGCGTCGGCGTTGGCGGTGCCGACCGGGACGGTTTCGCCCCGGGCGGTGACGGTCGCCGTCGTCACCGGTAGGTCCGCGACGGGCTGGCTCGGAGTCGCGCAGCCCGCGAGAAGCAGGGCCGACAGGCTGAGGACCGCGCGCATCAGAAGGCGTACCGCGCGGCGATCTGGAACACCGGCCCCGCTTCCTCGACCTCGAGCTCATATTCGTCGAACTCGCGGTCAAGCTGCTCGTCGATGGTGGCGAACTTGTTGAAGACCTCCTTCTTCTTGCCGTTGAGGAGGTTGGAGCCGACCGCGCGGATGGTCAGCTTGTTGAACAGGCGCTTCTCCACGAAGACTTCGAGGTCGGCGCCATAGGTGGTGCGAACTTCCTCGGCCACCACCCGTCCGAAGGCCCGGCCCTGCTTGCGGTAGGTGGCGCCGAACGCCGCGTCCCAGCTGCGCAGGTTCTGGATGAAGCCGAAGTTGTACACGTACTTGGACTGGTCGTTGAAGCGGCGCTTTCCGGCGAAGTCGCGGATCGAACTGTCGAGCAGCGACAGGTTGCCGAACACGCCGGTGTCCGGCAGGCCGATGAAGCCGAGGCTGGCCGACAGGTCGAACTCGATGCCCCAGGCCTTGCCGTCGCCGGTATTGCGCGGCTGGAAGATGAGGAAGCTCTCCTCGTCCTCCGTGCCTTCGTCCTCGATCCGGAGTTCGCCGGTATTGGCGATCTCCACCAGGTCCTTCACCTTGCGGTAGAAGACATTGACCCCGGCGACGCCCGTCCGGCCGATCCGCCGCTCATAGCCGACATCGATGCCCCAGGCGGTCTCCGGCTTGAGGCGAGGATTGCCGCGCAGGTCGTTGTCGCCAAGCTCCTCCTCGAGCGTGGCCGGCGAGAGATAGTCGAGGCGCGGGCGGCGATTGGTCCTTGCGACGGACGCCGTGAGCCGGTCGCGCGCGGTCAGGTCGGCCTTGATCGACGCGGACGGCAGCAGAAGGCCATAATCGGTGCTGGACTGCACGTCCTCGAGCAGATCGTCGACCCGGACCTTGGTGTGCTCGTAGCGGACACCCGCTTCCCAACGCAGTCCGCCGCCCTTGCCCTCCACCAGCGCGAACAGATCTCGACGATCTTCCTCGATACGATTGACCCCCCCAACAATCCCCACAACCGGGTCGAACGGGGTCTGAAGCCCGGTCGGGTTGCGCGAGAACTGGTCATAGTTGCGGTCGCCGGCGGTCAGGTTGAAGCGGTTGCGGTCCGTCGCGATGTCCGTGTCGCGGCGCTTGTCCTGGAGATAGCCGCCGAACAGGAAGGCAGCGCCCGACCCGAGCGGCACCTTGTGGTCGAGGCCGAGGCTATATTCCCGGTCATCGATGTCGGTGAGCGTCAGGTCGCCGGTGAAGCGCGGGGTCGACCGGTCGAAATCCACCTCGAACTCGGTCTCGATGCTGTCCTGCCGGAAGCGCGCGGTGCCGAAGCGGGCGGTGGTGGTGCCGGCGCTCCAGTCCTGGCCGAGCTTGGCGGCGAGTGAATAGCTGTCCTGGTCGATGCGGTTCACATTGGCATTGTCGGTCAGGAGATTGCCGTTGGTCGGCGCGCGGACCGGACCAGTTTCGGCGATGGGATCATCATATTCGTAGCTGCGCTCGTCCTCGGTGCGGTCGGTGTGGACGTAGAAGCCGCTCAGTTCGAGCCGCGTGGTGCCAAGGTCGATGCCGTAGGAGGCGTTGACGTTATAGTCGGTGCCGTCGCGGGTGTCGGTCTGATCCTCGCGATTGTCGAAATCCTCGGTGCGGTAGGCGGGATTGTTCTCGGGCGAATCCCCGAAGCGCAGGCTGGACTTGAGCTTGGGATTGTAGCGGCCCTGGATGTTGCCGCCGACCAGCAGCCGGCCGGGGCCGAGCTGGCCGCCGAACACCGCGCCGACATTGGGCTTCACCTTGCCATCGTCGAACAGCAGACCGCCGACCCGCGCATAACCGCCGTCGAACTTGAAGGCGTCGCGAAGGACGATGTTGAGCGTGCCGGCGACCGCATCGGCAGTGCGGCGGGCGGAATTGGAGCGGACGATCTCGACTCGGTCGACCAGTTCGGCCGGAATGCGGTCGAGAAAGAAGCTACGGTCGACATTGGCGCCTGGAACCCGCTCGCCGTTGATCAGGATCTGGGTGTAGCCCGGGTCGAGGCCGCGCAGGCGGGCGCCGTCACTCTCGATGACGTCGGACAGGAAGGTGACGCTCGGCACGCGCTTCAGCGCATCGCCGATGGTGAGCGGCTCGAAGCGCTGGAAATAATCGGTGTCGTACACCAGCACGGGCTCGGGCGTCTCCGAACGGTTGCGATAGCCGATGTTCGCCTGAACGACGATTTCCTGCGCGGTGCGCTTCTCATCGTCCTCGGTCGACCCGCCATCGCTCGTCGTCTGGACGGTGTCGACGGCAGGCGCCGCAGTCTGGGCAAACGCCGGAACAGCGCACAGCGAAAGCAGCGATACGCCGGCAAAAGCGCCGGTGCGAACGACGTTCATTTCAGTGACCCCCCGTCAACGTTGTGAAGGGGGCGCTAGTTCGCACCAGAGACACCGCCGTGACTCGTTTCCGACAGTTGCTTGTCCGTCAGGCGACAGGTGCGTGACTGCAGCTCTTGATATCGCGACGACCGCGTCGCCTTGGGATCAGGGGCCGGAGAGTGCGGACGGGGCTTCGACCGCGTGGGCGACAGCCTCTCGCTCATGACGATCTCGTCATCTTGTCCGTCGTGGCGGTGCAGATCAGCCAGTCGGTCAGCTCTTTGAGCGACCGCTCGATCGAGCGGATGATGCTGGAAAACCCCGACCTGTCCGTGGACGACCTTAGACCGGCATCCGCGCCTGCGATATGCCGGTCGGCGCGCAGATCCGGAAAATGGCGGAGAGGGTGGGATTCGAACCCACGGTACCCGTGAGGGCACGCCGCATTTCGAGTGCGGTGCTTTCGACCACTCAGCCACCTCTCCGCGCGAGAGACCTTGGGCACCGGCGGGAGGGCCGGGGGGTCGCGGCGGGTCCCTAGCAGCGCCATTCGGCCTTGCCTAGCGGATATTGGTCCCTCGCCCAGCTTGGCGGCGACGCGCGAACAGGCTTGAAGGCGACCCCATGAACAGCATCGTCATCGGAGCATCAGGAGGAATCGGCGCTGCCGTTGCGGAGCGACTCGAAGCGGCCGGAGAGACCGTCCACCGCCTGTCGCGCCGCGACAATGGTTTGGACTACGCGGACGAGGCGTCGATCGCCGCCGCCGCCGCAAGCCTGCCCTTCGCGACCATCGATCGGCTGATCGTCGCCACCGGCATTCTTCATGAGGGTGCGATGAAGCCCGAGCGGTCGATGAGGGAGCTCGATCCCGAGCGACTGCAGCGTGCCTTCCTCGTCAATGCGATCGGGCCGGCCCTGGTCCTGCGTCACTTCGCGCCCCTGCTTAGCCGGAACGGCCGCAGCGTGGCAGCCTTCCTCTCGGCGCGGGTGGGAAGCATTGCCGACAATCGCCTGGGTGGCTGGTATGGCTACCGGGCAAGCAAGGCGGCGCTCAACCAGTTGGTGCGCACAGCGGCAATCGAGCTGGGCCGAACCCGTCCCGATGCCGTATTGGTCGCGCTTCACCCCGGCACGGTCGACACCGCGATGAGCCGGCCGTTCCAGGCGGGCGTGGCACCGGGAAAGCTGTTCACCGCCGCTCAATCCGCCGAGCGGCTGCTTGCCGTGCTGGATGGGCTTTCGCCGGCAGACAGCGGCGGCTTCTTCGACTGGAAAGGCGACAGCGTCCCCTTCTGACGCACGGCCTGCCACTTGCGGATGCATGGCAATCACTTAAGTTGCAGCCATGCCGCTTACCGATCGTTCCAACTCCATGAATGAAGTTCAGGCCTCGCCCGTGGCGCGTGCCCGCTTCGGCATTGGCGAAGTGGTGCGGCATCGGTTGCTCGACTTCCGCGGCGTGATCTTCGACGTGGATCCGGTCTTCGCCAACAGCGAGGAATGGTATCAGGCCATCCCGATGGAGATCAGGCCTTCGAAGGAACAGCCCTTCTACCATCTGCTCGCCGAAAATGGCGAAGGCAGCTACGTCGCCTATGTCTCGCAGCAGAACCTGGTTCCTGACGAGGATGACGAGCCGGTCGATCATCCGGCCATTGCCAATCTGTTCGAGGCGTTCGAGCCCGGCCGCTACAAGCTCCGCCCGCAGCATCGCCACTGAGGGCGGTCTCGCCCGGAACGCGGGCTGCCAGCTTCTACCTGTGCAATGAGTGCGGCGATGGACGGTCTCGGATCGTTGAAGCTGACGACGAGGTTGTTGAGGACCTTGCTGGTCTCCCCAAGGCCCGACGAACTCAGCTGGTCCATGGGGATGATGTCCACGGCGGCCGGCGAACCCGCGACCGTGCGATCGGTGCGGCGGGTGCCGGTAACGACGATGGTATGGTCGGGCGGAACCTCGGCTTTCGTGCCGGACTCGCTTCCCGCTGGCGGCGGCGGTGCTTCCTGGCCCTAACAGGCGTCGCGGCGATGAACGCAAGCGGGCTTATCGTGAGCAGGGGCACCGGAATATGGCTGGTAAGGGCAGATGATCCCTGTTGCTTCGGACGCCCCGGCATCCGCCTCCCCCAGCTTCGGTGACATCAGCATTGGCAGCAGCGACGGGAGGATGCCCGGACTTTCGGCGGAGCTATGCGCCGATGCCGTCACCATGCCGCAACTGCTGCCGAACCCCCGGTGACACTCCCGCCACGAAGCCGCCCGGCGGGAGGGGCCACCGGACGACCGTCGTTCGTGGAAGCGAAAAGAAGGCCGGCAGCCTGACACGAATGGGCGCCACGGCTGCCGGCCATCCCGAAGTTGGAATAATCTTGCGTGCTCTGATCAAGACCATCCCGCCCGGAACATCGTCAAATTGCCTCTACGTGACACCGGGGGCAAGAGGAGGTGCCAAATAACAAGCAGGGTGCAGCACTCCTTGCCTTCCGGCAAAATCGTGCTCAAATTGGCTTCGTCATGAAAATGGATGAGACTGATCGACGGATCCTCGCGATCCTGCAGCAGGATGCGACTCTGCCGGTCGCTGAGATCGGCGGCCGGGTCGGCCTGTCCCCCACTCCCTGCTGGCGCCGAATCCAGAAGCTGCGGGGGGCGGGCGTGATCGAGCGGACGGTGGCGCTGGTCGATCCGCAGGCGCTCGGACTTGGCCTGATCGTCTTCATCGAGGTGGAGGCGCGCGACCACAGCCCGGAGTGGCAGGAGAAGTTTCTGGCCGGCGTCTCGGTCCTGCCCGAAGTGCTGGAGGTGGTGCGGATGGCCGGCGAGACCGACTATTGGCTCCGCGTCGCCGTCCGCGACATGGCGCATTTCGACACCTTCTATAAGCAGCTGATCGCCGCCGGTCCGCTCAAGAACGTGACCAGCAAGTTCGCGATGGAACGGTGCAAGAGTTCGACCGCCTATCCGGTCTGATGAGGCGGCTGATTGGTTGACAGGGGCGGCCCTCCTCACCTAGGGGGCACGCTTTCCCGCGCGGGCCGGCGCCACGCTGCCGCATGGGTGACGAAATCCACGCTTTAACAGAGCATAAGAAAAGAGAAGAGGCCCATGTTCGCTATCGTCCGCACCGGCGGCAAGCAGTATCGCGTGTCGCCGGGTGACAAGATCGTCGTCGAGAAGCTGGACGGCAACGCCGGTGACAGCATCACCCTCTCCGACGTCCTGCTCGCGGGCGACGGCTCGGACCTCAAGGGTACCGACGGCCTGACCATCGCCGCCGAGATCGTCGCCCAGGCCAAGGGCGAGAAGGTCATCGTCTTCAAGAAGCGCCGCCGGCACAACTACCGCCGCAAGAAGGGGCACCGCCAGCAGCACACGATCCTGAAGATCGTGTCGATCGGCGACCAGCAGGCGCAGGGTGGCGAATCCAAGAAGGCGGCACCGAAGAAGGCCAAGGCGGCTCCGGCTCCGGCCGAGATCGACGAGAGCCAGGTCGCCTCGAACGAGGGCGTGGTTCCGGCCGACGCCGGCGTCGAAGCGACCCAGGACGCGACCAACTCGACTCAGGATGCTGCGCCTGCTAAGGGCAAGGCCAAGAAGACTCCGAAGGCTTAAGAACCATGGCACATAAGAAAGCAGGCGGCTCGTCGCGTAACGGCCGCGATTCCGAGAGCAAGCGCCTTGGCGTGAAGAAGTTCGGTGGCGAAGCTGTCGTCGCCGGCAACATCATCGTGCGCCAGCGCGGCACCCGCGTCTATCCGGGGTCGAACGTCGGGCTTGGAAAGGACCACACACTGTTCGCCCTTACCGACGGGAAAGTCGCGTTCCGCGACGGTCGTCAAGGCCGCAAGTACGTCCACGTAGAGGCAATTATGCCGGCGATGGCGGAAGCAGCCGAATAGGGGTTGGTAGCTGACGGGCCGCCCCAGGAGGGGGCAGCCCGGTACAGGATCTCATCCGAGGACCTGGAAGGGAGAAGAGGGAAGCCCCCTCTTCTCCCTTTCTTTTTCTTCTCCCGAAACTGTCACTTGGTCCCGGTAGCGGGGCCGCGGGGAAGAGAGGTCCAAGATGTTTGCTCGTACCGAGAGACTGCTGCTGAGACCCGGCTGGGCCGAGGATGCGCCGGCGCTTGCCCGCGCCATTGCCGACGAGGCGATCGTGCGCAATCTCGCCACCGCGCCCTGGCCCTATGGGGTCAACGAGGCGAAGACCTTCCTCGACAAGCCGCAGGATCCGGTGCTGCCGACCTTCCTGCTCTTCCGCCGCACCGACGGGGCGCCGGAGCTGGTCGGCGGCGCGGGCTTCAGCCGGACCCCGTCGGGTGGGGTCGAGATCGGCTACTGGATCGCCCGTGCCCACTGGGGCAACGGCTATGCCGAAGAGGCCGGTCGCCAGCTGATCGAGATCGCCCGCACCATCGGGCTATGCCGGGTCGAGGCCGGGCACTTCATCGACAATCCGGCGAGCGGGCGGGTGCTGGAGAAGCTCGGCTTCAAGGCGACCGGACGGACCGCGCCGCGCTACAGCTGCGCCCGGGGCGGCGCGCAGCTGTGCAAGCTGTTCACGCTCGACCTCGGCTGCGCGGAGGAAGCGCTGGCGGCCTGAGCCTCCTCAGGCCGCCTTGCGCACCCGCCGCGCAGGCGGCTCCTGGCGATAGTCGTAGGTCGCGTCCCAGCCGCGGATGAGGGCGCGGTCATCCTCGTTCCACGGGTGAAAGCGGGGCAGGAAGTAGCTCAGCCAGGCGGCGCCGACCTTGCGGAAGATGCCGGGCCGGCCCCACATCACCCACAGGGCGCCGGCCCAGGCGCGAAGGCCCGTGATGCCGTCCTGGCGGAGCAGTTCGAGCACGCCTTGGGTGCGGTGCTGGACGAAATTGCGGGTGACGAGCAGCATCAGGATGCTCTTCACCTTCCAGCGCTTGAAGCGGGTCCAGTCCCTGGTCGCCGCGAGCCAGGTGTCATAGGCGACGCCCTTGTGCTCGATCTCCTCGACCGCATGCCAGCGCCACAGGTCGGCAGTCGCGGGATCGGCGTTGACGAGATGGCGCGGATTGGCGAGCATCTCGTGCGCGATGATCGCGGTGAAATGCTCCAGCGCCATGGTCGCGGCGAGGTCGAGAATGGGCGGCCGCCCCTTCAGCAGGGCGAGGCTCTCGTCGACCGTCTTCTCGAGCGGCGCGAGGTCGTAGCCCGCTTCGACCGCGCGGCGGTTGAAGGCGAGATGCTCGCGGCTGTGGATCACTTCCTGCGTGGTGAAGGCGCGGATCTCGCCCGTCAATTTCTCGTCCGCAGCATCGCGGAACGCACGGATGCTCTCGATGAAATAGGCCTCGCCCTTGGGGAAGGTGGCCGACAGCGCATTGTAGAGCGCGGTTTCATAGGGAGAGTTGTTGAGCCACCAGCGCGGCGTCTGCTCGTCGCGGCCGAAACGGCGGTCGCGCGGCGTGATCGTGAGATCTTCCGGAGTCACCGATGCTCGCTCCAGACTTGCCACGCTCATGCTGGTCCTCCACTCATCGACGGACGCTCTATCTGATGATTGCTAACAAGAATGTCAATAAAACCATTGGTGCGGAAAAGAGTTTCCCCTGAGGAGAGCCGCGCGGCTGCCATGGCTGCGGCGCGCGACCTGCTGAAGAGCGAGGGCGCCGCGGCGGTGACGCTGCAGGCGGTGGCCGCGCGCGTCGGTCGGACCCATGCCAACCTCCTCCATCATTTCGGATCGGCCGCCGGGCTGCAGCGGGCGCTGGCAGAGGACATCGCGCAGACCGTCTCCGCGTCCATCGAAGGCGCGATCGAGCAGCGCCGGGCAGGCACCGGCACGGAGCGGGACGTCGTCGATGCCATGTTCGAGGCCTTTCGCCGCGAGGGCGCCGGGGAGCTGATCGGCTGGATCGCCCTCACCCGGCAGCGGGAAGCCCTGGAGCCCGTGATCGCCACCATCGAGCGAATCATCCGGACCATGCGCGCGCTCGGCGATCCGCGACCGGTCGACCGCATGACCTTGAGCCTGACCCTGCTGGCGATCGGCGACAGCCTGGCGGGCGAGGAGATCTCCCGCGCATGCGGGCTCGACCGGGAAGCGGTCCGGCAAGTGGCCGCGGCACAGATCGAGGGCCTGGCGGGAAGTCCGCTGCGGGACTGACCGGCCCCGCCGAAAAGAGAAAATCTGCCTTCAATTTCACTTTGTCCACTTCGCAACGGAGCGCCGCGTCCTGCGAACAGGCAGCCGGGAAGGAAGTGGCCGACAAGGGGCAGCAAGGTCGCGCTCACGCCAGGAATGAACCTTCATGGTTCGTATCGCAAACTATTCACCATGGCCATCGTCCGGCCATGATGGACAGCTTGCGCCCCCCAGGAATGACGATCAGGGCTGGCGATCAAGGCTGATTGAGAGCCCATTTTCGGTTCTCGAAAGCGGGGCGGGCATCGATGCCGACCGTCCGGAACTCGCGCGGCCCAAGCGCCTCCAGCCGGACCGGCGACTGACCGGTCAGCTGGCCGGTCAGGCCGTCGGGTCGCGAGCAATGGTCATGACCGCCGTCCCGTCACCACCGTCGCTGTGCGCATCCCGCCATCCCTGTCGTCGTCCAGGTGTGTTGTGGGCGCAATACGGGAGCTATCAAGGAGGGTGGCCGCCGCCGCGTCCAGTGGTCCAAGGGGGAGACCGTGAATATGGTCGGCGGCGGCGGCCCGGCTTGCCACGCAGGGGGTCGGGCAAGTCCGTTGCCAAGCGTAATGCCAGCTATGCATTGTTCGTTCCAACAACTAAGAGCGGTCGCACTGATTGAAGGAAACGATGACGACCTTCCTCCCTACCCTGCGGCAGCTCCAGTATCTGGTGGCGCTTCACGACCATGGCCATTTCGGCCGGGCGGCGGAGAGCTGCTTCATCACGCAGTCGACCCTGTCGGCCAGCTTGCGGGAGCTGGAGGCGCTGCTCGGGTCCATGCTGGTCGAGCGGTCGCGGCGGGTGACCCGCTTCACGCCGCTGGGCATCAGGATCGTCGCCAAGGCAAGGCTGGTGCTGCGGGCGGCGGAGGAGCTGGCCGACATGGCGCAGGCCGAGCGCGAACCGCTGACGGGCGAGCTGCGGATGGGGGTGATCCCGACCATCGCGCCGTTCCTGCTTCCGCCCCTGCTGCCCAAGCTGAGGGCGGATCATCCGAGCCTCAAGCTGTTCCTGCGCGAGGAGCCAAGCGGGGCGGCCTGCGACAGCCTGCAGCGCGGGCTGGTCGATTGCGTGCTGCTGGCGATGCCGTTCGAATGCGGCGACATCGCCGCCGAGACATTGTTCGAGGACCGGCTGCTGGTCGCCTCGGCGCCGGGGGAGATGACCGACCCGGACGTGCGGCCGGAGCAGATCAACGTCAGCCGCATGCTGCTGCTCGAGGACGGGCATTGCCTGAAGGACCATGCGCTGGCGGCGTGCAACCGCCCGGAGCTGCGCGCCTCGGCGATGATGCTGGGGACGAGCCTGCACACATTGGTGCAGATGGTCGACAATCGGCTGGGCGTGACGCTGGTGCCGGAGATGGCGGTCGAGGCGGGATTGCTCGACGGGACCCAGGTCGAGGTCCGCCCCCTGGTGTCGGAGCAGGCATTGCGGCAGATCGCGCTGATCTGGCGGCAGGGGAGCCCGCGGGAGGCGGAGTTCCGCTTGCTGGCGGAGGAGTTGCGGCGGCTGCGGTGACGGGCATCGCCCCTGTAGGGGAAACCGCCATGCGCAAGAACACCGAAGGGGGCCCGGCTACCGTAAGCCAAGCCCCCTCCGCCTGATCGAGGCACCTCCCCCTCGCAGGGGAGGCACAGAGATCACACCCCGCGGTTGGTGCCGTCCCCAGCCTGATCGGCCGAGACCTTGGCCGACGGCAGCAGGTCGAAGCGATCGGCGTTCATCACCTTGACCCAGGCATCGATGAAGTGCCGGACGAACAGCAGTTCGTTGCCCTTCTCGGCATAGACTTCGGCGGTGGCGCGAAGCTGGCTGTTCGAGCCGAAGATGAGGTCGGTGCGGGTCGCCCGCCATTTCTCGGTCCGGCCGCCACGATCATAGCCGATGAACTCCTCGTCGCCCGACGTGTCGATCACTTCCCAGAAGGTATCGTTGTCGAGCAGGTTGACGAAGAAGTCGTTGGTGAGCTGGCCGACACGGTTGGTCAGCACGCCTTCGGGACGGTTCTTGTAGGTCGCGCCGAGGACGCGCAGGCCGCCCAGCAGCACCGTCATCTCCGGCACGGAAAGGCCGAGCAGCGATGCCTTGTCGACCAGCAGTTCCTCGGTCTTCACGCTGTGCTTGGTCTTGAGATAGTTGCGGAAGCCGTCGGCCGCCGGTTCCATCACCGCGAAGCTGTCGGCGTCGGTCCACTCCTGCGTGGCGTCGCCGCGGCCGCCTTGGAAGGGCACGGTGACGTCGAAGCCGGCGTCGCGCGCGGCCTTGCCGACCGCCGCCGAGCCGGCGAGCACGATGGCATCGGCCATCGACAGTTCGCCGCGCAGCTCCTCGATTTTGGCGAGGATGCGGTCCAGTTCCTCCGGCTCGTTGACGTCCCAGCCCCGCTGCGGCTCAAGGCGGATGCGCGCGCCGTTGGCACCGCCGCGGTGGTCCGACTTGCGGTAGGTCGAGGCCGAGGCCCAGGCCGTCTTGACCAGCTGGCCGACGGTGAAACCGGCATCGAGGATGGCCTTGCTGAAGCGCTCGACTTCGGCCGAGGAGGGGTCCTTGCCGGCCGGCACCGGGTCCTGCCAGATCAGATCCTCGGCCGGGACTTCCGGCCCGAGGTAGCGGACCTTGGGACCCATGTCGCGGTGGGTCAGCTTGAACCAGGCGCGGGCGAAGGCGTCCTTGAACGCCTCATGGTCGTTGCGGAACTTCTCGCTGATCTTGCGGAATTCCGGGTCGACCTTGAGCGCCATGTCGGCGGTGGTCATCATGGTCGGAACGCGGATCGACGGGTCATGCGCGGCGGGCGCCTTGTCCTCCTCGCGCTGGTTGATCGGCTGCCACTGCTGGGCACCGGCGGGCGACTTCACCAGCTCATATTCATAGTCGAGGAGAAGGCGGAAGTAGTTTTCGCTCCACTCGGTCGGGGTGTTCACCCAGGCGCCCTCGATTCCGCTCGTGATCGTGTGCTCGCCCATCCCGCTCTCGTGGGTGGAGGTCCAGCCGAGGCCCATCATGGCGATGTCCGAGCCTTCCGGCGCTTCGCCCACGTGGCTTGGATCGCCCGCGCCGTGAGCCTTGCCGAAGGTGTGGCCGCCGGCGGTCAGCGCAACGGTCTCCTCATGGTTCATCGCCATGCGCTCGAAGGTGATCTTGATGTCGCGCGCGGACTGCAGCGGGTCGGGATTGCCGCCCGGGCCCTCCGGATTAACGTAGATCAGGCCCATCTGGATGGCGGCGAGCGGATGCTCCAGCGCCATCTCGCGGTCGGGCTGGATGCGGGTTTCCTCGGCGGCGACCCACTGCTCCTCGGCGCCCCAGTAGATGTCCCGCTCGGGCTCGAACACGTCGCGGCGGCCGCCGCCGAAGCCGAACACCGGCCCGCCCATGCTCTCGATCGCGACATTGCCGGCGAGGATGAACAGGTCGGCCCAGCTGATGTTCTTGCCGTACTTCTGCTTGATCGGCCAAAGCAGGCGCCGGGCCTTGTCGAGGTTGCCGTTGTCCGGCCAGCTGTTGAGCGGGGCGAAGCGCTGCTGGCCCGAATTGGCGCCGCCGCGGCCATCGGCCGTGCGGTAGGTGCCGGCGGCGTGCCAGGCCATGCGGATCATGAACGGGCCATAATGACCATAGTCAGCCGGCCACCACGGCTTGCTGTCGGTCATCAGCGCCGTGAGGTCGGCCTTCAGCGCATCATAGTCGAGCGCATTGAACGCCTCGGCATAGCTGAAGTCCGAGCCCATCGGGTCGGGCGACAGGCCGCCCTGGGTGAGGATGTCGACCGGCAGCGCTTCGGGCCACCAATCCTTGTTCTGCCGCCCGAGCAGTGAGCGGACCTTGCCTTCCTGGTGGAAAGGGCAGCCGCCGGGGAGATCGCCGGTCTTTGCGTCCATGGATGAAAGCTCCTCAAGGGTGAATCGTTCGAGCGTCCCCTAGCTTGCGCGCATCATCGACCCAAACAAACAATCTTCGGCGTTCTGACCGAAAAATCCGATCGATGGGCTGACGCTCCGAAACAGCAGATCGAATCAATGTCGGGTCCCAGACGTTGATCCCATTGGGATTGCATGAGAACTTTTCGTTTCTGCGGATTCCGACTCGGGCGCTGCAGAAAGCTGGGGGTCCGAAAAATGATCGATGATGTGGGGGCAAGGCGACCCTCCGGCAGGCCTGCGATGACGTCATGGCGGCAAGCGATGGTCGTCGGTGCCGCCGTCATCGTCTGCCTGGGCGGGATCCTCGTGCAAGGGCCGTGGCGCCTCATTGCCCTGCCCGCCATCGGCTACCTGGGATTCGTGTTGCTGCGCCGGGCGCAGCAAAGCGAAG